>JAWXTR010000001.1:0-116842 GCA_044433365.1 Rikenellaceae bacterium
GGGTAGTTTTACTACTATTTATTATAGGCAGATAGCTATTTTCGACTATCAAAATAGATAAAAATTTTGTTAGTCGAACTGTAAAACTATATATTTGTAGTAATAAGTAGTGTAAATATGCGTTTGGTGTGGAGGGTTTATGCGGATTGGTTAGTTATTAAGGTCTTTCACCTTTAAATGATAATGTTAAAAAATACGAAATTTATGATAACTAGCCCTAAAACAACCTTTTAGCAAATTAGGCATATAGGAGTTAAAAAAAAATGTTAACTTTGTAGGTTGAATAGTTTGTTCGTATTTTTAAAAATAGATATTAATATCATGATTATTAGTAAATTGAAAAATATATTGATTTTAGCTCTAACTGTTATACTACTACATTTATGTGGTTTTTCACTGTTGAAAGAGGGGTATGCCTATAATTTTAATGAGATTTCGGAGCAAAAGGTTTCGGCTGATTCGATTATACCAATAATAGATTATTCTGACGATAAGATATATAGTTTAATGTTGGCTCAGGCAGTTACACAAACTGATAAGCGCAATGTAAGAGTGGCATTTGTGGGTGATTCGTATATTGAGGGTGATATTTTGACTATGGATGTTAGAGAGATGCTTCAAGATGGTTATGGGGGGTTTGGATTGGGATTTATGCCCATTACCTCAGTAGCTGCAAAATTTCAAGGTACTGCAAAACACACTTTTAGCAGTGATTGGACAACAAAATTTATAGCACGAAGCCCAAACGAGGGGCGTTATCTACTCTCTGGAACTCAATTTTTACCCAAAGAGGGTTCGTGGGTTAGTTATTCACCAACATCTTACAAAGAGGGAGCATCAAAAATAAATAAGGCTACTTTGATATTTACAAATAGCGGAAATAGTCGTTTTAGTGTGGTTGTAAATGGTGAAAAAACTTTAGAATTTAATCCCTCTAGTGCCGATACTCTTCAATCTATAACTATTCATGAAGATAAAATAAATTCCATAAAATTTCAGTTTTATAATGTAGAGGGATTAACGGTTTATGGTGCACTTCTTGATGGTAGTGAGGTTGGGGTAAGCGTCGATAACTTCTCTATTCGGGGAAATTCGGGGATAAATATGTCATATTCAGATAAAGAGCTGATTATGGACTCACGAAAGGATATGAGATACGACCTAGTGGTGTTGGAGTATGGTTTAAATGTTTGTTATGAAGGGCGTTTAAACTACAGCAGCTACACTTATGCTATGAAAAAGGCGGTTGAGAGGGTGAAGGAGTGTTATCCAGAGTCGGCTATTTTGATAATGGGTGTTAGCGAGAGAGCATTTGTAAAAGATGGTGTTGCTCGCCTCTTGGAATTTATTCCTGCACTCGAAAAGGAGCAGCGAAAAATGGCTGAGGAGTGTAAGGTGATGTACTGGAACACTTTTGATGCGATGCAAACTTATGGAGGAGTGTTGAAATTTGTTGAAAACGGTTGGGCTGCGAAAGATCATATTCATATTAATGTTACAGGCGGTAAAATGCTAGCAGCTAAGCTCAATGAGGCTATTTTACAGAGTGTTGATAGGAATAGAGGTAGAATTGCCGACACAAATATTTTAGAGTCTATTTCTGTTTCAAATTATCCTAATACAGTTTGGAAATTTAATCTATTCGATTTTATTGAGGTAGAAAAAAACGATATAAGTAAAGATATAAAAATAGAAAAATTAATAAATCTGGAAGAAGAGAATACTTCCACAAATAAGAGAAGAGTATGGAAAAAGTAAAATGTCTAATTATTGGTAGTGGTCCTGCTGGCTATACAGCAGCAATTTACACCTCACGTGCAAATCTTTCACCAGTGTTATATCAAGGCATTGAGCCAGGGGGGCAGTTAACAACAACAACCGAAATCGACAATTTCCCAGGTTATCCTGAGGGTACAACTGGTACGGAGATGATGGAGGATATTAGAAAACAGGCTGCACGTTTTGGCGCAGATATTCGTAATGGAATTATTACAAATGTCGATTTTTCTGCTCGTCCTTTTAAAGTTACAGTTGACGAAACTATCCAAATCGAAGCCGATTCGGTAATTATCTCGACTGGTGCAACTGCTCGATATTTAGGCTTGGAATCAGAGATGAAGTTTAGAGGTATGGGTGTATCGGCTTGTGCCACTTGCGACGGATTTTTCTACCGCAAAAAAGTTGTTGCAGTAGTTGGTGGTGGCGATACTGCTTGTGAGGAGGCTACTTACCTAGCTTCGCTTTGTAAAAAGGTATATTTGGTGGTTCGTAAAGATTATCTACGTGCCTCTAAAGCTATGCAACAGAGAGTTTTTGATACAGAAAATATAGAAGTTGTATTTAACCACAACACTCGTGAGGTACTTGGTGACGAAGATGGCGTAACAGGTGCTCTACTTGTTGACAATGATGGAAATGAGCGCACTATTGATATAGATGGTTTCTTCTTAGCTATTGGTCATACTCCAAATACAAAGGTGTTTAAAGATTATTTAACTCTTGATGCTGAGGGGTATATCGTAACAGAAGCTGGTACTTCAAAAACTAATGTTGAGGGTGTATTTGCTGCTGGTGATGTAAAAGATCCTCACTATCGTCAAGCTATTACAGCTGCTGGTTCGGGTTGCGTAGCTGCTATTGATTGTGAGAGATTCCTCTCTTCAATTTAATTCATAATTCATAATGCATAATTCATAATTGACAATATTTAATTATGAATGCCAATAAAGGGCAAGAAAAACCTTCTTCCGCTTTTTGCGAGCGGAGCGAAGCCGTGAGTGAAATCGAACGATTTTTACCAGCCCTTTAGGCGTGCTTTTTCTAAAAAAGCATTAAAAAAAGTTATTTTTGACTATTTTGTAGATAAAAATGGCTGAAATTTTCAAACCTTTATTCGCATTATGAATTATAAATTATGAATTATGCATTATGAATTGTGCATTATAAATTGTGCATTATGAATTATGAATTTGGAATTAAAGGATAAAGTTTCGCTGCTCCCACAACTACCGGGTGTCTACCGTTTTTATGATAAAGATGGTAAGATTATCTATGTGGGTAAGGCAAAGAATCTTAAAAAAAGGGTATCTTCATATTTCGTTTCTACCGCTACAAAAGGGGCAAAAACGCTTGTTTTGGTGCGGAATATTGTGGATATTCAACATACAGTTGTCGAGAGCGAAGAGGATGCTCTTCTGCTCGAAAACAACTTTATAAAACAGAACAAACCTCGCTACAACATCCTTTTAAAAGACGACAAAACCTATCCGTGGATTGTGATAAAAAAGGAGCCATTCCCTCGTGTTCTACAGACTCGAAATTTGGTAAAAGATGGCTCCCAATATTTTGGACCATATCCGTCGGTGGCAGTTCAACGCAATATATTGGATGTTGTACGCAAAATTTACTCTATTCGCACCTGCTCTCTTCGACTTACTGAGGAGGGGGTTAGGCGTGATAAATTTGATAGATGCTTAGAGTATCATATTGGCAACTGTAAAGCACCCTGCACAGGTGAAATTTCAAAAGAGGAGTATGAAAAGGCTATAGTAGGGGTTGCACGTATTTTAAAAGGCAACACCGATGAGGCTTACGCCTATCTTAATGAGTTGATGCAGAGTGAAGCCGCAGCTTTAAGGTTTGAAAATGCTCAAAAGATAAAAAACAAAATTTCGCTGCTCGACAACTATAAAAGTAAGTCGGTGCTAGTTTCGCCAACCTACAATAATATGGATATAGTGTCGATAATTTCGGACAATAACTATTATTATTGCAACTATTTGCATATTGCTCATGGAGCAGTTGTAAACTCTTTTTCGGTAGAGCTTCGTGCTGTTATTGAGGAGACCAAAGAGGAGGTATTGGCGTTTGCTCTGCAAAGGGTAAAGGATTTTACTGGGCGTGAGCTATCACGTGAGGTGGTAGTACCATTTTTGCCCGTAAGCGACTTCTTTACAAATATCGATTTTACTGTTCCACAGCGTGGCGACAAGCTAAAATTGCTCGAATTATCGCAAAAAAATTGCAAACTTTTTATGCTTGAGAAGCTAAAGTTTGTGGAGAAAGTAAATCCTGAGCGACACACCGAAAGGGTGATGAGCAGGATGAAAAGCGACTTGCAGATGGATGTCGAACCTCGTCATATTGAGTGTTTTGACAACTCGAATATACAGGGAAACTACCCTGTTTCTTCGTGTGTAGTATTTAGAGATGGTAAGCCGTCAAAAAAAGAGTATCGACACTTTAATATTAAGTCTGTTGTAGGTATCGACGACTTTGCTTCGATGTACGAGACTCTAACACGTCGTTATAGTAGAGTTATCGAGGAGGGCGGAGAGCTTCCCGATTTAATTGTGGTCGATGGAGGTAAAGGGCAGCTAAGTTCAGCGTATGAGGTGCTAAAAGAGCTAAAAATAGAGCATAAAGTGGAGATTATAGGGCTTGCAAAGCGACTTGAGGAGGTATTTTTCCCTAACGACTCGACCCCTTACTATCTCGATAAAAGCTCCGAAACACTTAAAGTTTTGATGCACATACGTAACGAGGCACACCGTTTTGGTATAACCTTTCACCGTAATAAACGTTCAAAAGGATTTATTATATCGCAGCTCGATTTAATACCGGGAATTGGTAAAAAAAGCGTCGAAAAGCTGCTTACATACTTTAAAACAGTCGGTAAAATAAAAAATGCTTCGCACGAGGAGCTACAAAAAGTGGTAACACTTAAACAGGCAAAATCAATAATAGAATTTTTCAGCAATGGAGAAAACAATAATATTCGCAACGAATAATCGCCATAAATTGGAGGAGGTTGCAGCATTTTTAAAAGGTGAGTGGCAACTAATAACCCCATGTGAATGTGGTGTAACAGAAGATATTCCCGAAGAGCAACCCACAGTTGAGGGAAATGCACTTCAAAAGGCTCGTTATCTATATGAGCGTACTGGCAAAAATTGTTTTGCCGATGATACCGCTTTAGAGGTCGATGCACTTGGCGGTGAACCAGGAGTTCGCTCGGCACGCTATGCAGAGGATAGCTCTGAGGGTTCGGGAAGCGAGGCAAATATGGCTAAATTAATGGCTAAAATGGAGGGTAAAGAGCAGCGTACTGCCCGTTTTCGCACCGTTATAGCACTAATTTTAGGTGGCACTGAGTATCTTTTCGAGGGTGTAGTTGAGGGTGAGATAACCGAAGTTAGAGAGGGAGGTGATGGATTTGGTTACGACCCAATTTTCCGCCCTATTGGCTACGAAACTACCTTTGCACAGATGTCGATGGAGGATAAAAATCTGATTTCTCATCGAGGCAGAGCAGTTGCTAAGTTGGTGGAGTTTTTGGTTAATTAATAATCCCTAATCCCTAACCTCTAATCCCTAATCTCTAATCCCTAACCTCTAATCCCTAATCCCTAATCTCTAATCTCTAATCCCTAATCTCTATAAAGAAATGAGTAAAAAGATAAAATTAGAGCTTCTAGCTCCTGCAAAAAATTATGAATCGGGCTTAGCTGCAATTAATTGTGGTGCTGATGCCCTCTATATTGGTGCACCAGATTTTGGAGCACGAAAGGCAGCCGCTAACTCTATTGAGGATATAAAACGACTTACGGAGTATGCACATCTATTTGGTGTTAAGGTGTATGTGGCATTTAATACCATAATTTATGATGACGAGATTTCGGCTGCTGAACGTATGGTAGATGCACTCTATGAGGTTGGTGTAGATGCTCTAATTGTACAAGATATGGCATTTGCAAAGATGAAAATTCCGCCAATTAAGCTATTTGCCTCCACTCAAACTGCCAATTTAACCCTCCAAAGGGTGCAATTTCTCGAAGAGGTAGGTTTTGAAAGAGTAATTTTGGAAAGAGCACTTTCAAAGGCTGAAATCGAGAATATCTGTCAAAATACAGAGGTAGATATTGAGTGTTTTGTACATGGAGCAATATGTGTGAGCTATAGTGGCAACTGCTATCTAAGCGAAGCAGTGGCACAAAGGAGTGCAAATCGTGGAGTTTGTGCCCAACCATGCCGTTCGCTCTACAACCTATTTGATGAGGATGATAATCTGCTTCTAAAAAATAAGCATTTACTATCAATTAAAGATTTATCGCTTTCAGAGTCGGTAGATGAACTTATCGAAGCAGGGGTAACATCCTTTAAAATCGAAGGTCGACTAAAAGATATAGTCTACCTCAAAAATAGCGTCTCATATTTTAATCGCAAGATTGACAAATATATAAAAGAGCATCCGCAAGAGTATGAGAGAGCCTCAAAAGGGGTGTCGAAAGTGGAGTTTACACCAAATCCAGCTCGTAGCTTCTCACGCCAATTTACACCCTACTTTTTCAATGGTAAAACTAAAGATATTGCAACCTTTGATAGTGCAAAATCGGTCGGTGAGTATGTAGGTGAAGTTGCCTCGATTAGAGGTAATAAAGTTGTGCTTGCAAAAGGAGGTAAAAAAAGTGATTTTGGAACTAGTGTAGAGCTAAATTCTGGCGATGGTATCTGTTTTTTTGCTAGTAATGGGCACTTTTCGGGCACGTATGTAAATAAATTCTTTGGTGACTCGTTTGAAGTGGCTAGAATCGACGAAATTTCGGTAGGATGTAAAATTTACAGAAACTACGATAAAAAGTTTGTCGATACGCTAAATAACTCTGTCGAAAAACGTTATCTTGATGTTCAATTTGAGATATATTTTGGTAAAGTTATAATAAAATATGGTGATTTTGAGTGCAGTGAAGAGTTTGAGTGTGACGAGGCTAAAAATATTGAAAAGGCAGTAGAGGGATTAATTACAAACTTTTCTAAAAGTGGAGATTCTATCTTTAATGTTCAAAAAGTTATAGTAGTGACTCAAGAAGAGGATTCAAAATATAAAAGAGTACCATTTTTGCCTATAAAAATGCAAAACAACATGCGAAACTCTCTTTTTGAGAAAATGCAGCAGAAAATAGCTGATAATTATCCTTTTAGTGTGGGTCAAAAATTAAAACCAGCTCAGCTAGCAGATAAAAAAATAAGCTATAAGGCAAATGTGGCAAACAACCTAGCCTACGCATTCTACAAGGAGTGTGGAGCAGAAGATATAGAGCAGGCTATTGAGCTAAATCGAAAATTTGAGGGCGTTGAGCTTATGCGAACCAGCTACTGCCTACGTCGTGAGATTGGGCGATGCCTAAAAGAGGGAGGCGATAAGCGTAGCCTATATATTGTTAATAATAATCGCCGACTTGATTTGAAATTTGATTGTAAAAATTGCGAAATGGTGGTATTTTTAATTCATAATTCATAATTCATAATGCATAATTTGTAATTTATAATTCATAATTCTATACTCTTACATGTTAAAACCTACACTATACACCCCGACTGATTGGGTTGATTATGAGCTGATTGACAGCGGAAATTTTGAAAAACTTGAACGTTTTGGAAATTATATTCTTGCACGCCCTGAACCACAAGCACTTTGGCAAAAGTCGCTTAGCGATAGTGAGTGGCAGCAGAGAGCAGACGCCTATTTTCGTCGTGATAAAAACAGCGACGATAGAGGTGAGTGGCGACTAAAACGAAATATGCCACAACAGTGGTTTGTAGAGTATCGCTACAAGAAAATGGCTCTAAAAATGCGTCTTGGATTAACTTCATTTAAACATGTTGGAATTTTCCCTGAGCAGGCAGTAAATTGGAATTTTATATACGACAACATAGAAAAGCTAAGGAGCAAGGGAGTAGATAATGTAAATGTACTCAATCTATTTGCCTATACAGGTGGAGCTTCGCTTGCTGCAAGAAGCGCAGGAGCTTCGGTAACACACGTCGATAGCGTAAAACAGGTGGTAACGTGGAGTCGTGAAAATCTGGAAGCAAGCTCATTAGATTCTATTCGATGGATTGTAGAAGATGCACGGAAATTTGTTAAAAAAGAGGTGAAACGCTCAAAAAAATATCATGGAATTATCCTCGACCCTCCAGCCTATGGTAGAGGAGCCGATGGAGAGCGTTGGATTTTGGAGCAAGATATCTATGAGCTTCTTACCGATTGTGCTCAACTGCTTGAAAAGGATGGATTTTTGGTATTAAACCTCTACTCAATGGGACTTTCTGCTCTTCTGAGCAGAGGGCTTATAAACCAGCTATTTAAACGTGATGATATTGAGTTTGGAGAGCTGTTTTTTAACGATAATTTTGGAAAAGTGTTGCCACTTGGAGTCTATTCTCGTTTAGCAGCGAAAATTAACCGTTAATTATTTAAAATAATAAAAAAAAGCATTATATTTGTAATAAATTACAATTTATAATTTGTAATATATAATTAATAATTTATCAACACTTGCGTATGAAAAAGTTAGTTTGTCTATTTATTATGTCGCTTCTATTTTCGATAGGTTCTGTATTAGAGGCTCAAGCCCAAAACAAATCGAGTAAAGAGCAGAAAAAAGAGGTTAAAAAAGAGCAAAAAGAGGCTGTTTTTCAGTCAGAAATGTCGGCAATGGAGGCAAAGATACGCTCTAAGCGATTTGAGTTTATCGCCACTGATTTGCTCTCTTCGGGTAATGCAAAAGTTTCTAATATTAAGTTGCGTAGCCTTTGGATGATACAGGTAACTCCATCAAATTTAAGATGTTATCTTCCAATTTATGGCACTGCATCGCCTATAGGGCAACCTACACTGCTTCGTCACTTAGATGTAAACGACGAAAAATATGAGATGACCTATAAAGAGGGTAAAAAAAGCATATCTGTAACTCTTCGCTCAAGAGTAAACAAGCAAAATCAAAACTATAAATTTGATTTAAGCATTAGCCCAACGGGTGAAAACAGCACTTTGACAGTTTCATCAGATTTCTCTACTCCTGCTACATTTAGAGGATATATTAAGTAGTGGGAACTTATAAAACTTCCCTACATATATTTTAAGCTGCTAAACTCAAAATTAGCAGCTTAAAATATTTTAGGAACTACAAAAATATAATTTATCCAAAATACCCAAAAAGATTATTTTAACACCCCAAAATATCCCTAATTAATTACTATTGGGAGCTTCTAAAATCTCTCAAAGTATAGATTTTTAAACTCCTCTAATAACTAAAAGCATGAAGAAAAAATCGACTTTTTCGCTGCTAATGTCAACAGCAGTGCTTTCGCTTTCTTTATCGTCGTGTGGTAGTGCTAACCTAAATCTCCCTGATAGTGTAGTACAGCCTACTGGCGCAATAAGAAATGTGGTTCCTGCCCAAATTAATGGCAAACCGATGGTTTACATCTCAGAAATTGATGGAACTGTATCGTTAAACTCTCTTTCTGGAGAGCAATCTTGGCGCAACCCTACCGACAAACCAGCCGTAATGTTCGAAATCTTGGCTAAAGATATCGATGGCGACTCTAACGACGATTTAATCGGTGTTAGTGCAAGTGGTGCGGTATATGCGTGGAAAAGTAGCGGTGAGCTGCTTTGGAAATTCACTACTGACAAAAAAACTCGACTTGTACAAGCTGCTACAATAGGTAGTGGAGCTGATACAAAGATTTTTGCAGGCGGTAATGACTATCAACTTTATGAACTTGATGCAAATGGTAAACTTCTATCGACAACCCCTATCTCAGGTTCAGTGCTATACGTCGAAAGTGGTGATTTTGTGGAAGATGGCAAAGAGTCGCTACTTGTTTTAACACTTAGCCACGACAAATTCAGATCACAATTTTTCGGTTTTATCGACCCTGTAACCAAAAAGGTTATTAAGGAGAGTAAGATTGAGAGCGTATGCCCTGCAGGCTCATATATGGTAAATGATATGGCTGTTGCCGATGTTGATAAAGATGGTCGTGATGATATTATTATCGCAGGACACGCAGGTATGGGTATCGTGTATGTTGGAAATGGTGAGTTAGAGAATATTCTTACTTTAGAGGGCGATAAAAGCGATGCTCAACGCTATTCACACGCCTTTTGTGCTCCACTAATGCCAGCAAAAGAGCAAATCGTAATGCAGTTTGGCGGTGTAATGCGCCTTTTTGACCTTGCAGGCAAAGAGATTGATGCCAAAGTGACTCGTCATAGCGGAATTATCTATAATGGTTTAGTGGCGGTACCCTCTGAGGATTTACTTATAGGTACAGGTCAGATTGGTGGTGATAATACGCTATATTACTACGATTTAAACGATGAAAATTGGGTGCAAAAAGAGCATCAATTTGGTGGTCTTTATAGCGAAGTTCAAAATAATATCAACACTCTTTATGAGCAAGCTCTAAACTTTAAACGTCCAGATTATCAAACTAAAGAGGAGAACGAATTTGTGGTTTTAGGTCTTTCAGAGAGAAATTTAGACCCTAAAGTTAAGGCACTTACCGAGGGTAAGGTTACATTTTTGACTGGAGGTGGTGGATTTTCGGAAGATACCGACCGTTCACACCTAGTTAAAGCTATTGGTGAAAACGCACTTTTAAAAGATAAACGTAGAAAATATCAAGACAAACGTGAAGATATAGTTGCAGCAGCAAGAGCAAAAGAGAAAGCAGGCGTGCCTTTCGAAATGTGGGTAGGACATGGTACAGATCCGTTTTTTGTGCAGATTGAAACCATCGAACAGATGATTGCAGCAGCACCTACAACCTGTAGAGGTTTGGTTTATGCCGAAATGGCTAATACCAGCGACCCACGTGTAGGGTATTTTGTCGAAAACTATATGCCACGCATAGCTAAAGCTATCCGTGATAATAAAGCTGATACAAAGCTATATTTCCGCTACAAAAATATGTTCTGGGCAGCAGATGTACACGAACCTATCTGGAAAGAGCTATTTTTATCGGGCAAATATAGCGATATAGTGGTTCCATCGGCAGAGGATACAAACAACCGCCTTCAAGACCTTAACCTTTCGGGTCGAGTAGGTATGTATATGAGTGGTGCTATCAATAACTACGCTATGCGTCTTGTTGACGATAACCCAACCTCATGGCGACCTTACGCCCCAGGTGGACAACGCTCTGTTTCGCCATATCTACGTAATGCAGCCCTTACATCAGCATACGGTAGTCGTCACGGACTTCTATTTTCGATTGCATATCTTGAAAAACCTGGTTATAACGCCTTTTTCGCTCTTAACAACTCTGGTCTTATTCCTGATGTACAACCAGATGATATTCTTTCGGTTGGCTCGTGGATGCTTGTCGACAATATTGACCAAGAGTATTTGGAGAGAGTTAATAATGGTCATGATTTAATACGCTACCGCTCTGATGATGATAATGCAGTAGCTTCAGTTGCAGGTGTGCATTGGTGTGGAGCAGATATTCCAGAGCACGACTACTCTCGTATCGCTTCGGGTGCTGAGTATCGCTGGTTAAACTTTATTCCTACCACTCCTAACGGTATGGTGCCAATTGCAGAGTCAAAATATGCTACTACACTTAAAAAACAGGGTGTTGATTATGTTGTTACAAACATAAATGAGGGTATTGTAGATGGTAAAAAGGTAGATGGTAAAGCGTTTGGCACAACGCTTAAAAATAGTGTTGAAAAAGGTGGTAAAACAATGCTTATGAGAGTTGATGGAGCTTCGTGGGCACTCTATAGAGTTGGTAAAAACCACGCTCGCTTGTTATTGTTAGACCAAGGTTATGTAGATCCTGCTGAGCGTACAGCTACAATTACTCTACAAAACGAGATGCCACTAAGTGCAAAAGATATTCTTTCGGGTGAAACTTTTGCTACCGATAAAGGCACAATCACACTTAAAGTTCCTGCTGGTTCAATGCGATTTATCGATTTTGAATATAAAAGTGAGTTGTAATAAAAAACTATATTTAAGGGGAGTTCTAATAATTGGTTTTATTCGATTTTTTATTTTGAGGTTTTAGATTTGGATTTTACAAAATGTGGGCGTAGCGGTGCCTACGGTGCATTTTGTAAAATTCAAAGATGAAGCCTCAAAATATAAAAGCGTTAAAATCCAATTTTTAGAAGTTCTCTTAAGGGAAATCGTAAAACCCCTTTTGCTATTTCCCTACACAAACAAGATGGTGACCCCAAAGTAAAGAAATTTACTTAAAATTACACAATCCAGACTAATACCTCCACTCACAACGCTTGTGAATAGGGGTGATGGTCTGGATTTTTGGTAATGTGGTAAAAAACAGTTGGTAATTTATTTTTTGAGTCACCTTTTAATTTGTATAGCCTACCAGCTCCCTCCAGCACCGCCGCCGCCGAAGCTACCACCGCCAAAGCCTCCAAATCCTCCAAAACTATCACCTCCAAATCCTCTGCTAGAAGAACCTCTGCTACCGCCTGACCAAGTAGGTCCAAACATAAATATAGGAGGTATTGTGCCGCCATATTGTGAACCATCGCTGTTTTTCGACCTTTTTTGGGTTAAAGAGCTGATAATTGAGAAGATGATTATCATTGCAATAACGATAAAAGTTATTGGTAAATCGCTCTGTGCTGGAGCTCTTTTCGATGCTCTATATTCATCGCTAGAGAGCACCATTATCTGCTCCATTCCTGCTGCAATTCCTCCGAACATATCGCCACGAGAGAAGCGAGGAATCATAATCTCACGAATTATGCGAGATGCCAAGACATCAGGGATTGCACCCTCTAACCCATAACCTACAGCGATAAAAATTTCGCCTTTTTCTCTCGAAGTTTTAGGTTTTACAACCATCAAAACACCATTATCATTTTTCTCACTACCTACACCCCACTTTTGCGCTAATTCAGTGGCATATTGTGCTATATCCATACCATCGAGAGAATTTACCGTGACTAAGGCAATCTCATTTGAGGTGGTATCGCAAAAACCCACAAGATACTTTTCCAAATCCTGCTGTTGATTAGCAGTCAGAATAGATGCAAAATCGTTAATAAGACGTGGTGGTGATTGTGGCTCTGGAAAGTTTTGAGCCATAGCTATAAATGAACATAGCGATAGCAGCAGAGCTATAAAGTATATTTTAAATCTATTTACCATAAGAAATTTCATCACTCAATTCATTAATATCGTCGCTAGTATAAGGGAAAAATTCCTTTAATTTAGTCGACACATTTTCGATAGCTCTACACAACCCTTCGCAATGGTTGCCAGCAGAAAAATTTTGGCGCATTAGCTCATAGGTAAAGTCCCAAAATCCCTCTTCTACAACAGCATCTATGCCTTTGTCGCCAATAATTGCCATTTTTCTATCTTTATAGGCTATATATATAAGTACGCCATTTGCAGCTGCTGTTTTCTCCATTTCTAGGGTGTAAAACCACTTTACAGCCTGCTCTACAGGGTTGCCTTTACAATATTTGTCGATATGAACTTTTACTTCGGCAGAGGTGCCAAGTTCGGCTGCTTTGATAGCTTCAACTATCCTTTTTTCTTCCTCTTTTGAAAATAATTCCATTTTATAAATTTTAATTAACTTAAAACTTCACCTCTGGTGCCTTTTCGCTACCAGCTTCAGCCTCGTAGTAAGGTTTTGTTTCGAAACCAAACATTGATGCTAAAATATTACGAGGAAAGCTTCGAACATAGCTGTTGTAGTTGATAACAGTGTCGTTGTAACGTTTACGTTCAGTAGCAATTCTATTTTCAGTACCCTCTAATTGTGCTTGAAGATCACGGAAATTTTCGTTTGCTTTTAAATCTGGGTAATTTTCGCTTACAACAAGCAGACGAGATAGAGCAGACGATAGCTCGCCTTGTGCCTTATTAAACTGCTGCATCGAGCTTTCGCTTAAATCTTCGACATTTATTGTAGTTTTTGTTGCGCTTGCACGTGCAGCAACCACTGCCTCTAGTGTAGATGATTCGTGCTCGGCATATCCTTTTACAGTGCTTACAAGATTTGGGATAAGGTCGGCACGACGTTGGTATTGGCTCTCTACACTACTCCAAGCCGATTTTACACCCTCATCATACTTTACCAAATTGTTGTAGTTTCCTTTAAATGTAGAGTAGATTACTATAATTACTACTGCTACTACACCTAAAATGATTAATGTTTTTTTCATAGTTTATTGTTTTTTTAGTTTTAGTTGATTATTCCACAAATATAACGAAAATATTAATATTTTAATATTTCTTTCAACTAAGTAGTGTAAAACAATTATTGCCATATTTTTAAAAGCACTCTTAAAAACACACCAATAATTATTTTTCCCTACTTAAAACAGAGTTTAGCACTCTATTTGCTACTGAAAATTTGTTATGGGAACTTCAAAATCCAGAATTTAGAACTCCCTTTATAAAACATTATAAAAATATGGAAAAAAATAGACTAACTACGGCAGCAGGTCGTCCTGTTTCCGACAATCAAAATGTAGAGACAGCAGGTCCACGTGGTCCGATGCTGCTTCAAGATCCATGGTATATCGAAAAAATTGCCCATTTCGACCGTGAAGTTATACCCGAAAGACGTATGCACGCCAAAGGTTCGGGGGCATTTGGTACTTTTACTGTAACCCACGATATCACTAAGTATACAAGAGCCTCTGTTTTCGCTGAAATAGGCAAAAAAACCGACTGTTTTGCTCGTTTTTCGACAGTTGCAGGCGAACGTGGAGCTGCTGATGCTGAGAGAGATATTAGAGGTTTTGCAATCAAATTTTACACCGATGCAGGTAATTGGGATTTGGTGGGCAACAACACTCCTGTATTCTTTTTTCGTGATCCACTAAAATTCCCTGATTTAAATCATGCTATAAAGCGTGACCCTCGTACAAATCTGCATAGTGCAAATATGAATTGGGACTTTTGGACGCTTCTTCCTGAGGCTCTACACCAAGTGACCATAATTATGAGCGATAGAGGTATTCCAGCATCTTTCCGTAATATGCACGGTTTTGGAAGCCACACTTATAGCTTTATAAGCAAAGATAATGTACGCACATGGGTAAAATATCACTTTGTTTCAAATCAAGGGATTGAAAATATTACCGATATGGAGGCTATGAAGCTTATAGGCTATGACCGTGACTCAAACCAACGTGACCTCTATGAGGCTATCGAGCGTGGAGAATTTCCATCTTGGCAGATGAAAATACAGGTTATGAGTGAGCAAGAGGCTGAGGAGTATCATATCAACCCTTTTGACCTTACAAAGGTGTGGCCACATGGCGATTTCCCGCTTATGGATGTGGGAGTGTTTGAACTTAATAAAAATCCTGAAAACTACTTTGCAGATGTAGAGCAGGCGGCATTTAATCCGATGAATATTGTCGATGGATTGGGGTTTTCTCCCGATAAGATGCTGCAAGGACGATTGTTTGCCTATGCCGATGCTCAGCGTTATCGATTGGGAGTAAATCACCATGAAATACCAGTAAACAAACCACGTTGCCCGTTCCATTCTTATCATCGAGATGGTCAAATGCGCACAGATGGTAATATGGGTGGTACAATAACCTATGAGCCAAATAGTTATGGTGAATGGAAAGAGTCGCCAGAGACTAAAGAACCGCCACTAAAGCTACAAGGAGGTGCATTTAGCTATAATGAGCGAGATTTTGATACCGATTACTACAGTCAACCAGGTGCGCTCTATCGACTAATGGACGATATGCAAAAAATGGCACTTTACGAAAATACTGCACGTGCCATGGGCGATGCAGAGCTATTTATAAAGCAGCGTCATGTTCGCAACTGCTATAAAGCTGATAAGATGTATGGTGAGGGAGTAGCACGAGCTATGAATATCTCTTTAGAAGAGGCACTAGTTTCGATTAGGTAGAGAGTTTTTGTTTTAAGGTGAGTTCTAATAAGTAGGGTAAAATAATTATTGGTGTATTTTTAAAAGTGCTATTGGAGATGAGATTTTTTGCTATTGAATCTCATCTCCAATAGCACTTTTAAAAATACACCAATAATTATTTTACCCTACTTAATAAAAAAATAACAAAAAAAGTAGATAATGTGAAATTATCTATTTTAAAAGAAAAAACAGTTTGTTTTTGATATATAAAATCCTGATTTACAGTGTTTTAGTGCATGATTTAAAAATAATGAATTTATCACTATAAATATTAAATCTGTGTTACTATATTATCAAAAATATGGTATTCTAAAAAAAGTGTTTGATTTTCTCGAAAAAAATTAAGACCTTTACAAAAATTGCGAAAAATTTTAAATGTCATAATAATATGGAAAACTTAAATACAGCTTTAACCCTAATGGCTGTAGGTATGGGTACAGTGTTTATTATACTTCTTTGTATAATAAACTTTAGTAAACTGCTGATAATGGCTGTTAACCGCTATGCACCTGAAGAGGTGAAAGAGGTGAAGAAGAGCCGAAATGCAGCCGCTAACCAATCGACAACAAAAACATCACCAAAATTGGTTGCAGCAATTTCTACCGCTGTAAATATTGCTACAGATGGTAAAATGCAAGTTCAGAAAATTGAAAAAATTTAAGAAAATCAAATAAAATAAGAAACAATGAGTAGAGAGATTAAATTTAGTTTGGTGTATCGTGATATGTGGCAATCGGCAGGAAAGTATGTGCCACGTGTTGACCAATTAGAGCGTGTTGCTCCAGAAATAGTTAAAATGGGCTGTTTTGCTCGTGTAGAGACAAATGGCGGTGGTTTTGAGCAAGTTAACCTACTATTTGGAGAAAACCCAAATGCAGCAGTAAGAAAATGGACTAAGCCTTTTGCTGAGGCTGGCATCCAAACACATATGCTTGACCGTGCTCTTAATGGTCTGCGTATGAGTCCTGTACCAGATGATGTACGTCAACTATTCTATAAAGTAAAAAAAGCACAAGGTACTGATATCGCTCGTACTTTCTGTGGTCTTAACGACACTCGCAATATTATCCCTTCAATTAAGTATGCTAAAGCTGCTGGAATGATTTCGCAAGCTGCTTTAAGTATCACTTTCTCGCCTATCCACACTGTTGAGTACTACACTAACTTAGCTTATGAGCTAATCGAGGCTGGTGCCGACGAAATTTGTGTTAAAGATATGGCTGGTGTTGGTCGTCCTGCTTCTCTAGGCAAAATCGTTGCTAACATCAAATCAAAATATCCTGAAATTCCTGTCCAATATCATAGTCATGCAGGTCCGGGCTTCTCAGTAGCTTCTATTTTAGAGGTTTGTAAAGCTGGTGCCGACTATATCGATGTAGGTATGGAGCCTCTTTCATGGGGTACTGGTCATGCCGACCTACTTACAGTTCATGCAATGTTGAAAGATGCAGGTTTTAAAGTTGCTGACATCAATATGGATGCCTATATGAAAGTTCGTTCTCTTACTCAAGAGTTTATGGACGATTTCTTAGGCTTCTACATTAGCCCTAAAAACCGCCTAATGAACTCGCTTCTTATCGGTCCTGGTCTGCCAGGTGGTATGATGGGTAGTTTGATGGCCGACCTAGAATCAAATCTTGAGAGCATTAATCGCTACTTCACTAAAAATGGCAAACCTACAATCACTCAAGATGAACTTCTTATCAAACTGTTTGATGAAGTGGCTTACGTATGGCCTAAATTAGGTTTCCCACCGCTTGTTACTCCATTTAGCCAATATGTTAAAAATGTTGCGCTTATGAACGTTATGCAGATGTTAAAAGGTAAAGAGCGTTGGAGTATGATTGCTGACGATATTTGGGATATGATTCTTGGTAAATCAGGTCGTCTTCCAGGTGAGTTAGCTCCAGAGATTAAAGCTATAGCTCAGAAGCAAGGTAGAGTTTTCTTTACAGGCGACCCTCAATCAGAATACCCAGATGCACTTGATAAATATCGTGCATTAATGGCTGAAAAAGGTTGGGAAATAGGTCAGGACGACGAAGAGTTATTTGAATATGCAATGCATCCTGCTCAATATGAAGCGTACAAATCGGGTAAAGCTAAAGCCGATTTCGAAGCTGATATCGCAAAACGTAAAGCTGCTGCTTCGGCTCCTGCTGCACCTGCTGCTCCAGCTGCATCGGCTGCAATTGCACCTCAATCTATCACTGTAGATGTTAATGGTGAGCTATTTAGAGTAAATATCGTTCCTAGCGATGGTAGTGCTCCTGCTCCTGTAGCTTCGGCTCCAGCTCCTGCTGCTGCTTCAGCTCCTGCTGCTGCTTCAGCTCCTGCTGGTGGAAATGAGGTTATCTCTCCACTTGAGGGTAAATTCTTCTTAACTAAAGGCTCTGAGGCTGGTGTTAAAGTAGGTGATACAGTTAAAAATGGTGATGTAATCTGTTACGTTGAGGCTATGAAAACCTACAACGCAATTACCTCTCCTTTTGATGGTGTAATTACTGAAATTTGCTTAAATAGCGGTGATAGCGTTTATGAAGATGATGTAATAATCAGGATTGGATAGTTAATTAATGATAAATTGTAAATTATAAATTATAAATTTCGGATAGGGATATTATCATTTATAATTTATCATTTATCATTATTCATTAAAAAAATTATGAATATTTTTGAAAAACTATATGAGATGACAGCGTTTGGCGCAATTATCGACAATCCTGCGTCTCTATTAATGTTGGCAGTGGCCTTTGTATTTCTATATTTAGGTATCAAAAAAGGTTATGAGCCGCTGCTTTTAGTGCCTATCGCTTTTGGTGTGTTGCTAGCAAACATACCAGGAGGTTCAATGAATGTTGTGCAAGCTACCGACGAAAATGGCATTATGAGCATGACTCTACTAGAGATTGCTCATGATTATGGTATCATGAACTTTATCTACTATGCTCTTATCAAAACAGGTGTGCTTCCTCCTATTATTTTCATGGGTGTTGGTGCAATGACCGACTTTGGACCGCTTCTTCGTAACTTGCGTTTAGCAATTTTTGGAGCAGCTGCTCAGGTGGGTATCTTCTCTGTTTTGGTTGCGGCTGTACTTCTTGGATTTACTCCGCAAGAGGCTGCTTCACTAGGTATTATTGGTGGTGCCGATGGTCCAACAGCTATTTTTACAACCATTAAATTGGCTCCTCATCTACTTGGTCCTATTGCAATTGCTGCCTATTCATATATGGCTCTTGTGCCTGTAATTCTTCCGCTTGTGGCGAAGGCTTGTTGTACAAAAAATGAGCTTATGATTAATATGAAGAAGCAAGAGAAGGCATATCCATCGAAATTGGAGATAAAAAATATGCGTATTGCCAAAATTATCTTCCCAATCGCAGTTGGTACAGTTGTAGCTATTATCGTTCCTTCGTCAGTGCCACTTGTTGGAATGTTGATGTTTGGTAATCTTATCAAAGAGATTGGTGCCAATACCTCTCGTATATTTGATGCTGCTTCAAATGCAATTATGAACTCTGCAACAATCTTTTTAGGTCTTTCGGTTGGTGCTACAATGAGTGCAGATGTATTTTTAGAGTGGACAACCATCGGTATCGTAGTTGGTGGATTCTTGGCGTTTGCTGTATCTATGGCTGGTGGTATTTTCTTTGTAAAACTTGTAAATCTATTTACTAAAAAGAAAATTAATCCACTTATTGGTGCAACAGGTCTAAGTGCAGTGCCTATGGCATCTCGTGTAGCAAATGAGGTTGCTGTAAAATATGACCCAACAAACCATCTTCTACAATATGCAATGTCGAGTAACATTTCGGGTGTAATTGGTTCGGCTGTTGCAGCTGGAGTGCTTATCTCATTTCTTTCGTAACTTTTCATTGAGGGAAAAAGCTCTGAAGGTCATATTTTAGAAGTTTCATTAAGAATTTACAACCCTCCTTAAACCATATTTTGGTGTTATTAAATTTATCAAATTTAATAACACCATTTTTTGTCTGATAAATTTTGGAATTTTAATTAATTTATATTATTTTTGCGTTAATTTGTGAATAATGAAGAATAATAGTTGTTTTTTATTACCAAAATTTAATTTTTAACTAAAATCCCCCACAAAATGAAAAAAACTTTATTATTGTTAATCCTAACCCTCTTTGCGTTGCATAGTATTGCAGCCCAGTGGAATAAGACCTCTGTAAGAGAGAGTAGCTGCTTTAATTCTGATTGGAAATTTGTCCTTGGCGACAATCCAGAGTTTCGTGAACCAAATTTCGACGACTCTTCATGGCGAAAACTCTCACTTCCACACGATTGGAGTATTGAGGGTGAATATGCACCCGATTTTATTGCTGGTAAAAACAATGGATTTTTCCCAGAGGGTCTAGGGTGGTATCGTAAGTCGTTTACCGTGCCTGCTACCGACAAAAATAAGCAGTTTGTAATCCAATTCGATGGTGTTTTTATGAACTCAGAGGTGTGGATTAATGGTAAGTATCTTGGTCGTCGTCCTTTTGGTTACTCTACTTTTAGATATGACCTAACGGATGCACTAAAATTTGGTGGCGAAAATATTATTGCTGTAAGAGTCGATAATAGTGTTCCCGGTGCCACTAGATGGTATAATGGCTCTGGTATCTACCGTGATGTACATCTTCTAAAAACAAACTACGTACATTTCAAACATAATGGTGGAGTATTCGTAAAAACTCCTGTTGCTGAGGCTTCAAAGGCTGTTGTAGATGTCGATTACGATATTCTTGGTACGTTTTTCTCGGATGAAGAGATTAATATTTTCAAGAAAAATGGTTGGTTAAGAACCGAAAGTAAATGGAAGAACGACCCTCGTAACCATGAATGTACTATCCGCTCGATTATCTATGATGCAGATGGTAATGAGGTGGCAAAGAGCGAGGATATCCACAATATAATGAACTACGATATTGATTATATAGCATCGCAAAAATTGGTTTTCGAAAACCCTATTCGTTGGTCGGCTGATACCCCTTACCTCTACACGCTAAAGAGCGAAATAGAGTATGATGGTCGTATTTTGGATGATGTTGTTACAAAATTTGGTGTTCGAAAAATCGAATTTTTACAACATACAGGTCTGTTTGTAAATGGCGAAGAGACAAAACTTTATGGCGTTTGTCTGCACCACGATGCTGGTAGTCTTGGAGCTGCTGTACCTGAAAAATCGTTGATTTACCGTCTTGAAAAGCTAAAAGCAATGGGTTGTAACGCTCTACGCACTGCACATAATCCATTTTCTCCTACTTTCTACCACCTTTGTGATAGTATGGGCTTCTATGTTATGGACGAAGCGTTTGATGAGTGGACCTCTGGTTGGGGTGTAAATTGGACAGAAAACCCTATGAGTAAGGCTCTAAATGGCTATAGCCATCTTTTTGAGCAGTGGTGGAGAACCGATTTAGGCGATATGATTCTTCGTGACCGCAACCATCCTTCTGTAATTATGTATGGTATTGGTAATGAGATTCCAGACTATCGTCATGAGTATAAAGCTGGTGAGAGAGCAGCCGAAATGGTTGAGCTTTCTCATAAATTAGACCCTACACGTTATGTTACAACTGGTGATAATGGTGCAAAACGTTCGATGTTGCACGGTGTTACCGACAAACTTGATATTATTGGTGTAAACTACATTGAACGTGACTATGGTACAGATGTCCTATATGATGGACTTATCGAGGCGCATCCTGATATGTTAACATTTGGTAGTGAGGTGAGTAAAGAGCTGTTTTATTTTCATGCGGTTCGTGATAAACCACATGTAATTGGTAGTTTTATTTGGACTGGTATCGATTATCTTGGAGAAACTAAAGATGTGAATAGACGTGGATGGAATAGCTCTTTGTTAGATTTAACGCTCAATAAACGTGCTGATGGAGCATTATACGAGGCGTGTTGGAGTAAAAAACCTGTTGTATCAATCACTACATCGCTTGTTACTGCATCAACAGAGGCGCAAAAAGAACAATTTAGTGAGGCTGGCGAAGTAATAGTAACAGAGAGCGAAAAGCTATTTACTTGGAATCGTAAAGAGGGCGAAAAGGTGTTTGTAATTGTTTACAACAATTGTGATGAGATTGAACTTAAAGTAAACGGCAAATCGTTAGGCAAAAAACCTACAGGAAAAGATACATATTACGCTGAATTTGAAACAACCTACAAAAGTGGAAAAGTCGAGGCTATAGGTTATATTGATGGCAAAAAAGTAGGTTCTGATATGTTGGTCTCTACTGGCAAAGAGAGTCAAATTATTGCAAAATCTGTTTGGAATGAGCTTGTAAAAGATGGAAAAGATGTTGCAATTATTGAGGTAGATATCGCCGATAGCAAAGGAGTTACTGTTCCAGAGGCTACAAATATTGTGAATGTAGAGATTGAGGGCGGTGCACGTCTACTTGGTATCGACTCTCCAAACCTATTCTATAAAGGTCTGTTCGGTGCACCTTCACGTGATGCAATGAATGGTAAACTACTTTTCACAATCCAATCTACTGGCGAGAATAGCCCAGTTAAGGTAAAACTTACCTCTGATGGACTTGAGGGTTGCGAGGTTGAGTTGTAAATGCCGATGATTTAAAAATCCTAAAAATAGACAAACAACCCTTGTCACAGAGCTCGTGGCAAGGGTTGTTTGTGTAAAATGGGTGCTTTGGGGTCACCTTCTTTTAAAGACAAATTCAAACCCAGACGTAGCCCTGCTACGTCTGTAACCGAACCAAAGCAAACAAAAATTGAATTTGACAAGCCAAATTCAAACCCAGACGTAGCAGGGCTACGTCTCTACAGCCGAGCCACAAATTAAAATTTATAACAATAGATTTTTTAACTCCGCTCAATATAAAACCACTATATTTTCGATTTAATAGCAAAAAAACTCATCTCCAATAATACTCTTAAAAAAACAAAGGTATGTTTATTGCTTATCTAGTCGAAAATATTTATCACTATGCAAGAAATTTCACTATCGTCGGCAATCAATACGGGCAATGTTGCCTTTATGGTAATAACAACAGTTTTAGTCTTTTTTATGACCCCAGGGCTAGCTTTTTTCTATGGTGGATTGGTCGAAAAACGTAATTCATCGACAATGATGTTCTACACCTTTATCTCTATTGGAATTGTTACGGTTTTATGGTTTTTAGGTGGATTTTCAATGGTTTTTGGAAAGGATTGTGGCGGAATAATTGGTAATCCTACGCAATATTTTATGTTAAAAGGAGTAGACTTTTCCGTTAATTCAAATTATGGTAAAACCATCCCTTTTTTGATGTTTTTCGTCTATCAACTGATGTTTGCCATTATAACAGCACCGCTTATGACTGGTGCTTTTGCAAATAGAATGCGCCCTGTGTCGTGGATTTGGATGCAGATTCTTTGGATGATACTAATCTATTTCCCTGTGGCTCATTGGGTGTGGGGAGGTGGTTTTCTCTCAAAATTGGGCTTTGTAGATTATGCTGGAGGCACTGTAATCCACACTACTGCTGGATTTAGTGCCCTTATTGCTATTATTCTACTCGGTAAACGAAAGGTGATTCCACCTAAAAACTATAGCAATATCAATTTAGTGCTTATCGGAACAGCAATTTTAGCATTTGGGTGGTTTGGCTTTAACTCTGGGGGTGCTTTAGCTGCTCGTGAAGTGGCAGCAGTGGCATTTGTAAATAGTGCTATTGCTGCTGGGTTTGCAATGGTGGTTTGGATGTTGATTTCCTACCACTATAAACGTAAATTTTCGTTTGTAGAGCTAACTACGGGTATGATTGCAGGGCTTGCTACGATTACTCCTGCGTCGGGATATGTTACCCCTCAAAGTGCTGCAATAATCGCTATTTTGGCAGCTATTGGTTGCTATTTTTTTGTCGAAATCCTTAAAAAATGGAACGTAGACGATGCTCTCGGAGTGTGGGGAGTGCATGGTATGGGAGGTTTTATGGGAACTATATATATCGGTTTTTTTGCCGATAGTAGAGTTAATATTGTGGAGGCAAGCGTTAACCAACTTCTAATTCAAACTCTCGGTGTGGTGATTGTAGCTATCTACTCTTTTGCTATAACCTATATAATTATGAAAATTGTAGGTGGCAAAGTTCCTAGTACCGTGCAGATTAGGGGCTTGGATGAAGAGTATATGGAGTAGGGTGAGTGCTTTGAGTACTTTAAAAATTGAATAAAACCAATAAAGGGAACTTCTAAAATCTCTCAAAATCCAAAATTTAGAATTCCCCTAAAAAAAGTCAAATTTACAGATGGATTATGTAAATTTGACTTTTTAAGGATTTAGGTGTAAATATGATTTGGGTATTCTACGATTACGACGTTACCACCAAGCTCTAATGTCATCTGTATCTGATATATCACCAATTTTCACAACAAGAATACCATCTATATATTTCATTGAATTTTTATCGGGGAATGATGGAAGTTTGTTGCCCTCAATTATTAGCTTGTCGCTCATCTCTGATTTTTTTAATATATTCATGTTGTAGCCTAGTATGTATTTGAAGTATTTTTCTGCTTTGAATGTAATAGAATACTGTGTTGTATTGGATCCCCTTAAGACTATTTTATCAAATCCTTCTCTTAATCCTAAAGTGGGAGATTTTGCCCAAAAGCCTATTAATGCCACTTTGGTCTCTCCAGTTACGTAATTTTCGTGCTGTTCTATTCTATCAATTAATCTTGATGTAAATGAAAGTGTCGATTGGTATTCAAGTTCTTTTTTAAGGTATAGTTGATTTGCTAAGATAATATTCCCAAATATCATGGCTCCTATCGAAATAAATACTATTCTGTTAAACCATTTATTCTTTAATTTCAATAGACTTATGTTTAAATATTGATGGTATTCAAATATCATTAAGAAAAGAATTATTATAAAGAAAGTTGAAAATATTGTTAATGTATAAGCATCTGGATAAATTACGAAATTAATAATATTAATAAAAATTGGCATTAAGATAATTGTAACAATGATATATATTCTATTAATTCTATTGATTTTTAAATGTTTAACAAGGTTGATAAATGAGATAGAGGTTAGAGTAAAGAAAATAATACTAAGCGTAGAAGCTATTATTATTTGCCCTCCTTTTATCATATCATAAATAGGCATTAATTTTTTAAAACAGAATGAAAATAGATGTATAAATTTGTATGATTTAAACGATATATTATCTAGTTTGATTGAATTAGTAGAATTTGACACTGAAATTCCTGTTATAAACAATACCAACTTATGAATAATTATATATAAAGCAACACTTAAAAGCAAACTTATGACTGCCTTTCCTAAATTTCTCCATAGTTCGCTATTTGGCTTCTTATCCAAAATGTCTTTAATAAAAAGTATCATAACCATAGCTATACTAACCTGTATATAAGCTTGATATAACCCTAGCGATAATACAAGCGGAATTATTGCCCAAAATAGCCCTTTTTTGTAATTTCTTAATATATACACGCCTATTACCGATAAGGCAAGCGATAGCATAAACATATCAGATTCGTATATAAATGTTGCATTTGTTGCACTCAGCGTTAGGTTTGTTGTGAGTATTCCACAAATAGAGAAAATTATATATCTGTTTTTTATATCTAGCAGTTTAACTGTAAAATATGCTGCAATAGAGAGATATAGAAGAGATAAAAGCCCAATTAACCATGGCATGGCTATCAATCCTCTAAATGCCATTAAGATTGGTTGTACAAATCGACCAAGTGAAATTTTCCAAAAAATGTCATCATATTGGTATAATACAACTATAGAGTCGACTGAAAACATCGAATTAAGATAGCAATATCCATGCGCCACCAATCCCAATCCAAATATTGAGGCTAGGATAAATATTATTAGTGATTTGTCTTGTTGTAATTTTTCTTGTATCATTTTTGTCTATTTTGAAATTTATTTATTATTTACCCTTCTTATATTCTCGAACAAAATAGGTAGGGCGTTGTTTGGTCTCATTAAATATTCTTCCAAGATATTCGCCTATTATTCCTAATGAAATCAGTTGCACTCCTCCTAAAAATAGTATAACCACAATTAATGTTGGAAAACCTTGAACCTCGTCGCCAACAATAAAAGTCTTAATAAGAAAATAGCACATATAGACGAATGAAAAGATTGATACTAAAAAACCGATATAGGTTGATATTCTTAGTGGTGAGGTTGTAAATGAGGTGATGCCCTCTATCGCTAATTCAAATAGAGAAGAGTAGTTCCATTTTGATTCGCCTGATATTCTACTATCTCGCTGAAAAGTTAATTCGCATTTTTTAAATCCAATCCAGCAAAAAAGCCCTTTTGTGTACCTCTCGTTCTCTCTCATCCTTTTTAGTGAGTCGATACAAATTCGGTCTAATAACCTAAAATCGCCAACATTCTTTAATATGTCAAAACGAGAGCTATTTTGAAGGATTTTATAAAATAGAGTAGATAATTTTTTCCGCAACCAACTCTCCTTTCCTCTCTTCGTTCGTTTAGCATACACATCCTCATACCCCTCTTCCCATTTTTCTATCATTTTAGGAATAAGTGAAGGAGGGTCTTGTAAATCTGCATCCATTATTATCATACAATCGCCAGTAACATAATCAAAACCAGCAAGCATAGCACACTCCTTACCGAAATTACGAGATAGGTCTATATAGCATATTTTATTATCGTTAGCGGCTATTTCTTGAATTAAAGATAGTGTATTGTCGCTGCTACCATCGTTTACAAACAGAATTTCCCATTCATAATCTTCGATTTGATTAATCTGCTCTGTAATAGCTTTGTATAGAGGGGTAATGCAGCTCTCTTCGTTGTAGCAAGGAATTAATATCGAAATTTTTTTCATCTATCTAAATGTTTTAGATTTAAAAACAAATCTAATTAATAAAAAATTTATTGGTACTACAATCATAATAACTGGTAGTGGTGCAATACTCTCACTGATACCGATATTTATAAATATTTTTAAAAGAACAATGTGAAGAGTGTAGTTAATTATATGACTAACAGCAAATCCAATAGCCTTTTTTATAGATTTTCCCTCTTTAAAAGTAAAGATTGATGTGAGAAAGAAATTTAAGATAAGACTACAAATATAGCCTATTGAGTAGGCTACTACGCTTGTGATTATTGGTAGCAGTAGGAGATAAATACCATAATGCGCTCCTGTCGCAACTACTCCAACAATGGCAAATTTAAAAAACTCTCTTATTTTGGTTCTGTTCATCTTTTAATCTGTACTGAAGGGAACTTCTAAAAATCGAATAAAACCAATTATTAGAACTCCCCTGAAAGTAAAAAAGGAAAAGCTCTGAAAGTGAAATTTTAGAAGTTCTCCTAAAGCAAAACAAAGGTAAAAAAAATATATGAAATAATGGTAAAAATGTAGAAAATATTGAGTGTGCATTTTGAAAAATTTAATTTATCTGGTTTTCTGTGATTTTAAAGGAAGTCGTTTTGGTTGAATATGTTGAGCTAAAGAGTGATTTTGACCTTTTTTAGGTTAAATTAATGCTCTTTTTTATGAAAAATTAAATTTTTCTTAAAAAAATTGTAATCTAGTAAATTACTATTTTTAAAAGTTAATCTATTGGTTGTTAGATAGCTAAAAATTAGATTTTATATACGTATGTTTTGCATGATAAATATTTTAACATTATTGTAATATTGAAATTTTTATTATTTGAATGCTTTTTCGTATCTTTGCAGTGGATTTAGGGATAATTTCAAAATTTTAACATTCTTTTAGCAAAATGGATTGTTTGAAAATATGCGTTAAAACTCAGAGTGATGAGAAATAAATTTTTTGAAATCTTATGTTGTAATTAATTGAAAATTAATTAATTAAATATTTACAGGTTTTAAAAAACTTAAATTTACAAACAAGGTGAAATTTTTTATAAAAACAAGAATTATTACTGTTCTATAAAAATACAATCAACTGCAAGAATTTTTAATGATTAGGTTTGTAAAATTTTAAAATCGTTGTATAATATTATAAATTACAATTAAATATTGTATTATATCTCTTTTTTAATGTTGTTATTGTATAACTAATATTGAAAAATATAATACTTGTTTTTTGCTAATTTAGTTGCTTTAAAAATAGGTGTAGCTTGATGTAAAGTTAGTTATAGCTGTCCTGAAAGGTTCGAAGTTGTTGGATTGAATTTAAGGGATGTTACGTTGTTATGAATTACAATTGTTCGGTTACAGACGTTGTGCACAACGTGTATACGGGCTGGGTGCGGTTCCAGTTTTTGAGAATAAGCCGATAAAACCAATTATTAAGTAGGGTAAAATAATTATTGGTGTATTTTTAATAGTGCTATTGGAGATGAGATTTTTTGCTATTGAATCGAAAATATAGTGGTTCTATATTGAGATTTAATAGTGAAAAATATCGCTCCAAGAGTGCTATTAAGAATATGGTAATAATTGTTTTACACTACTTATAACTCTTCCAAAATAGGAGAAATAATTTTAAAGGGATAAAAAGGAATATTTATGACACACGTAGAAAAATCAAATAAACTATTATCGGCACTTGTCGTATCTTTTGATGTTGTGATAATTAATTTGTTGTTCGTTCTATTCAGTTTTATTTGGAAAAATCATCAACCACCAATTTTTATAGGTTCAGTATTTCCAATTCTGCTTTCATTTACTGTAAGTTATATTATTAGTATCTATTTTACAGGTGTAGCATTATACTACCGTATGGTACGTCCTGATCAAATATTTAGAAAGACTTTTAAGTCGATGGTGGTATTCTTATTAATCTGGATTCTTTTTACCAATATAATAAATATAGGTATTGGATTAAATAGAGCCATCGTACTATTCTTCTCAATTACCACAATCTTGATTCTTCTGTTTCGCCTTTTGTGTCACTCATTTTTAAAATCGAGACGCAAAAGGGGGCGTAATAGCTGTGATATAATCTATATAGGAAGTAGCTCGAGTATACGTGAGCTTTATGAGGAGATGACTCAACAGCTTACAATGGGTTATAACATAATTGGATACTTTGACGAAACTCCAAATTTGAAATTTGGAGATAAGTGTAGCTATTTAGGTCATAGTGGTGAGGTTGTTGACTATTTGGCAAATAATAGAGTAGATAGAGTATATTGTGGATTGAAGTCTAAAGATAGAGATATAATTATGCCTATTATAAACTATTGCGAGGGCAATCTTATACGATTTTTTAGTGTGCCAAATTTCAGGAACTACTGTCAGCGTAGAGTCTCACTTGATATGTTTAGTAATGTGCCTCTACTTACCATAAGAATTGAACCGCTAAGTTTGCCCATTAACAAATTTTCAAAGAGATTTTTTGATGTCATTTTTTCCTTGTCATTTTTATGTACTGCATTTTTACCAATCTATCTACTAGTTGGAATAATTACAAAAATTACCTCACCAGGTCCCATATTTTTTAAACAGAAGCGTCATGGTTTGGATGGAAAGGAGTTTTATATGTACAAATTCCGTTCGATGAAAGTCAACAATGATGCCGATACTCTGCAAGCCACTGTGGACGATCCACGAAAGACCAAATTTGGAAACTTTTTACGAAAATCGAGCATCGACGAGCTTCCGCAATTTATAAATGTATTAAAGGGTGATATGTCGGTAGTGGGTCCACGACCACACATGGTAAAACATACCGAAGAGTATTCAAAACTTATAAAAACCTATATGGTGCGCCACTACATCAAACCTGGTGTTACAGGTTGGGCGCAAGTTACAGGCTTTAGAGGTGAGACAAAAGAGTTGTCGGATATGGAGGGGCGAGTAAAGGCCGATATTTGGTATATAGAGCATTGGACTTTTACCCTCGATTTATATATAATTTATAAGACTGTGGCTAATATAGTTAGACGAAAAGATAAAAATGCCTTTTAGTGCGATAAGAGTAGAGGAAAATATCCTAAGGTAACTTCTAAAAATTGGATGAAAACCAATCATTAGAACTCTCTTTAAAATAGAAAAAATATAATTAGAAAGATATAAAAATGAAATTTAAAGAACTTGTAATTGCAACAGTACTGCTACTATTTTCTTCTTGTGCATCGGTAAAAAACATTGCCTATTTTCAAGATGTAAACCCATCTGTTGCGCTATCGACTGCTCCAGAGAAGGAGATTCGATTTAAACCAGACGACAAACTATCGATTATTGTAAGCACTAAAGATGTGCTTCTGGATGGATTGTTTAACTTGCCTATCGCAACTCGTGCTATAGGTAGTAATAGTCAATCGGGACAAAATTATGTTGCAACATATACTGTCAATAGCGATGGTAAGATAGATTTCCCTGTGTTAGGACTAATAAAAATTGGTGGTTTGACACGTTTTGAGGTTAGTCAAGAGATAAAAAATAGGTTAATATTAGAGAGCCTTGTAGCTGACCCAATTGTATCGGTAGAATACGACAATTTGGTGCTTTCGGTGTTGGGTGAGGTGACAAATCCAGGGCGTTATAATATAGATAGAGATAAAATAACTATTATCGATGCTTTAAGCATGGCAGGTGATTTAACAATTTATGGCAAACGTGAAAATGTAACGGTTGTTCGTGCGGAAAATGGTAAACAGGTGCCATATAGGGTTAATCTTCTTAATATCAGCGAACTGTATATGTCGCCAGTATATTATCTACAACAAAATGATATGGTATATGTAGAGCCAAACGATGTAAAGGCTCGACAATCTACAGTAAATGGTAATAATGTTCGTTCAACCTCATTTTGGATCTCTCTAGCTTCGCTAATGACCACTATATCGTTGATTTTTATCCGATAATAAAATAAGGGAACCTCTAAAATCTATCAAAATCCAGAATTTAGAACTCCACTAAAATAAAAGAAATATGTCAAACAACCAATTTAATGATATAAATTTTGACTCTGAATCGAGTAATTCGCTCAGTATAAAAGAGATTTTCTTTCTCTTTTTATCTAAATGGTATCTATTTGTAATCTCAATTGCTATTGCTCTAACTGCTGGGGTGGTATATCTAAAGGTTACAACCCCTATCTACACACGTAGTGCTGAAATTCTTATAAAAGAGGACGATAAAGGTAGCTCAATATCGGGAGCTGCAAGCGAAATAGCAAATTTGGGGATAATCTCCTCAAATACAAATGTTGTAAACGAGATGCGTTCGCTAAAATCGCTAACATTTGCTACTGAGATTGTAAATCTTTTAAAACTCGATGTAGACTACAGTGTAAACGATGGATGGCGTGATAGAGTACTCTACGGTACATCACAACCTATTGCGGTAGATTTCGATAGTTCAAATCCTTATAGTAGTCTCTCTTTTGTAGTCGATTTTATTGGTGAAAATGAGTTCGAATTGAAAGATTTTGAGTGGATTAATAATGGAAATGAGCACGAAAGTGGTATTATAGTAGAGGCATCTATGCTCGATACAATTTCTACTCCTGTGGGGAAAGTTGTTGTTAGACCAACTATGTTTTTCCCAAAACATGGTTATGATGGTTCGATAAAGGTTGCAAAATCTAATATTTATGATGTAGCAAAAAGCTACGCTTCAAAAATAGGGGTTTCTCTTAGTGATAAAGAGTCGACAACAATACTTATAACCATGACCGACGAGTCGCCACAACGCTCGGACGACTACATCAACACCCTAATTTCGGTCTATAACGAAAGTTGGATAAAAGACAAAAACCAAATTGCTATTAGTACCGACCGTTTTATTAGTGAGCGTTTAGAGGTGATTTCGCAAACGCTTGGAGTTGTCGATGAAGATATTTCGGAGTTTAAAAGTGAGAACAAAATGCCAAATCTTGAGCTTGCTACATCGATGTATATGAAAGAGAGTAGCGAACTTGATGTAAAAGTGTCGGAGATTAGCAATCAAATAGCAATGGCTCGCTATATACGTGATTATCTAACCTCTGATAGCCATAAAAATCAGCTTCTACCTGCAAATTCAGGTATTTCGGAATCAAATATTGAGACACAAATAGCATCTTATAACGATATTTTACTTCAGCGCAATAGGGTGGTGGTAAATAGTAGTACAACCAATCCAATTGTTGTAAATTTCGATAGGGAGCTTTCGGCAATGCGTGAGGCAATCGTTACATCTGTCGATAATCAGATTGTGATTTTGCAAACACAGTTAAATTCGATAAGTATACGTGAAGCTGCTGCTTCTAAGCGTATTGTAGATAATCCAAAGCAGGCTAAAGAGCTGCTAACGGTGAGTCGTCAACAGAAAGTAATGGAGTCGATATATCTCTATCTGCTTCAAAAGCGTGAGGAGAACCAGCTTACACAAGCCTTCACAGCCTATAACACTCGTATTATTAATATGCCAAATGGTAGCTCAATTCCTACCTCGCCAGTTAATAGACAAATATTGCTTGTTGCATTAATGTTGGGTTTAATTGTTCCAGCTGCGATAATCTATCTGCTAGAGAACATGGTAACGGTGGTAAGAGGGCGAAAAGATATTGAAAATCTAAAAATTACCTTCCTTGGCGAAATTCCTCAAAAAGATGGAGGTAAAAAGCGAAGTTATCGTAAAGTTATAGCACGAAAAATTCAAAATATTTTTGGAAAGAGCAATGTAAGCGACTCTTCCGACTATTTAGTGGTAAAGGAGAGAAGTCGTAATATCATAAACGAGGCGTTTAGAATTGTACGTTCAAATATCGAGTTTGTACTAAATAAAGAGAGTGACTCAAATGTAATTATGACCACTTCGCTTAATCCAAGTTCTGGTAAAACGTTCGTATCTCTAAATCTTGCTACAACTTTTGCACTTAAAGGTAGCAGGGTGTTGATTATCGACCTTGATATTCGTAAAGCAACAATAAGCGGGGCAACAACTTCGGCAAAACGTGGTATTACAAACTACCTAAATCATAGCGAAAACAATCTGCTTTCGCTAATTGTTAAGAGTGAAATCTACTCAACGTTAGATGTTTTGCCAGTGGGTGTAATTCCTCCAAATCCTACAGAATTGTTGTTAGATAGTCGTCTGAAAGATGCTTTCGAGCTATTACGTCAAAATTATGACTACATATTTGTCGACTGCCCACCAAGTGAGATTGTGGCCGATGTGTCGATTATCAACAACTTTGTAGACCTAACACTCTACATAGCACGTGTAGGCTCAATAGAGCGCACCGCCCTAAAAGAGATTGACAAATTCTACACCGAAAACCGCTACAAAAACATCTCCCTAATCCTTAACGACTCAGGAGCAATGGGTGGTAATTATGGCTATGGTTATGGCTATGGTTACGGCTATGGTTATGGTTATGGTTATGGTTATGGAAATAGTGGGTATACTGAGGAGGATTAATTTGGAGATATAAATACATGACAAATAATTTAGTCAATAGTAAGCGAATAGCAAGAAATACTTTAATGCTCTATTTCCGTATGCTTGTAATGATGGTGGTAACATTATTTACATCTCGAGTTGTACTGAATGAACTAGGAGTTGATGATTATGGTATATATAATGTGGTTGGTGGTATAGTTGCAATGTTTACAATGATTTCTGGTTCGTTATCATCTGCTATCAGTAGGTTTATTACCTTTGAATTGGGTAAAGGTAGTCAAGCGAAATTAAGTAGAATTTTTTCTACTTCGGTTATAATTCAAATAATTATTGCAGTTATTATAACTATTCTAGTTGAGACTGTAGGTCTATGGTTTTTAATGAACAAAATGGTTATTTCAGTTGAAAGAATGTTAGCAGCTAAATTTGTATTACAATTTTCTCTTTTAACACTTATTATAAATATTATAAGTATTCCATATAATGCTGTAATAATTGCTCACGAGCGAATGAGTGCTTTTGCTTATATAAGTATTGTTGAGGCAGCAGGTAGACTTGCAATTGCCTATTTTATTGCTATGTCACCTGTCGATAAACTAATTTTTTATTCATTTTTAATGGCAGTAGTAGCACTTATAATTCGTATTATTTATAGTATATATTGTAAGCGTAATTTTGAGGAAGCAAAATTTAGATGGATTTTTGATAAAAAATTGCTTAAAGAGATGTTTGGTTTTGCAGGTTGGAATTTTTTTGGATTATCTTCGATGCTTTTTAGAGATCATGGTGTAAATATTTTGCTTAATATGTTTGGTGGACCATCAGTAAATGCTGCACGTGGAATTTCAACGCAAGTAAGTGTAGCTGTTACTCAATTTTCTGCTAATTTTATGACAGCCATTGATCCTCAAATTATCAAATCATATGCAAATAATGATAAAAATTATCTAATCTCGCTTATATTTCAAGGAGCTAGATTTTCTTTTTATATGGTGTTAATTTTATCATTACCTATATTATTAAATACTGATTACATTTTATCAATATGGCTTATAGAAGTTCCTAAACATACTGTTTTATTTGTCCAATTATCCTTAATATTTGGAATGTCACAAGCATTGCAAGGTACTTTAATTACAACAATATTAGCGACAGGAAATTTACGTAATATACAGCTTATTATTGGATTTATTCAAATCATGAATTTGCCAATTTCTTATTTAATGCTAAAAAATGGAATGATTCCAGAAACAGTTATGTTTGTGGCAATTGCATTGTCTATATGTTGTTTATTAACTCGTATATATATGCTTCAAAATATGATAGGTATATCATTTGTGAATTTTTTGCAGAATGTTGTGTTAAATATAATAAGCGTATGTGTTTTTTCATCAATATTACCTTATTATGTAGCTCAAAAGCTTAATGCCGATTTTATATCGTTTTTGATTATAAGTATAGTGTCTGTAATTTGTTCTTTGATATCAGTTTATTTTGTTGGTTGTAATAATAAAGAGAGAGAATTTGTAAAAAATAGAATTATTATAATTATAAATAAAATTATAAATAAAATTATAAATAAAAAATCATGTTAAAAAAAAATATTAAAATAGGATGTATAGGTCTATATGACCCTAAAAATATTAGAACACAAAGTGGAGTTGCTTTTATGATGTGTAAAGCATTTGAAAATATGGGTGCAGAGGTTGTTTGGATACAAACAGTTCCAACACTACGTTATAAGATGACTAATATTTTTTGCAAAATAATATTGAAACTTTTTAAAATTAATTTAATATGTAATAAATATATTACTTCAAGTAAAGAGTTGGCAAAAAATATTGATAAAACAAAATTTCATGATATAGATATATTTTTATGTATTAATTCACCAGAGTCTGTTGCGTATCTCGATTTGCCTAAACCTCTAATATATCGTTCCGATTCAACTTTTAATTTAATGATTGATTACTATATTTTTAATGTGTCAAAAAAGACCAAAAGAGAAGGAAATATCATAGAACAAAAAGTATTAAATAAAGCATCTATAGTGTTATACCCATCTTTGTGGGCAAAAAAATCTGCACTAATAGACTATAAGCAAGAAGAAGAAAAATTGCATGTTATTGAATCAGGAGCAAATATAGAGGAAATTAAAATAAGTAATAATAAATATAAAAAGAATGGGGTGTTGAATCTTCTTTTTCTAGGTGTAGACTGGAAGCGAAAGGGGGGGGATATTGCACTTGAAGCATGTAGATATTTATATGAAAAAAATATTGATGTTAAAATTAATATCGTAGGAATAAAAAAAATTAGTTCTAAAGTAAATGATTTGCCTTATGTAAATTATATTGGATTTCTTGATAAAAACAATCAAGAAGAATATGATAAATTACTAACATTAATTGAATCATCGCATATATTACTTCTTCCAACCATTGCAGAATGTGCTGGAATAGTCTTTTGTGAGTGTAGTGCATTCGGCTTACCATCATTTACTTATGATACAGGAGGTGTTGGTAATTATGTAATAAATGGAATAAATGGCTATAGACTTCCTCTGGGTTCAAGAGGTGAGGATTTTGGTGAAAAAATTTATCAATGTATACAAACCGATGAAATAAATATACTTTCAAAACAAGCTGTAGACTTGTATAACGAAAAATTAAATTGGAAAGTATGGCAAGAAAAAGTAGAAGATATCGTAAATAATATTATATAAACATAATGAGTTTATTGTTAAATTTAATTACTAATATAAGAAATAATGTTATGTATTATTTCTTGTCATTTTGCTTAATTTCAAGTGCATTAGCGATAATACCATTTGGACAATATTTTTATTTATTAGGAATATTAATAGGATTATTAACTGTCTTTTTCAATGTAAAGTCAATAAAATTCAATTTATTTTTCGTTTTTTTAATATCATGTTATATAAGTAGTATAATTTCTGGTTTATTTGATTATCGAATTTTTTTATTTACCATAATTATGTTATTTGTTTCGCCTATAATATCTTCTCGTAAAGCATTTGAAATTAGAAAAAAATATATTAAGTATAGCTTATTTGTTTTTCCTATATTATCAGTAATAAATCTATATTGTTATTACGCAGGTATTAACATGATGTCTTTGGACGAGCGGGATGTTAGTTGGGATTTTTCCGCAATTTTTTGGCATTCAATGTGGTTGGGTGCGGCATCAGGATTAGCAAATATAGTTATATTTTGGATGCAACAGCAGCCAGTAGGAAATATACGAAAAGTTTTTTATACAGTTTGGTTGTTGATATCTATTTTTTTATCTGTTGTATCTGCATCAAGGTCTGCTCTTGTTGCGTCATTAATAGCAATTACTTACATAATTTATATAAAGTCAAATAATATAAAGAAATTACTTAGATATTTAATATTGATATTGGGTATTGTAACCTTAACGTTCCCATTTTACAAAAAATCAGCTACAAGGATAATGAATAAAGTGGAATATCAACAAAATATAGGAGAAAATTCAAGACAACGAGCTATCGAAGCACGTTTATTAGATTTTTATGAATCTCCTATTTTCGGTGTTGGCTTTGCTGTAGGGCGTGATTTTAGAACTGGATTAAAACAAATAGGACAAATGGAGTCAGGCAGTGGCTGGTTCTCAATCTTGTGTCAATGCGGATTAGTTGGATTTTTTGTAATTATTTCCATTTTATTACAAGCTTATTTCCGAGTAAAAAATAAAATAAGAGAAGATTCTTTTTTGCTTTTATTAGTTTCTATATTATTGTATCAGTGTGCACATTCATTATTCGAGGGTTACATCCTTACGTCTGGATATTATATGTGTATCTTATTTTGGGGAATATTAAGTTTACTATATGTTTACCCTATAGAAAATTCTAAAAACAACAAATAATACTAACAAAGGTTTATTGGACTTTTATTAGTACTGAAAATAAATTAAGTAGTGTAAAACAATTATTGCCATATTCTTAATAGCACTCTTGGAGCGATATTTTTCACTATTAAATCTCAATATAGAACCACTATATTTTCGATTCAATAGCAAAAAATCTCATCTCCAATAGCACTATTAAAAATACTCCAATAATTATTTTACCCTACTTACATTGTAAACATATTATTTTATTATTATGAAATTGATTTTAAATATTATCATTATTATTTTGCCTTGGTTTTTACGTCGATGGATATTGATTAAATTTTATAAGTATGAAATTCATTATACTGCACGTATAGGGTTATCTTATATTTATCCTCAAAAGCTAGTCTTAAAAAAAGGAGCAGTTATTGGGTCATTTAACATTGCAATACATCTTGATAGAGTGTCAATCGGAGAGAATAGTACGATTTGCAGAGGAAATTGGATAACTGGATTTTCAACAGGTTCTGATTCGGAACATTTTTTACATGATAAAGATAGAAGAAGTGAGTTAATACTCGGAAGAGAATCAGCAATCACAAAAAATCACCATATAGATTGCACAAACTCTATTATAATTGGGAATTATGTAACTATTGCTGGATATAATTCACAATTTCTGTCACATTCAATAGATATTTATGAAGGAAGACAAGATAGCAAGCCAATTTTAATAGGTGATTATTGTTTTATATCTACGGGAGTGAAAATTCTTGGAGGTAGTGTGTTGCCTTCGTATTGTGTTTTGGGGGCTGGAGCAATTCTTAATAAGAGTTATAAAGATCAATGGAAATTGTATGGTGGTTTACCTGCTAAACCTATAAAAGATATTTCAAAAACAGCCAAATATTTCAGTAGAGAAAAAGGATTCACGTATTAATATAATAAATAATGAACATAGCAGTAGTAGGTACAGGATACGTAGGGCTAGTGTCGGGCACTTGTTTTGCGGAAATGGGGGTTAATGTTACTTGTGTAGACATTGACCAGAAAAAGATTGATAGCCTTTTAGAAGGGCAAATTCCGATTTATGAACCAGGTCTTAATGAGTTGGTGCTTCGTAATCATCGTGAGGGGCGACTTAACTTTACTACAGACGTAACGAACTGTCTGGATAGTGTAGATATTGTTTTTAGTGCTGTTGGTACACCTCCAGATGAGGATGGTAGTGCTGATTTAAAGTATGTGTTGGATGTAGCACGTACTATAGGGCGAAATATGACTAAATATTTGGTGCTTGTAACCAAATCTACTGTTCCTGTTGGGACAGCCAAGAAGGTAAAGGCGGCGATTCAAGAGGAGTTAGATAAAAGAGGTGCCGATATTGCATTTGATGTGGCATCTAATCCAGAATTTTTAAAAGAGGGTGCTGCAATTAAAGACTTTATGAGTCCCGATAGAGTTGTGGTTGGGGTGGAGTCTGAAAGAGCAAAAGAGTTGATGACAAAACTTTACCGACCATTTCTTCTTAATAATTTCCGTGTTATTTTTACTGATATTCCATCGGCAGAGATGATAAAATATGCTGCAAATTCGATGTTGGCTACTCGCATTAGCTTTATGAACGACATTGCTAATCTTTGTGAGATAGTGGGTGCCGATGTTAATATGGTGCGTAAGGGAATTGGTGCTGATAGTCGTATAGGTAGTAAGTTTTTATATCCTGGTTGTGGTTATGGTGGATCATGTTTTCCAAAGGATGTAAAGGCACTAATTAAAACAGCAGAAAAGAGTGGTTATACTATGGATGTATTAAAAGCTGTCGAAGTTGTCAACAATCGTCAAAAAAGTGTGCTATTTGAGAAATTATCAAAATATTTTAATGGCGACTTAAAAGGGCGTACTATAACGCTTTGGGGATTAGCATTTAAGCCAGAGACTGATGATATGCGAGAGGCTACTGCTTTGGTTGCAATTGGGTTGCTTTTAGATGCTGGGTGTAACGTTAAGGTTTACGATCCTGTAGCTATGAATGAGTGTAGACGAAGAATTGGCGAAACGGTATATTACGCTAAAGATATGTATGATGCAACTTTAGATTCAGATGCTATCTTAATGTTAACCGAGTGGAAACAGTTTCGTTTGCCTAGTTGGAAAGTTATCTCTAAAAGCATGAATACCCCTTTAGTTATTGATGGTCGTAATATCTACGAAATTGATGAGATGGAGGAGAATGGTTTTGATTATTTTGCTATAGGACGATAAGAAATGAAAGTAATAAACTCAGGAACAATAGATATAAACGCAGGTGGGGTTGCTACGGGTATTTATTATACAATGCTTGGTTTGAGAGGGCAGGGGGTAGATGCTGATATTTTTATGTATAAAACTGGTAGTGATGCTGAGTTGGTAGGTGAAAATGTATCGGTATTTTATACTCAAAAACCAACTATTAATAAGATTGCATATTCATCAAAATACAAAGCTGATTTGCAGAGTATAGGGGTGTATGATATCTATCATGCTCAAGGAATTTGGCAATATCCTACCTATGCGATGATTGATGTGGCTAAAAAATTTAGCAGACCTTATCTTATTTCACCTCATGGTATGTTATATCCTCAAGATATTGCAAAGTCTAGTTCGCTATTTAAAAAATTGTCGTTAAAGGCTCGATTGCTTAGCTATTTTAATGGTGCTGCTTGTGTGCATGCTACTTGTCAGCAAGAACTTGACCATTGTCGTAATTTAGCAATAAAATCTCCGATTGCGATTATTTCTAATCCTGTAGAGATAGTGGATTACATCGAGAAAAAAGAGGATAATATATTTAGAGTTGGGTATTTAGGTCGTATTTCACCACGAAAAAATGTTGAGAGTTTGATATATGCTTTTGCCGATTTAAAAGATAAAATAGCAGGTGCTGAGCTTTTAATTATTGGCGGTGGTGACGATGAGTATGAAAAGTTTCTTCGCTTGGAGGTAAAACGTTTAAATCTCTCAGATAGAGTCTCTTTTACTGGCTTTTTGTCGGGGCAGGAGAAAAATAGGGCTATAGCTTCTCTTTCTTTGTTAGTAATGCCAAGTGAGTTTGAAAATCACGGTATTGTTGTTCTTGAAGCCCTAGTACGCAAAATTCCAGTAATTGCAACCAAAGGTTCGCCATGGCAGGAGTTACACACTTATGGATGTGGTTGGTGGGTTGATTATAATCAAAATGCCATTACTGAGGCTATCGAAGCGGCTTTTAACACTCCGCTTTCGGAGTTAGAGGCTATGGGGCAAAGAGGTCGAGAGCTTATGGAGCAAAACTATTCGGTAGAGGCTGTTGGCACAAAGATGAAAGCTCTTTATGAGTGGATTTTAACAAAGAGAGACAAACCAGAATTTGTATATGAATAAATTGGATATTGCAAAAAATAGGTAGAGTATGAATATTTTATTTTTAATGGGAGTTTATCCTAATTATGGAGGTGTAGAAAAGGTTTCAACTATTTTGGCAAATGAGTTTATTGCTTTGGGTTATGGTGTGTCGATAGTGTCGTTTGAGCAACCACACCCTCAGTTGGCAAAGATGGAGCTTTCGGATAAAGTTCGTTTGCATAAGTTGTCATATCCTGTGTTGTCTAAAGAAAATATAAAGCTACTTAATGAGATAATATTGAGTGAGAGTGTAGATATTTTGATTAATCAGTGGTGTGTTCCATATTATGTTGCAAGGTTATGTAAAAAAGCAATAAAGGGAAGTAGTTGTAAATTGATTTCTGTTCATCATAATCTACCCAATACAAATGCACGAATTAAGGCTATTGAAATTGAGATTGAAAAGGGTAGAAATAGGCTTATCAATAGATGTAAAAAATCGATTGTCACCTTTATATCTCGATTGAGTTTGAGGTATACCTATAGCGTGAGTAATAAGTATGTTGTATTATCAAGTAGTTTTATACCGATTGCTAAAAAGTATTTATCTGTTAAATCAGACGATAAGATATTATCAATAACCAACCCTATAACTATTAAAAAAGGTGATAATAGTGGTGAAAAAATTAAAGAGATAATATATGTTGGAAGAATCGAATATAATCAAAAGAGAACTTTTCGATTGGTTGATATTTGGAAAGAGGTAGAGGTTGATTTTCCTGATTGGAAATTAAGGATAGTTGGAGATGGTCCAGATAGAGACGATTTGCAGAAAAGAATTGAACTATCAGGATTAAAAAATATAAAGATAGATGGATATCAAGACCCCTTCGAATACTATCGACGAGCTTCTATTTTATTATTGGTATCAGAGTATGAGGGGTTTGGATTGGTGTTAGCCGAAGCGATGGCAAATGGTGTTGTTCCTATAGTATATGGGAGTTTTCAATCGGTATATGATATTATAGACTCTGGTAGTTCAGGGTTTATAACTACTATTCCTTACAATAAAATGGATATAGTGGATAGATTAAGATTGTTAATGAGCGATGACGATTTATTGGTTGAAATTTCGAAAAAAGCTATAACTGATTCTTCGAAATTTGAATTAAAAAGTGTGGTTAATCAGTGGGAAAATTTATTTAAAAATATATAAACTATGAATCTTTCATCATATACAGAACCAAAACCTCACCATCTAAAACGAATTTGTTGGTTTGTTGTTAATGCAACGATTTTCAGATTGTTTATAGGGGGCGTACAATTTCGATATTTTCGTAATTTTATATTAAGATTGTTTGGAGCAAAAATTCCTTATGGATGTGTGGTTTATTCCACTTCTAAAATATGGGCACCTTGGAACCTAGAAATGGGTGAACATTGTTGTATTGGTCCACGTACTGAATTATATAATAAAGCTCCGATTATTTTAAGAGATAATGTTGTTATATCGCAAGGAGCATTTTTGTGTACTGCTTCACACGATATTACCACTGTCTCTCATACATTAATTTCAGCTCCGATAATTTTAGAGGATAGATCTTGGGTGGCAGCAGATGCTTTTGTAGGTATGGGGATAACAATTGGCGAGGGAGCCGTAGTAGGGGCAAGAGCTGCTATATTTAAAAACGCTGAGCCATGGGGAGTTTACGGAGGTAATCCAGCGAAATATATTAAAAAACGTGTGTTGAAAGATGGGTAAAGATAAAAAAGATAGTATAGCAGCAATAATTTTAACTTTTAACGAATCTAAGCATATTGAGCGATCTATTGGTTCGCTTTGGGGAGTTTGTGACGAGGTTTTTGTTGTCGACTCTTTTAGTAGCGACGACACTGTAGAAAAGGCTGAGGCACTTGGTGCTAAGGTGTATCAAAATGGTTGGGTTAACTATGCTGCTCAATTCAATTGGGCACTTAAAAATTGTGATATTAAAAGCGGTTGGATTTGGCGGGTGGATGCCGATGAATATCTCTCTGGTGGATTGGGTCAGGCAGTAAAAAAGCGGTTGAAAAGTGTCGACAATGATGTAAATGGGGTGTATGTGCGAAAGCGTATCGACTTTATGGGCAAACCTCTACTTCATGGAGGTTGGTATCCTGTCAACAATCTAAAGATAATCCGCAAGGGTTTTGGAGATTGTGAAAATAGGTGGATGGATGAGCATCTTCGCATTTTTGAAGGCTCTACAATCGAAGTTTTGCAGGGCGACCAAGTCGACTACAACCTTAATGATTTGACCTGGTGGAGCGAAAAACATAATGGCTATGCTACTCGTGAGATGGTCGATTTGCTGATTATGGAGTATGGTTTGGATTTGCAAGGTTCGAAAGTTTCGCCAAAATTTTGGGGTAGTGATGAGCAGCGTAAGAGATGGTTAAAACTCAGATATGTAAAGTCGCCTCTATTTTTAAGACCGTTTGTAAATTTTTTTATTAGATATGTGCTAAAAGCTGGATTTTTAGATGGTAAAGAGGGATTTATATGGCATTTCCTTCAAGGTTTTTGGTATCGCTTTTTGGTTGATGCCAAAATATATGAGTTGAAAAGCTCATATAATTTTGATAACGAAAAAATTAAAACATATATCAAAGAAACCTATTTATAGAGATTAAAAAAAATGAAAGTATCAATAATAACAACATGCTACAACCGTGAGGCGACTATACGTGACTCTATAGAGAGTGTTTTGGGGCAGGATTATGACGATATTGAGTATATTGTTGTGGATGGAGCATCTAAAGATAGCTCACTAAGCATTATAAATGAGTATAAAAATCGAATTTCGACAATCGTTTCAGAGCCAGACAGGGGTATGTATGAGGCTATAAATAAGGGGGTAAGTAGAGCTACGGGCGATATTATCGGTTTGATGCACTCCGACGATGTTTTTCACTCAACTACCACTATTTCCGATATTGTAAATCAGTTTAATAGCCAAAATATCGATATTCTCTATGGTAATGGGCTATTTGTCGATGAGTCAAATCTTGATAGAGTTGTAAGAAACTGGGTGAGTGGTGAGTTCGACCGCCCAAAAATGCGACGAGGTTGGCTACCGCTTCACCCTACGGTATATATCCGCCGTGAGTGCTTCAGCAAGATGGGGCTTTATGATGAGAGCTATAAAATTGCAGCCGATTCGGAGTTTCTACTACGCTATATGTATAAATCTAAATTCAAGATTGCTTACTTCGATCGCTATATTGTGCGTATGCGAATGGGTGGATTATCGACCGACCCTAAAAAGATGAAAAAGAAGTGGAGCGAAGATTTACGACTCTATCGCACTCATGGATTTAACGCATATTGGGCTTTAGGGTGTAAAATTGCCTCAAAAGTGCCGCAGTTTATCACTGCAAAATTTATATGGACAGAAGACAAAATTTAAAACTATATTAAAAAACTATATTAAAAAAACTATGACAAAAGTAGCATTAATCACAGGTATTACAGGTCAAGATGGTTCGTTCTTGGCAGAATTTTTATTAGAAAAAGGTTATGAGGTACACGGTATTATCCGTCGTAGTTCGTCGTTTAACACAGGTCGTATCGAACACCTCTATCTTGACGAGTGGATTCGTGATATGCACAACAAAAAATTGGTAAATCTTCATTATGGTGATATGACCGATTCTAGTTCGTTGATTCGTATTATTCAGAGTGTTCAACCCGACGAAATCTACAATCTTGCAGCTCAATCGCATGTAAAAGTGTCGTTTGATGTTCCTGAATATACTGCTGAGTGTGATGCAGTTGGTACGCTTCGTATGTTGGAGGCTGTTCGTATTTTGGGTATGGAACAAAAATGCCGTATCTATCAAGCATCTACATCCGAACTGTTTGGTTTGGTGCAAGAGGTGCCTCAAAAAGAGACAACTCCTTTCTATCCTCGTAGCCCTTATGGTGTTGCTAAACAGTATGGCTTCTGGATTACCAAAAACTACCGTGAATCTTACGGAATGTTTGCAGTAAACGGTATTCTGTTTAACCATGAGTCGGAGCGTCGTGGCGAAAACTTCGTAACTCGTAAAATTACACTTGCCGCAGCTCGTATTGCTCAAGGTTATCAGGACAAACTATATCTAGGTAATATGGATGCTCTTCGTGATTGGGGTTATGCTAAAGATTATGTTGAGTGTATGTGGATGATTTTGCAACACGACACTCCAGAAGATTTTGTAATCGCTACGGGCGAGTATCACACAGTTCGTGAGTTTACAACTCTATCTTTTAAAGAGGTTGGAATTGAACTTCGTTGGGAGGGCGAAGGCGTAGAAGAAAAAGGTATCGACGTTGCTACAGGTAAGGTGTTGGTAGAGGTAGACCCAAAATTCTTCCGCCCTTCAGAGGTTGAGCAGCTTCTTGGCGACCCTACAAAGGCTAAAACTCTTCTAGGTTGGAACCCAACGCAAACATCTTTCCCTGAATTGGTTAAGATTATGGTTCAACACGACCTAAAATATGTTAAGAAGTTTCATGAGCAGTTAGAAGTAAACCTATAACGATGGAAAAAACAGCAAAAATATATGTTGCAGGTCATAGAGGAATGGTAGGTAGTGCTATTGTTCGCAACCTGCAATTGAGAGGATACACAAATTTTGTGCTACGCACTCACAGTGAGCTTGATTTAACATCACAACAGCAAGTTGCCGATTTTTTTGCCACTGAAAAGCCCGAATATGTCTTTTTGGCAGCGGCAAAAGTTGGTGGAATTGTGGCAAATAATAGCTATCCAGCTCAGTTTTTCTATGAAAACTCTATGATTCAAAACAATGTTCTTCACGCCGCATATCTTAGTGGCGTAAAGAAACTTATGTTTCTTGGAAGCTCATGTATCTATCCAAAATTGGCTACTCAACCAATGGCGGAAGATGCACTACTTACAGGATTGTTAGAGCCAACTAACGAGGCTTACGCCATAGCGAAAATTTCGGGAATTAAGATGTGCGACTACTACCGTAATCAGTATGGTTGCGACTTTGTAAGCGTTATGCCTACCAATCTTTACGGTACGGGCGACAACTACGACCTTCAAAATTCGCACGTACTTCCAGCTCTTCTACGTAAGTTTCATGAGGCAAAACAGACCGGTAGTGTGGTTGAGCTTTGGGGTAGTGGCTCTCCGTATAGAGAGTTTTTACACGCCGATGATATGGCAGATGCCACAATTTTCTGTATGTTAAACTATTCAGATTATGGTCATGTAAATGTTGGTTCTCAATCAGAGCTTACAATCAAGGCTCTCTCTGAGATGGTGGCTGAGGTTGTAGGTTTTAAGGGAGAGATAAAGTGGGATAGCACAAAACCAGATGGTACACCTCGAAAATTAATGGATTCTACAAAACTCTACAATATGGGTTGGACTCCATCTATAAACCTTAGAGAGGGAATAGAGCGTACTTATAACGAATTTAAAGCAATCATAAAATAATGCAAATTATCCTACTTTCGGGAGGGTCGGGCAAACGCCTTTGGCCGCTTTCAAACGATACTCGTTCGAAACAGTTTCTAAAACTTCTGCAAGCACCCGATGGTTCGTATGAGTCGATGGTGCAGCGTATCTTTCGACAAATTTCAGAATCTGATATTGAGCCATCGCTAACAATTGCAACAAGTGCATCGCAACACGACTCAATCATTAATCAACTTGGTGATAGTGTTGATGTTGTAACAGAGCCAGAGCGTAGAGATACCTTTCCAGCCATTGCCCTATCATCTAGCTATCTTATTAAGACTAAGGGGTGTAGTGCAGATGAAGTTGTTGTTGTAATGCCAAGCGACTCTTATGTTGAGAGCGGCTATTTCGACACAATTTCGAAGATGGCAAAAGCTGTTGAAAATGGTGAGGCTGATATGGTTTTGATGGGTATCAAACCTACCGAACCATCTACAAAATTTGGCTATATTGTTCCAAAAGGTGGAGGCAAAGATGTAGTAAAAGTCGATCGTTTTACCGAAAAACCTAATAAGCAGGTTGCAATCGAATTATTAGAGCAGAATGCTTGTTGGAATGGTGGTCTTTTTGCCTTTAAACTTGGGTATATCGCTCAGATTATCGAACGATATATCAAAGCCGATAGTTTCGACGAAATTCGCTCTCGCTATAGTGAGTTTCCAAAGATTAGCTTCGATTATGAGGTCGTCGAAAATGCAAGTTCGATAGCAATGGTCTCGTATAGTGGTATTTGGAGCGATTTAGGTACTTGGAATGCTCTTTCAGAAAAGATTATAAACAACACTATTGGTAATGCAGTGGTGGCTACATCCAAAAACACACATGTAGTTAATGAAATTGATATTCCGATTGTATGTTTAGGTGTAGAGGATTTGATTGTAACAGCTAGTCCAGATGGAATTTTGGTTAGTACAAAACAGGAGAGTGTAAATCTTAAAAGTTATGCCGATAAATTAACTGCACGCCCTATGTATGAGGAGCGTCGTTGGGGAAAATATCGTGTAATGGGGCAAGAGAGTTTTGAAGATGGTCATAAAGCTTTGACAAAGCTACTCTACCTTAATAAAGGGTGTAATATTAGCTATCAATATCACAACAATCGTGAAGAAATTTGGACTTTTGTCGATGGCGAGGGTATCCTTGTGCTAGATGGTGAGATAATCAATGTAAGTAGAGGCTATGTTGCTCATATTAAAGCAGGTCAAAAACATGCAGTACGTGCAATTACCGATTTGCAAATTATTGAGGTGCAATCTGGTACTGAGCTTGTTGAGGAGGATATTATTCGCCTTGATTGGCAGTGGTAGATAATTGATTTAGGGGAGTATTTTATTTCTCCCCTGAGTTATTTAAGTAGTGTAAAACAATTATTGCCATATTCTTAATAGCACTCTTGGAGCGATATTTTTCACTATTAAATCTCAATATAGAACCACTATATTTTCGATTCAATAGCAAAAAATCTCATCTCCAATAGCACTTTTAAAAATACACCAATAATTATTTTACCCTACTTAGACGATTTTTTAATCTAAAAAATGAAAATAAACATAAGAATTTTTATACTTTCGTTTTGGATGCTGTTATCGACATCAGTTGCATTTTCGCAATACTCTATGGGAAGTGTAGGGCTGCTAAATGCTCCTACAGCGCAGCTTAGTGGTGACGGAGTTGCATCAGCGGGGGTGAATTTTTTACCCGAGGTGATGTCGCCTGATGAGTGGGACTATAACAGTGCAAACTACTTCTTGAATATCACATTTTTACCATTTGTTGAGGTGGGACTAAAATACACGCTTATACATTTCGACAATGGGGTGTGGAACCAAGACCGTTCAGTATCGTTGAGGTTGAGAGCCTTAAAAGAGCGAAAATATCTACCTGCAATTGCTATTGGTACCAACGATTTGCTCACTTTTAGAAATTTAAATACGCTAGATAAAGTAGATGGAAATAGATATTTTTCGGCTATCTATGCTGTGGCTACAAAACATATCGATATAGCTGTGGGGCAATTTGGTGTGACCTTTGGGGGCTATGTGCCAGTAGATTCAAACCAATTTTTAAAAGGTCTGTTTGGTGGAGTATCGTTTGAACCAAAATTCTACTCAGATTTAAAATTTTTGGTCGAGTACAACAACCGTGATATCAGCGCAGGAGCTGTAATAAAACTATTTAATAACTTTTCGTTGTACGCATTTGCATACGATATGAAAGCACTAGCAGGAGGGATACGTTATGAGATTGATTTATACTAAAAATGTTATAATATTGTTATCTCTCTTACTTTTTGTGCCCCTTAGCGTAGTGGCACAAAACAGGGGTAGAGGTGTAGAAGTGTCGCATCAAAATATTTTAAGTGATAATAGCGATAGTGTAGATAGCGGAGTGGTAAAGCTATTGGTAGAGATGGGAATGGAGGACGTAAAGGCTATAACTAAAGGCGACAACACTTACATCTGCTATGAAGATAACATCTACAGAGGAAACTATCGAGGTATTGCTCAGACGGTAAAATCGCTACGAGAGATAGTTCCTACACAAACCATAAATTTACTGCTTCTTAGCGATGGTATAGCTCAAATATCGATAGTTGTACCCGAAAATTTCGAGCAGTTAGAGGTGAGCTATTCTACAACCAAAATTGCTGAGCAGTTAAAAGGCAAAGAGAGCCATAATAGGCGATTTGGTAAGACAGATATTGTGCTCTATCCCGAACTTTTCTTGGAAAATTCGTGGCTAGATAGATTGTATGGCTATGCTGTAAATTTATCGCCAGCTGTTGAGGTGAGCCTCTGGAAAGGTGCCGAATTTACAGGACAAGTAGTCCTACCTTTAAAGACCAATATGGTAGATGAGCACCAATATATCCGACCTGGGTTTATAACCTTACGACAGTCGTTTCGACTCCCTAAAAACATTATGGGTGATATTACGGTGGGTAATTTCGACACTAATAGAGCAGGGTTAAATCTAAATTTATGCTATTATAGCCTTAATAATCGACTTTCATTTGGAGTAAATGGAGCATTGACAGGTTCGTCTACTTTTAATAAAGGTGAGTGGACGCTAAGCCAATGGCGACGATTTTCTGGCTCTTTTTGGGGTGGTTACTACATTCCACGATACAATATGGAGACTAAAATTAGCGTAGGGCGCATGATTTATGGTGATAGTGGAGTTAGAGTCGATATGGCACGCCATTTTGGAGAGGTTGCAGTAGGGCTTTATGCTCACTATTATGGAGGTGACCCAAATGGTGGATTCTCTTTTACTGTTCCTATGCCGAGCAAACGTCGATGGGCACGTAAACCAATAAGAGTGACAATTCCAGAGGAATTTTCGAGGGTGTATAGGGCGCAAAGTAGTAGAGATTTATTACTAGGATATAGCTTTACAACCCGACCTGATGAGAGTTGGAATCTAAACTTTTATAATCCTATTTATATTCGTAATAGGGTTGTTGGTTTGTTAAGGGAACTTCTAAAAATCGAATAAAACCAATTATTAGAACTCCCCTTAAGGGGAGTTGTAAATTTTTTAACATTTATTCGCACAAATAAGTAGGGTAAAATAATTATTGGTGTATTTTTAAAAGTGCTATTGGAGATGAGATTTTTTGCTATTGAATCGAAAATATAAGTAGTGTAAAATAATTATTGGTGTGTTTTTAATAGTGCTATTGGAAATGAGATTTTTTGCTATTGAATTGAAAATATAGTGGTTCTACATTGAAATTTAATAGTGAAAAATATCGCTCCAAAAGTGCTGTTAAAAATATGGCAATAATTGTTTTACACTACTTAGTGGTTCTATATTGAGATTTAATAGTGAAAAATATCGCTCCAAGAGTGCTATTAAGAATATGGCAATAATTGTTTTACACTACTTAATAGGGAAGCAGAGCAGAATTCCCAAATAATATTCAAGGAATTTTAAAAATAGGTGCGGTAACTTCTAAAATCTCTTAAAATCCAGAATTTAGAACTCCCCATCATTTTAATCTTCCTTTAATTTAAAATTAAACAAACAATGAAAAGAAAAAATCTATTTGTATCTCTAGCTCTAGCAGCAGTGAGTATGATGGCAATTGTGTCGAGCTGTACGAAGGATGAGGTAACGCTTGTTCCAGAGGATGTTCAGGATGTAATTGCAAAGGAGTATTACATTGAGGGAAATGTAACCACAAAGGATACTCCAATTGAGGGTGTAGAGGTGAGTATAGCGACCACTTCAAACAGCACAACCACCGATAAGGATGGTAACTACAAATTAATTGTAGAGTCGGCAGCAACACAAACTATTTCGTTGTCAAAAGATGGCTACATCTCTTTAGAGACTAAAGCTGTTTTTGCTGATGATGCAAAAGTTGGTACAACAGTAATGTTGTCTTCGGTTTTGACCGCTGCAAACGAAAAAGTGTCAGTTGCTGAGGGTGAAACTGTTTCAGTAAATGATGGTAATAGTGATGATGAGGTTGTAAAAGCCATAATTGAAGTTCCTACAGGTGCATTTGCCGATTTAGAAGAGTCGAGTGATGGCGTTTTAGATATTGCTATTACCTACTTTACTCCTTCGTCAATTTCAGATGCCTTAGAAGCGGAGGGCGAAATTCAATCATCAACTTCGCTTTTTGCAATCAACTGTGAGCCTACAGGTGTTGTATTTAGCGAGCCTTTAGAGGTGATAGTTCCTCTATCTACAACAGATGGTTATTTTGCCGATGTAAAACACCTTAAACAATCTGTTTCAGGTGGTGCATGGGAAGAGGTTGCTGATGCACAGGTGAGTGGTGATGGTTATAAATTCCAGTTAGATGGTTTTTCAAACCACACTATAGCACCAGAGACTACAACAACTGTAACAAGCTCTGTAATAACAATAGCAAGCGAAGTATTCGACAATATTAATAGCAGTACAGCTGTTACAGAGAGCTTCGCTTACAGTGCAAACCAGGGATGTGAGGTTGCATCAATAGCGTCAGAGGAGGGTTCGCTAAAGAGCCAGTTAGAAGAGATGTCGCTAGTAGAGTTAGGTGCAAACACTGCATCTGCTACCTCAAAAGAGCTTTCAACAACAATTAATGTTGCAGGTGATACAAAGGTGACAGCGACAGCTACACAAACTGTTAAAACATATAAATTTTCAGCGAAAGTTTATCAAAACGGTTCTTCTACAGCTCAAACAATCTCAACCGAAATAACCTATTATGGTAGTGTTTCGATTGATATTGAAACTGAGCAGGGAGATATGCGTCCTGATCATAATATGTAGAGGGAACTTCTAAAAATCGAATAAAACCAATTATTAGAACTCCCCTATAATTATTCGGTAAATTATTTAGGGATTTGCTCTGTTTCTACTTTGTAATTTAGGCGTATTTGTAAATTTTATTTTACAGATACGCCTAATTTTTAGAACTTTCCTACCTAGTGAAATTTGAAAGCTCCCTTTTGTGAATGACCCTACCTAAATAGCAGTAAAAATGCAACTTTGTCTGCTCTGTTGACCGACAAAGAAAGCGAACCTCCATGCAGCTGCATTATACGTTTAGAGATGCTAAGCCCAACGCCTTTACCCCCTTTGCGTGTGGTGAAAAATGGTGTAAATAGATTATCTACCACCTCTGGAGTTATTTGTGGTCCATTATTACTCACCTCTACCACAATATTTTCGTCCTCTAATATCAAAACTTTTACATCTATTCTCTTTTGGATGTTGTTCTCCACCGCTTGTACTGCATTTTTTAGCAAATTTACCACCACTTGCAATACTTGGTTTTCGTCAGCAAATATCATAGTATCCTCTGGCTCAACATTGAGCGAATACTCTATATCGTTAGGGCAAATCAAACCTAGAAGATTTTCTAAAAGTGGTTTTATCTCAAATGGATGTTTTTCAGGTTTTTGGATTGTTGTGAAGCTGCGATAATTCTCTACAAACGACACCAAACTCTTATTTGTCTGTACAATTGTCTCCAAACCTTGCTGCATCTCACTGTTTGTGTTTAGCGTAAGAAGAGTTTGACTAAGCGATGTGACAGGCGATAGAGAGTTCATAATTTCGTGGGTTAATATTCGTGTTAGTTTGCTCCACGTCTCTATCTCTTTGCGGTCGAGTGCATTTTTCAGACTACTTATAGCTACAATTTTCAGCTCTTTACCGTTTAATAGAGCACGTGATGCCATAATCGAATAGCTTTTTTCGCCCGAAGGCGACGAGATTGTCACCTCACGAGTATCACCATCCGACGATGAAAGAATTGCATCTGATAGCGTTTTAGAAATGCGTTCAATATGGTTTATATGACCTAAAATATCCACCTCCAACATCTCATACATTGCTCTATTTGCTTGAAAAATATTGCCTTTGTCGTTGATAATCACAATAGCGGTATTAAGTTTGTCGAAAATATATTCATAATATTTTTCCTGCTCAATAGTTCGTAGTTTGGCATCGGTAAGAAGTCTGCGTATGCGGTTTAAGAGGGCATTAAAGGCTAATTTGTCTACATTTTGTTGAGATTCTGAAAAGCTGAAATTATAGTCGTCGCACTGAAGAGCATTAAACATAAAATCAATCTTTTTATGGGAGCTTTTACAAATAGTTACGACCCTAATAAATTGAAATACCGCAATGATTGCAAAAGGTATAGCAAATAGATAAAAATCACTAACAAGCAGCAGTGTAGTAGCCACAAGCGACAGACATAGCACCGAAAGAGCTATAATAATATTTTCCAAAAGATTCCTCATTATATATAATTCATAATGCATAATTCATAATGCATAATTCATAATTTATAATTTATAATTTATAATTAACTAAAGCTTATACTTCTTAATCTTATTATAAAGCGTCTGACGAGTAATAGCAAGCTCACTAGCCACAGCCGACATATTCCCCTCATTGCGAATTATTGCTGCTTCGATGGTTTGTCGCTCTATATTTTCTAGGGTGTCGATAGGTGTGCTGTTTTTTGAGGTTGCAGTTGCTAAATTTGTACTTTTTAGCAGTAAATCGCCCTGTTTTATAGTGTCGCTATCGCAAAGTATTACAGCTTTTTCAATAGTATGTTGCAATTCACGTATATTTCCAGCCCAACTATGAGATATTAGAGCCTCAGTAGCATTTGGAGTAAATCCCTCAATCTGTTTCTGATATTTTGTCTTGTACATATCTAAAAAACGTTCGGCAAGAGGTAAAATATCCTCTTTTCGCTCTCTAAGAGCAGCTATTTTTGTCTGTATAGTGTTAATTCTATAGAATAAATCCTCACGAAACTTTCCATCTGCTACCATCTCTTCCAAATCTCTGTTTGTGGCGCAAATTAATCTTACATCTATATCTGTCGGGCTATTGCTACCCACTTTTACCACCTTTTTACTCTGTAAAACAGTCAGTAATTTGGCTTGTAGATGGTATGGAAGATTGGCTATTTCATCTAAAAATATGGTGCCACCATTTGCAGCTTCAAACTTGCCAGCTCTATCGCATGTAGCCCCTGTAAACGACCCTTTTGTGTGTCCAAATAGTTCGCTTTCAAACAGAGTCTCGGCTATTGCTCCCATATCTACCGTAATAAGCGGCATTTTCGCTCTATTTGAATTTGAGTGTATCTCTTTTGCTAATACCTCCTTGCCTGTGCCATTTTCACCTGTTATAAGTATGTTTACATCGGTTACAGCCACTTTTTCGATGGTCTCTTTTAGTTGGCGCATTGCTTGGGAGTTACCCCAATACATTGGGCTTTTAGATTGCGACGACGTTGCCTTTTTCTCCCCTTTTTTAGATATTGCAGCCTTTGTAAGGGTGTCGATTAGTTTCGCATTATCCCAAGGTTTAACCACAAAATCGGCTGCACCACGTTTAATAGCCTCTACTGCCAATTCTATATCGGCATAGGCGGTAAAAACCACTACTGGCAGCGATTTGTCGATTTTTTTTATCTCCTCCAACCAATACAAGCCCTCATTGCCGCTATTTATCGAGGCGGTGAAGTTCATATCCAAAAGTACCAAACTTACCTCCTCTTTGCGAAGCGTTGTGGCTATACTATTTGGTGTAGCAGTAACGATAATCTTCTCAAAGTGTGGCGACATCAAAAGTTTTACAGCCGAGAGTATCGACTTATTATCGTCTACAATTAAAAGTGTGCCTTTTGGTTTCATCTCTCTATTTTAGTTTTTTTGCATTAAATTTAGCTTGCTACGCTTGCCATCCATAACTTAAATGGCTCTGCTTTGGGCGACGGTACTGATTGAATTAATCGAAAAAGTTGCTCTGTGTCAGCTACATCGGTTAAATATTTTTTACCATCACTAGAACGCATTTTGAGTTGTCCTATATTTTCGGACAACTCACTACCTTCAGTTTGTAACTTCTTTTTTAAATCGCTCCAATACTTACGTGGACGTGGACTATCAGTTAAAATCTCAATTACATCAATAATAGAAAAAAACCACTTCTCCTGCTCATCATCCCAAAGAGTACGCACTTTACGCTCCTCAAATATTTGAATTTTATTTTGTGTTGTCATAGTAGTATAAAAAATTTAAACAAAGTTAAAAATTATATCCAAAAAAGAAAATTATGAATTATACATTATAAATTATGAATTAATAAAAAGTGTCTAATTTCTTTACACTACTGTCAAAAAATTAGACACTTTTAAATTTTACAGATTTTTCAATACTTTGATAATTAATGTGTTGCAAGTTTGGCACGTCGTATGCAAAAGCTACTACAAAATAGGAATAAATTATGAAAAACTTATTATTTTCAGCTATACTATTAGCAATTACTGCAAATGGAGTCAAGGCACAAACACCCATTACATTGCAGCAGTGTATGGAGTATACTCTGGAGCGAAATAATGCTATAAAAATTCAAGAAATAGTGAATAATAGCACAAAACAGGATAAAACAGAGTCGATAGCATCGCTTTTCCCCTCACTAAGCGCATCATCGAGTGTTACAAACTCTTATGGTCGTTCGATTGACCCAGAGACCAACACCTACACCACTAGCGGCAACCTTTCCAACTCTTACGGTTTGTATGCTTCTGTAACCGTATTTAGTGGACTAACAAACATTAATGCAGTGCGTGCTGCAAGAATGCGTGTAGAACAGGGAGGACTTCAATTACAGCAAAAAAAGGATGAAATGGCTATTTCGGCTATGAAGCTATTTTATGATGCGCTATACTACGAGGAGTCGGTAAAAATAGTTGTAGAGCAGAAAGAGGCATCTGAAAAGGTGTTGAAATTGACAAAAAAACAGTTAGAATTGGGTGTAAAAAGCGAAGCAGATGTAGCAGTAGCAGCAGCAGAGGTGGCAAACTACGACCTACTTCTTACAGAGCAAGAGAGTAGCTACAGGTTGGCTATATTAGATGTAAAAGAGGCGATGAACTTTCCATTAGATAGCCAAATAGAGCTTGTCGGTAGTGATACAAAGCTGCTAGAGACTCTAAAAACATTTAAACCTTTCGACAGCAGCGAAACTCTGGAATATAACAGCGAAGTTCAATCGGCAAAAAGCTCATTAAAAGAGAGTCAGATAAATTTAAAAATAGCAAAAGGTGGTTATCTTCCCACTATCTCTTTTGGTGCTGGTTACAACACAAACTACTTTAAAATGTTTGATAGCGATGTAGCACAACGAATATTTTCTGACCAAATAAGGGATAACAACGGTTACTATTTTGGGGCATCTATCTCAATACCAATTTTTAAGGGGTTAAACAGTAGAATTAACGTTATAAAGAGTCGCAATAATGTAAAAATAGCAGAGTTGCAGCTTTCGCAAACCGAGTTAAAGGTAGAAAAGGCGATAAAAAATGCACTGCTACAGAAAACAAGTTCCCTAAAAGAGCAGATAGGAGCAGAAAAGAAGATAGAAGCAAATAAATTAGCTACAAGAGCGATGACAAAAAAATATGAACAGGGAATAGCTAGCATAATCGACCTACAAAAAAGCAGCAACGACCTACTACTAGCAAAAGCCGCCTATGCAAGAGCAAAGTATAACTACCAAATTCAATCAATAATGGTAGAGTATTATCGCAGTGGCGTTTTAGAGGTTAGAGGTTAGAGGGAAAAGAGGAGAGAGATTAGAGCATTACAATTATGCATTATGAATTATGCATTATGAATTGAATATTATGGATATAAAATTAGAACAACCAAAAGGCATAAAAGCCATATTCAGAGCCAAAAATCTACCATATTTTTTAGGTGGAGCACTACTAATATTCGTAGCATGGCTACTACTACGTGATAATTCGGCTACGCTACGCATTAATGCCAAAACTATAGCAGTCGAAACAGTTGAAAATGGCGAATTTAACGACTATGTACGCATTACAGGGCAGGTTCAACCAATAATGGCAGTGCAGCTTAGCCCATTAGAGAGCGGTATTGTAGAAGAAATTATGGTAGAGGAGGGTGCAAAGGTGAAAAAAGGTCAAATTTTAGCCATTTTAAGCAACAATAACCTAAACCTTTCAATCCTAGATAGCGAAGCGCAACTAGCAGAGAAACAGAACTTTCTACGCAACACCCAAATCACTATGGAGCAGGAGCGTTTAAGCCTAAATCAAGAGCGATTGCAGCTAGAATTAGATGTAAAACGCAAATATAGAGCCTATAAGCAGCAAGAGGAGTTATATAACGATAAACTCGTTGCAAAAGAGGATTGGCTGATAGCAAAAGAGGATTATGAGCTTGCAGTAAACCGTAGAGAGTTGATTTTAGAGCGACAAAAGCAAGATAGCCTTTACCGTACAGTGCAGGTAGACCAAATGGAAGAGAGCCTTAATAATATGCGCCGAAATATGGAGCTTGTGCGCCAAAGAGTTGAAAATCTACATATTAAATCGCCTATTGATGGTGAACTAGGTTTGTTAGATTTAGTATTAGGACAGTCGGTATCGTCGGGACAGAAAATAGGGCAAGTAAACGACCTTTCAAACTTTAAAATCGAAGCTCAAATTAATGAACACTACATAGATAGAGTAAATTCGGGTCTTACAGCAGCATTTGAACGCAGTGGTGAAACATTCGAGACGACTCTACGCAAAGTCTACCCAGAGGTGAGAGAGGGTCAGTTTCGTGCAGATTTTAAATTTACGGGTAATCGCCCTGAGAATATTCGTTCAGGTCAAACTTATTACTTAAATTTGCAACTTGGAGCACCAGCCCAGGCGGTTATCATTCCACGAGGTTCATTCTACCAAAGTACAGGTGGAAATTGGATTTTTGTTGTAAATGAAGCTGAGGGCAAAGCCTATAAACGCCATATTAAAATCGGTCGTCAAAATCCTCAATATTATGAGGTTATCGAGGGTCTTTCAGCTGGCGAAAAGGTGATTGTCTCTAGTTATGAGCAGTATGGGGATAATGAGGTGCTGCTTTTTGATTAATGCGTAATTCGTAATTCGTAATGCGTAATTGTGCAACGACAAAAAAACAAAGGGAACTTTTAAAATAAAATATAATATTATAAATCAATCAATTATGCATTATGAATTATGCATTATGAATTAAAATTTATTGCTATGTTAAAAATTAAAAACATCAAAAAACATTTCAAAACAGAATTAGTTGAAACTATAGCACTTGCAGGCGTAACATTTGAGGTAAAATCGGGTGAGTTTGTGGCTATTATGGGTCCGTCGGGTTGTGGAAAATCTACGCTGCTTAATATTTTAGGTCTTTTGGATAACCCAACCGAAGGTGGTTATGAGCTTTTAGGTCAAGAGGTTGGCTCACTTAAAGAGAAAGAGCGCACAAAATTCCGTAAAGGTAATATCGGCTTTATTTTTCAAAGTTTTAACCTTATCGACGAGCTTTCAGTATTTGAAAATGTCGAACTACCTCTTGTTTATATGGGTGTTAAGGCTAAAGAGCGCAAAGAGAGAGTATTGGCAATTCTTAAACGTATGGCTATCACCCATCGTGCCGAACATTTCCCTCAACAACTCTCTGGTGGTCAGCAACAGCGTGTAGCCATTGCTCGTGCACTTGTTAGCAACCCTAAATTAATCCTTGCCGATGAGCCTACAGGTAATCTTGATTCAAAAAATGGTTCAGAGGTGATGCACCTACTTATGGATCTGCATCGTGAGGGTAGCACTATCATTATGGTTACTCACTCACAACACGATGCTGCTTATGCTGGGCGGACTATTAATCTTTTTGATGGGAAAATAGTAGAGGATGTGCAAAACTTCATGTAATTACGGAAGCCGTATAGCGCAGCCATTTTTGGCACATCCCTCCGCTTTTTAATCCTCACGCACCCCAAAAATCAATGCATAATTCATAATGCATAATTCATAATTAAATAGTATTTGTATGGGAAAAAGAGAAAATGTGATTGTTGACAAGAGTAAATTGTTTGCTATTCGGATAATTAGATTATATCAATATTTAAATAATGAAAAACAAGAGTATGTTTTATCAAAACAGTTATTGAGGTCGGGAACAAGTATTGGAGCTAATGTAAAAGAGGCTATACGTGGGCAATCTAAGGCTGATTTTGTGGCAAAAATGAATATTTCATTAAAAGAGGCAAGTGAAACAGAATATTGGTTAGAATTACTACTTGAAACTGATTATATTAATAATCAGCAGTTTGATAGTATCTATTTAGATAATCAAGAGTTAATAAAACTCCTAATTTCAATAATCAAATCGAGTAAAAATAATTCCTAATTATGAATTATGCATTATGAATTATGAATTAATTTAAAATGAATTAAAATGAAAAATATATTACGAAATAGAGATGGTGAGTTGCTAAAGGTGATACTACTAGGTGTTGCACTAGCAATGTCGCTTGTGATGTTTTCAAAGGTCTATTTTGAGAATAGCTATGAGGATTTTGTGCCCAAGGCTGAGCGAATATATCGGGTGCATCCTCGATTTACTAGAGCAGGGCTTAGGATGATTCCCCAGTGGGCAACAACACCCGGTGGAATTGCACCAACAATAATAAAATTCTCTCCCCTTTTTGAGAGTGCTACACGATATAAGGTATATCGCAACGATGCAGCCTTTTATAAGGTGAGTGATAGTGATAGCGATGATGCACGTTCGGTAGTTTGTAGTGAGATGATACTTGCTGATAGCAATTTCCTTAGTTTTTTTCCACGTAATGTTATTGGTGCTACTATGGAAGATATTGCCTCTACTTCACACGATGTGCTTTTATCTCGCTCTTTGGCTGAGAGTTTAAGCCATGACGGTGATGCAGAGTCGATTATTGGTAGTATGATACGAAGTAATGCTATCGTAATAGACGAAGATTTTACGGTAAAAGGAATTTTTGACGATTTTCCAAAAAATTCCTCACTTTGTGATATTGAGGTAATAGGTTCGGTGGAGCTTAACAATCTCTTTTATGATGAAGAGGATCATAACCGATTAATGGGTAACGAAGTATACCACAGTTATGTAAGATTGCAACCAAATGTAGAGGTTGCAGAGCTAGACAAGGCAATAGAGAATGCAATAGAGACAGATATTGTCAAAACATATAAAGATTTTATACCTGATGATATGTCGATTGGTTACTATTTAGAGGGTATTAAAACTATACATACCTCTGAGCAGTCGGTACGCTCAACGATTACACTACTGCTGATTTTAGGAATTTCAGTACTTGCAATTGCAATGTTAAACTACGTTCTTTTTGCAGTAACTGCACTTGTTAAGAGGGCTAAAAATATTGCGACTCGCCGCTGTTATGGTGCGCCTACATGGGTGATATACAAAATGCTTATCAGTGATGCACTCTCTACGCTTTTGCTCTCACTAGCGTTGGCTGTATTTCTATTATTTGCATTAAAACCAAATATAGAAGCTATTACGGGTGTGCGTTATGTCGATTTATTTACTTTTGATATAGTTTGGATTGTGGTTGTGGTGTCGCTAATGGTGGTTATGGTGTGTGGTGTCGTTCCTGCTGCTATCTACTCAAAAATTCCTCTTTCGGCAGCGTTCCAACGCTTTAAAGAGCGAAATACAAAGTGGAAATATGCGCTTTTGGCTGTTCAATTCTCGGGTGCAATGTTGTTTATCGCTCTACTTTCGATTATGACGCTACAATATCGCTATCTGTTATCCGTAGATATTGGCTATAAATATGATAATCTGCTATACGTGCAGTTTGAACGCTTTAATAGCGATGGTTACAAGGAGGTAAAAGATAATGTAATAAAAGTTGCAGGAGTTGAAAAAGTGGCACGTTGTTCGGATTTACCCTACACATTTCTTAGTTCTAATAGCACTTACGATAGTCAGGATGGTTTTTTATTCTCTTCTAACGAGATGAGTGCAGCCGATGAAGATTTACCATCAATCTTTGGACTCGAAATTGTTGAGGGGCGTGATTTTGATGCAGAGCATCCTACGGGGCAAGAGGCTTTGGTTAGTAAATCGTTTGTAGAGCAGATGTCTAAATATAAAGATTGGAGCGATGGAGCAGTGGGTAAGTCGTTTCAAATGTCGTCACATAATCATAATGATGAGTATTCAACGGTTTGCGGAGTGTACGAAGATTTTTTAGTTGGAAATGCTGTTACTTTAGATGATATGCCATCTGTTATTTTCTATAGTGAGACTCAAAGCCATAACTATAATGTTAAGATGAAATATCTTGTCATAAAAGTTCGAGAAGATACTCAAGAGATTAGAACAGCTATTCAAAATGCTATTAAAGAGATTGTGCCATCGCAAAATACTGAGATTCGTAACTACTCAGCAGAGTTTGAGCAGTCGTATTCTGATAGTAAAAACTTTAGAAACATGGTGCTTTACGCAGGTTTGATAGTGTTGATAATCACTTTAATCGGTTTGGTAGGCTATACACGTGATGAAATATCACGTCGCAGGTCGGAAATTGCTATTCGTAAGATTCATGGAGCTACAACTTCCGAAATTATTCAGATTTTTATGCGTGATGTGGTTTGGCTTTTGCTTTTTGGACTTTTAGCAGGTGGTGCAGCTTCGCTATATGCTGCTAACTCTCTACTTGAGATGTTCGCCTATAAAATTACGCTTAGCCCATGGATATTCCTATTGAGTGCAGTAGTAGTAACAGCAGTAATAGCCGCAGTGGTAATATCTACAACTCATAGAGCTGCTGATGCTAACCCTGTGGATAACCTTAATTAATTCATAATTTGTAATGCATAATTCATAATTGAAAATTCTTAAATTATGAATTATAAATTAATTTACATGAGAACAATAGCAAACTTTTTTGTTTGATAGTAGTTTTGAGAATGACTCTAAGAAAAAAGGTTTGAAAAACCTTCGCACTGCTCATAAAAAGCGGAAGAAGGATTTTCAAACCTTTATTGGTGTTTAAAATATAAAGGGAACTTCTAAAAATCGAATAAAACTAATTATTAGAACTCCCCTAAAACTTTTCTTTAGTATTAAGTAGTGTAAAACAATTATTGCCATATTCTTAATAGCACTCTTGGAGCGATATTTTTCACTATTAAATCTCAATATAGAACCACTATATTGAGATTCAATAGCAAAAAATCTCATCTCCAATAGCACTATTAAAAATACACCAATAATTATTTTACCCTACTTAGTCTTTTAATTTTGCACAAAGGAACTCACGGTTTAGGCGAGCGATATGAGAGATTGAGATACCTTTTGGACACTCAGCCTCACAAGCTTGTGTATTAGTACAACCACCAAAACCTAAATCATCCATTTTAGCAACCATCGCTTTAGCACGACGAGAAGCCTCAACTTTACCTTGTGGTAGAAGAGCTAGAGAAGATACACGAGCAGCTACGAAAAGCATAGCTGAACCGTTTTTACAAGTAGCAACGCAAGCACCACAACCGATACAAGCGGCAGCATCCATACTATCCTCAGCATCTGGCTTAGGAATTGGAATTGCGTTTGCATCAGGAACACCACCTGTATTTACTGAGATAAAACCACCTGCATGAAGAATTTGCTCGTAAGCAGTTCTATCAACAGCAAGGTCTTTAAGTACAGGGAATGCTTTTGAACGCCAAGGCTCAATTGTAATCTCTTTTTGACCTTTAAACTTACGCATGTGAAGCTGACAAGTAGTGATATCATCATCTGGACCGTGTGCACGACCATCAATAAATAGAGAACACATACCGCAGATACCCTCACGACAGTCGTGGTCGAATACTACTGGCTCTTGACCTGCATGGATAAGGTCGTTGTTTAAAATATCTAACATCTCTAGGAATGAGCTATCCTCAGAAATATTTTTCACATCATAGGTTTCAAATTTACCTGCTGATTGTGCGTTGGCTTGACGCCATATCTTTAATTTTAAATCCATTGTTTTCTGGTTTGAACGTTATTCAACTTAAATTATCCTAAACTGTCGATATTACTCTTTGTAGTTACGTTGAGCAACTTTGATAAATTCGAAGTTAAGATCCTCTTTGTGAAGTACAGGAACCTCATCAGTACCTTTGTTTTCCCAAACAGCAACGTAAGTGAAGTTTTCGTCATCACGAAGTGCCTCACCCTCTTCTGTTTGATACTCTTCACGGAAGTGACCACCACATGACTCTTCACGGTTAAGACCGTCACGAGCCATAAGCTCACCAAGCTCTAAGAAATCTGTAAGACGAAGTGCTTTTTCAAGCTCTTGGTTCATCTCATCAGCTTTTCCTGGAATACGAACATTAGTCCAGAACTCTTTACGAACCTCTTGAATCTCTGTAATAGCTTTAGAAAGACCCTCTTTAGTACGTCCCATACCAACATTTTCCCACATAATATTACCTAATTTTTTATGTAGGTCGTCAACAGAAAGTTTACCTTTAATAGAGAATAATTTTTCGATTTTAGCTTTAACTGCTTTCTCAGCCTCTACGAACTCTGGAGAGTTAGTGTCAACTTTAGGAGATTGAATCTCTTTAGAAAGATAGTCGCCAATTGTGTAAGGAATAACGAAATAACCATCAGCAAGACCTTGCATAAGAGCCGAAGCACCAAGACGGTTTGCACCATGGTCAGAGAAGTTAGCTTCACCAAGAGAATATAGACCAGGAATAGTTGTCATAAGGTTGTAGTCAACCCAGATGCCACCCATAGTGTAGTGAACCGCTGGATAAATCATCATTGGCTCCTCGTAAGGATTAACGTCAGTAATCTTTTCGTACATTTGGAAAAGGTTACCGTAACGCTCTTTAATTACGTTTTGACCAAGACGGTTGATAGCAGTTGAGAAGTCAAGATATACAGCAAGACCTGTTTCGTTTACACCAAAACCTGCATCACAACGCTCTTTTGCAGCACGAGAGGCAACGTCACGAGGTACAAGATTACCAAACGCTGGGTAACGACGCTCTAGGTAGTAGTCACGGTCAGCCTCAGGAATTTGAGATGCTTTGATTTTTTTGGTACGGATTTTCTCAACGTCCTCTTTCTTTTTAGGAACCCAAATACGACCATCATTACGAAGCGACTCCGACATAAGAGTTAGTTTCGATTGTTGAGTACCGTGAACAGGGATACAAGTAGGGTGAATTTGAGTAAAACAAGGGTTTGCAAAGAAAGCACCTTTTTTGTAGCATTGCCATGCAACCGAACCGTTAGAGTTCATAGCATTTGTAGAAAGGAAGAATACGTTACCGTAACCACCTGTAGCCATACAAACTGCATGAGCACCAAAACGTTCAATCTCACCAGTAACAAGGTTGCGAGTGATAATACCACGAGCTTTGCCATCTACTAGAACTAAGTCTAACATTTCGTGACGGTTGTAGCTTTTAACCGAACCTTTAGCGATTTGACGGTTAAGAGCTGCATAAGCACCTAAAAGAAGCTGTTGACCGGTTTGACCACGAGCGTAGAATGTACGAGATACTTGAGCACCACCAAAAGAGCGGTTGTCAAGAAGTCCACCATAATCACGAGCGAAAGGAACACCTTGAGCTACACATTGGTCGATAATAGCGTTAGAAACCTCAGCTAGACGATATGTGTTTGCCTCACGAGCACGGTAGTCACCACCTTTGATAGTGTCGTAGAATAGACGATATACTGAGTCGTTGTCGTTTTGATAGTTTTTAGCAGCATTGATACCACCTTGAGCGGCAATAGAGTGCGCACGACGTGGAGAGTCTGAAATACAGAACACTTTCACGTTATAGCCTAGCTCACCAAGAGCAGCAGCAGCAGCACCACCACCTAGACCAGTACCAATTACGATGATGTCTAGCTTGCGTTTGTTTGCTGGGCTGACAACTTTAATTTCTGCTTTATGTTTGTTCCACTTTTCGGCCAAAGGACCTGAAGGGATTTTTGAATTTAATATGCTCATAATAAATATTTTTTTCTAATTGAGAAAAGATATTTTGATAATAATTTTACAACTCTACATTAAAGTAGAGTAAAACAATCTTTTAAATGTTAGCAGCTACCGTTACAGAAGAACTTTTGAGCTAAAACTAAAAGAGGAACAGCTGTAAAACCTACTGCAATAAATAGAGCATAGATTTTAGCTACACATTTCCAACGTTTAATCCAAATTTGGTTGTTTAAACCTACAGTTTGGAAAGCTGACCAGAAACCGTGACGAAGGTGGAACCATAAAGCCCAAATCCATACGATGTAGATAACTGCGAAGATAGGGTTACCTAGTTTGTCGCATACTAAAAGATAAGGATTCTCGGTAGCGTGACCACCAATAAAGTGTTGAAGCTGCATTTGAGCCCAAAAATCATAAAGGTGGATAAATAGGATACCAAGCACGATTAGACCAAGTACAAACATGTTGCGAGACTCCCAAGTCGACGACTTAGAAAGGTCTTGTACAGCATATTTTACTGGACGTGCACCTTGGTTGCGTAAAGTTACGATAAATGCGTAAAGGATGTGGATAATAAATCCAGCAGCCAACACAGGCACCATAATTTTGATTAGAGGGTTTGTGTCCATAAAAGCACACATGGCGTTGTACGCCTCCTCACCTCCAAAAATCATCAAATTGGCAACTAAGTGCACCAATAGAAAGACGATTAGGAATAAACCTGAAAGGCTCATTACCAATTTCTTCCCGATAGAAGAACAGAATAAATTACTCATAAAATTATTGTTTTTAAGTGATTTGTTTTATTGTGTTGAAAGTACAAATTTAACACTGTTTTTTGAATAACACAAACTATTTGTAAAGTTTTTAATACTTTTTAAAAAATTTGTGAGAAAAATTTGAAAAACTAGAGATTTTTAAGGCTTAAAATCACTAGATTTAGTGATTTTAAGCCTTAAAAACAAAAAATCTCTCAAAATCCAGAAATTACAACTCCCCCTATAAAAAATTTTTACTCTTTTTTACTCACCATTTTTAGTGACTGATTTTAGGTCGTTCCAAAATTTAGAATACGATTTATTTACCGCCTCAGCGTGGGTAATCTCGACACTCCCACTAGTGCTAGTAAGTGCTGCCACAGCTGCTGCCATTGCAATTCGGTGGTCATTGCAGCTATCAACACTAACTTCTCCCTTAATTTCACCACCTGTAACCACCATTTTATCTTCAATAGATATATCAATCTCGATTGAAAGAGCGGCAAAAAGCTCTTTTATTGTCTTTGCTCTATCGCTCTCTTTATGTGTTAGTCGTTTTGTACCTACAATAGTACTTTTTCCTTTGCACGATGCTGCTAAGGCTGCAAGAGCTGGAAATAGGTCGGGACAGTCGGTTGCATCAAATTCAAAACCAACTAAATCTGATTTTCTAACTGTTACATAGTCGCTACCAATTTCAATATCGGCTTTAGCTCTTCTAAGAGCCTCCAAAATCGCAATATCAGCTTGCGATGAGTCGTTTTTTAAGTTTTTTATGGTAATACTACCACTAGTTGCACCTGCAACAAGCAGGCAAGATGCACCGCTCCAATCTCCCTCAACGGTATAATCAAAATTTTGATACTTTTGCCCCCCTTTTATCCTAAATTTTTGGTAATTTTCGTTTACAATCTCCACGCCAGCCATTTTTATGGTATCGAGAGTCATATCTATATATGGCTTGCTCTTTAAATCCTTAACATTTAGCACTGAATCTACCTCACAAAGAGGTAAGGCGATTAAAAGCCCAGAGATAAATTGAGAGCTAAGCGAACCATCTACCTCTATTTCACCTCCTTTAATTGGACCGCAAACTGAAAGGGGTAAAAATCCGTTATTGCTCTCGAATCTCACACCTAAATCGGTTAAAGGCTGCTGCATAGTGATAATCGGGCGTTTTAAGATTGAACCCTCACCAGTAATAGTGGTTTTTGAGTCGAAAATCGATGCTATAGGGGTGAAAAGACGAGTTGCAAGACCCGATTCGCCAATAAAAAGCTGCTCTTTTTTACCCGTAAAATCACCACCAACTACCGTTGCAGTTCGCCCTTCTAGGGTAACTGTAGCCCCTAAATCGGCAATTAACGATAAAACTGCATCGACATCGCCGCCACTATCAATATTTCTTACTCTACTCACGCCCTGAGCTAGTGCCGAAAGTGCCAAAGCTCTTTGCGCATAACTTTTTGATGCAGGGGCTAAAATCTCTCCCTCTATTTTTGATGGTTTTACTGTTATAATCATGGGTTTATTAATTTATAATTCATAATTCATAATTCATAATGCATAATTCATAATTGTTGGTATTAATCATTACTGCTGTTAAGTAGTGTAAAACAATTATTGCCATATTTTTAACAGCACTAAGTAGTGTAAAACAATTATTGCCATATTCTTAATAGCACTCTTGGAGCGATATTTTTTACTATTAAATCTCAATATAGAACCACTATATTTTCGATTCAATAGCAAAAAATCTCATCTCCAATAGCACTATTAAAAATACACCAATAATTATTTTACCCTACTTATTAAAAACAGACCAATAATTATTTCACACTACTTAATTTGAGTACAAATATAATCTATTTTAGCCAATGAGTATAATAATATAGGTAAATATATCTTTAAAAATGGTGATTGTTTCAAATTTTTACGTAAATTTGCAGAGCATATCTATAGGGAATTTAGAACTTCCCTGTATACAAATACAATAAATATTATGATAGATTTTCTTTTTACTCCTGAGTCGATAGCTCGCAATGGCTTTCAGAAAAATATTGAAGTGGTTTTGGCAGCAGTTAAAAGTGATTGTTTCTACACTATTTCACTTCCTCCTCGTTATTTAGAAGAGGGTGCAATTGCTATTGGTGACACCCCTCTAGTTAATATATGTTCTATGTCTCAATACGCTTCGCTTACATATCCAGAAGTGGCGATATTAGAGGTTGCAATGGCTATAGAAAATGGTGCCGACGAGATTGAAATCCCTATCGATATGATTGCCATCAAAAATGGCGATATAGATTTGGCTCTAGGCGAGATAGATGTGCTTGTCAAAGAGATTGACGGTGCAGCTCAACCTACAGTTTTTATGGAAAGTGGTGAGTTTAATAGCTTCGAGCAATTTATTTCTATGGTAAAAAGGTTAGAACTACTTGGTGTATACCAAATTACAATGAATAGCGACCCAAAAGATTTCTATAACATTAAATATCTGGATGAAACAATAGCATTTATTGAAGAGAATGAAATGGAGATAACTTTAAAGATTAATGCCAATATAAATATTAATAATCTCGAGAGTGAGGTCGACAAATTATTCGAAAGATATGGCGACTCTTCGCTCACTGTTCGAATGACTCTTTAATTCGTAATTCATAATTTATAATTTATAATTCATAATTACATTTTTACTATTTTTGCAGTCGTTTTTTAAAGCAAACAGATTAAATAAACAATTAAACATATATAAAATTATGAGTAAAGGTCCTATTTCTCAATTTATTGAGCATAACTACCGCCATTTTAACGCTGCTGCGCTTGTAGATGCAGCAAAAGGTTACGAAACTCACCTATTAGAGGGTGGAAAAATGATGCTTGCTATGGCAGGTGCAATGAGTACTGCTGAGCTAGGTATCTCACTAGCTGAGATGATTCGTCAAGACAAAATTCAGATTATCTCTTGTTCGGCAAACAACTTAGAGGAGGATATTATGAACCTTGTAGCGCATTCACACTACAAACGTGTTCCTAATTATCGTGATTTAACTCCAGAGCAGGAGCGTGAACTTCTTGACAACCACTACAATCGTGTTACCGACACTTGTATCCCAGAAGAGGAGGCTTTTCGTCGTCTACAACGCCATATCTACGATATTTGGAAAGATGCAGACACTAAAGGCGAACGCTACCTACCTTATGAGTTTATGTATAAAATGCTAGAATCGGGTGTTTTAGAACAATATTACGAAATCGACCCTAAAGATAGCTGGGTACTTGCTGCTTGTGAGAAAAATATCCCTATCGTAGTTCCAGGTTGGGAAGATAGTACTATGGGTAATATCTTTACATCTTACGTAATCAAAGGTGAGTTAAAAGCTGACACTGTAAAAGGTGGTATCGAGACTATGATTTTCTTAACAGAGTGGTATCGTCAAAATTCAGGTGGTAAAGGCGTAGGTTTCTTCCAAATCGGTGGTGGTATCGCTGGCGACTTCCCTATCTGTGTTGTACCTATGATGTATCAAGATCTTGAGTGGGAAGATGTTCCTTTCTGGGCATATTTCTGCCAAATTTCCGACTCTACAACCTCATACGGTTCATATTCTGGTGCAGTTCCAAACGAAAAAATCACTTGGGGCAAATTAGATATCGACACACCTAAATTTATCGTAGAAAGCGATGCTACAATTGTTGCTCCGCTTATCTTCTCTTATGTTTTAGGGCATTAGTAAAACAAAAGTGAACTTCTAAAAATTGGATTTTAACGCTTTTTTATTTTGAGGCTTCACCTTTGAATTTGCAAAATGCACCGTAGTCACCGCTACGCCCACATTTTGTAAAATCCAAATCTAAAACCTCAAAATAAAAAATCGAATAAAACCAACTATTAGAACTCCCCATAAAAAATAAGAATTTTCTTATGCTTACAAGAGTGTAAGAAATTTTTTTGATTTTTATTGATATTTATAATAAGGTTCTCAATGGAACAAATAAGAAATTTACAAGCAACAAATACAATTAGAACAGTAGGTATAGGCGTTTAGACCACCCACTATACATTCCACTACCAAGCTGTTTTGGCTCATTTTGAACGATCCTAACTATAAGGTTATCGAATATAATCCACATATTTGTCCGTATATTACACCTGTAATTGTACTCGTCGATATATCCTTGCCTATGTCGAACATCGTTCCTGTGGTTGGACTCTCATTGTATTTACACTTCATACACCTGCATGAATGGGATTTTGATCCACGATAATATTGCATGTGACCACATTTACGACAGACATAACCATCTGCCAACTTGACATCCGCCAAGTATTTACAGCAATCGTCGTCGCTCTGAAAATAGCGATTGAATTTAATCAAGTTCACTTCTCTAAATTTATTTTCTTTACCCATTCTGCAAAGGTAGGTATTATTATTTTATTGGATGGTCTAAATGCCTACGCCTATATTATTTTTTCAATTGATTTTTAAATAAACAACAGTGAAACATAGTTTTTAAAGCAAAAAAATAATAGGATTAGGCGCATAGAGCGCACTCGTTATAACACTTTCTACACTTAATTTCAACATCATTTACGATGTATAGTACTGGGCTGAATGCGGTTTGTCTATAAGTATAAATATACATTTGTCTCATTATCAAGCTATAAGTCTTAAAATAAGTAGTTTGAGATAATTATTGGTGTGTTTTTGATAGTGCTATTGGAGATGAGATTTTTTGCTATTTAATTGAAAATATCGTGGTTCTACATTGAGATTTAATAGTGAAAAACATCGCTCCAAGAGTGCTATTAAAAATATGGCAATAATTGTTTTTCACTACTTACAATGTGCTCTATGCACCTAATTCTAAAAAAAAAATTGCATAATATATTGTAGTACAAGAACTTGTAGGTATAATAATAAGAATAGTTATTATTTTGCTTGCAAAATAGATATTACGCATATTATATTTGCAGAATCATAAAATAACCAACTTGCAAGTGATTTTTATTTGGTGATGTCAAAATTTAATATTAACTTTAAAACGTAAAATTGTGTTATACGACAAAGATTTATATGAAAATTATCCAAGTTATTTAATGGATAAGAAAAAAGAAATAAAAAGGAGAATGAAATAGGATATGGTGCTCCGTCACCAATTCCTACTTTGGGTAATCAACAGGAATATGGAACAGATTATTGGAAAACTTCAACAATGTTCAAACCTTCATCTGACAATACAAGGAAAGCGATGGATATACAATATGATGGACAATTTTTAACTGCAAATGCATATGATATTTCAGAAGAGGGAGATACTATTACTCAAAAAAGTTTTAAAAGAAAAGCATATTCAGGAAGACCTGAGAATGGAATATTTGATTATTCGGTGGAAAATCAAGCAACAAGGGGATCAGGTCCACTACCAGAGGGAAGTTATTATATCAATCCACAAAAAATACAAAGATATAATCCTTCTGTTTTAGAAAATACAATAGATCACATTGGAGGTGCTTTAGGACAAATTCACCCTAAACTGAAACGAGGAACTAGACCAGGAGGGACAACATCTTGGGGTAATGGTCTTATAGATATTTATCCAAATGAGGTAGAAGTTGACTATAATGGGAAAAAGATAAAGCGAGATAAGTTTACTATTCATGGGGGAACGGAGCCTGGAAGTGCTGGCTGTATTGATTTATTAGATAACGATGAAGAGTTTTTCGATTTTATTGACACAAATAAAGGCAATCTTGATTCCGTTGCTTTAAAAGTCGATTATTCTCAATTTAAATAATACATATGAATAAAGGTTTGAAATTTTAAAACTATTTTGAGCTATTTTTACAATAAGAGTTATAAAAAAATAACTTTTGTTAATGCTTTTTTTAAAAAAGCACGCCCTAAGGGCTGGCAAAAATCGTTCGTTTTCACTCACTGCTTCGCTCCGCTCGCTAAAATAGGAAGAAGGTTTTTCAAACCTTTATTCGCATAATACAATAACAATCAGTAAAACTATATTTTATTGCTGATTTGAATATATGTAATTATACAACATTATAAAAATAATACAAAATGCAAAATATTTCAGAATTTAAAAAATTATTAACTAAAATTACAAGAATAGTATCTGTTATAATATTTACAATATTAGCATCTGGATATATTTATGAATATTGCATTAATGATTATTCTGATTACATGTTTGGTCGTATAGCAGACGATACATCATGGCATTATAATATTACTTATTATCGTGCGGCAATGTTTTTATATTCTATATATTTTATATTGTGCCTTTTTCTTGTAATATTTTCAAAAAAGATTCATAATATTATATTTTTTTCGTTAATTTTACTTTTAGCTCTATTTATGATGTTCGTTTTGCAATATGATTATAGTAACCCACCTGTTTGGGTTTTGTATTTTTATAATATATTCCATTAAAAAAATCAGTAATTAAACTCCTCAGTGTATTAGATCATAATAAGGTTATATCTCTTATTATGATCTTTTTAGTTGGGTCATTCGCAAAACCTATATATTAAGTTAGCTTGCAATTAGTTACATGCCTGAAAAACCTCCGAATTACCTCCAATTTGCAAAATCTAAATCTAAAACCTTAAAACAAAAAATCTCTCAAAATACAGAATTTAGAACCTTCATTTAATGCTTACTCTTCCCCCTATCAGCACGAGCAAGCGTGGCGACGCTAATTGTGCAGTTGTCGCAGCTATCGGTGATACATTTTATTAGTGAGTGGATTGTTGAACCTGTTGTGATTACATCGTCGACAATCAAAATATGTTTTCCGTCTAGTTTTTCGCCCTCTGCAACTCTAAAAATATTTTCGCTATTTTTCAATCTCCTTTTTTGATTTTTTATTGAGGATTGAGCACGATTATTTACTGTTCGTCTTACCGCTTTTTTCTCTACATCACATCCAAAAATTGATGCCATGCCATCGGCGATAAGTTCGGATTGATTGTAGCCACGCCACAACTTTTTGAGAGGGTGAAGAGGTAGTGGAATGATAATATCGACATCTTTAACGGAAATTTCCTTATCTTTTAACACTCTGGCAAACATTGCCCCAAACTCTTTTGCACTCTGGCTTTGGTTACGAAATTTCATATTCAAAATAGCCCTTGAAAATATATCATTTTTGCGATAATAACACATCGAAGCAGCCCAAAATATCGGATAATCAGCGTTTAACAGTTCAAAAGTTTTGTTGTTGCTCTCAAGCCAATCGTAAGTGTAGGGGATGTTTATGCGACACGAAGTACACAAAATTCTTTCGCCCTCAGAGAGTTTTGATTGGCAGGCTACACACAATTTTGGAATAATTAACTCTATAATGTTTGATATTAGACTCTTTTTTTGCATCTTTGTAGTTTGTTACGTGGTTTAAAAAATGTAAATATAATAAATTAAAATATAATGAAACGTTATTTTTTTCGAGCAGTGCGTTATTTGCTCTATGTAGTAGTAATTTTTATCCTAATCTTTTCGGTTATGAACCTTATGGGTCAGAGTGAGGTGACAATCGATATGTTACCCTCATTTTTTGCCTCTTCACGTGCTTTAATAATGGGTATGATAATGGTGGTTTTAATAGCTATTCACCCTATTTTATCCTACACAAAACGCCCCTTGGGAGTAGATTTTAATAGTGGTCGTGACCACGTTCTTGCTATTTTGGCTGAGTATGATTATCAAATTAAGAGCGAAACAGAGAGTGAAGTTGTACTTCAACAAAAAACTGCTTGGCGACGTATTCTTTCGCCAAACGACGATACAATAACAATCGACAAAAAATCGTTTCCTACTATGATTGAGGGAAATAGAAAGGCTTTGGTAAGGGTTTTAATTCGTGTTAAACCGTAATTAAAATCTTTAGGGAACTTCTAAAAATCGAATAAAACCAATTATTAGAACTCCCCTTTTTTAAAAGGTCTTAAAAATTTAAAAATTAACCAAATGAACAAAACAATAAAAGGATTTCTTTGGGGTGTATCCTCTGCCCTAGCTACTACAGCACTGGTTGCAGCTACAAATGATGATTTTGCGAGAGGAAAAAATTTAGAAATATTTTTTAATGTTTTTCGTGAAGTAAATCTATCGTATGTAGATAAACCCGATTCTGAGAAGATGGTGCGTAATGCACTTGATGGAATGTTGGAGCAAATTGACCCCTACACAACCTATATGTCGGAGGAGGATTATGCTCAATTCGAAGAGCTTACAACGGGCGAATATGCAGGTATTGGAGCTGTAATTTTTAAACATGTAGATAGTCTTTATACCGAAATTTCGGAGGTAATCCAAAATTCACCTGCCGACAAGGCTGGTTTGGTAATGGGTGATAGGCTGCTTATGGTTGATACAACAAACCTTAAAGGGCTTGAATCTAGCGATATTAGCAGTTTGCTTCGTGGTAATGCAGGTTCGCAATTTACACTAAAATATAGGTCACTTCTTACAAATGAGGAGAAAGAGACAATCATAAAACGTGAGATTATCCACTCAAATGCTGTTAACTATGCAGGCTATATAAATGGTACAGATGGAGTTGGCTATATCAATCTATCTACCTTTTCTGACGACTGCTCGTCGGAGGTGAGAGCAGCTATCGAAAAATTAAAGAGCGAGGGGGAGCTAAAATCGCTAATTTTAGACCTTCGTGATAATGGCGGTGGAGTGCTTCAAGAAGCGGTAAATATTGTTTCGCTTTTTGTCGATAAAGGTACTGAGGTTGTGAGCATTAATGGACGTTCGTTTAAGGAGCCAAAGGTTTACAAAACTTTATCTGAACCTATCGCTAAAGATATTCCACTTGCAGTTGTTGTTAATGGTTCGTCGGCTTCGGCTAGTGAGGTTGTAGCAGGTGCACTTCAAGATTTGGATAGAGCACTTATCGTGGGAAGTCAAAGCTATGGTAAAGGTTTGGTTCAAACACCTAAAGAGGTGGGTTATGGCTCAGTTCTAAAGGTTACAACTGCAAAATATTACACTCCAAGTGGTAGATGTATCCAAGCTGTCGATTTTAGTAACCGTAATGAGGATGGAAGTGTTGGGTCAATCCCCGACTCTCTACGCAAAGAGTTTAAAACAGTCGGAGGACGCACTGTTTTAGATGGTGGTGGTATCACTCCCGATTCACTTATTAAGACGAAAGGTTATAACCGCTTTGTACAGAATGTAGCAGTTACTGGCACTTACCTAGAGGAGTATGTTAAGGAGTATTACAAAAATAATCAATCGAAAACTGATTTCGAAAATTTCTCACTGACAGATAGCGACTTATCTGATTTTGCTACCCTTTTAGAGGAGCGTAATTTTAAGGTTATTTCGCTTACAAACTACCATATCGACAAGCTAAAAGAGGCGGCTAAGAGCGAATACTATAGCTCTAAAATAGAGAAAGAGCTTGAAGCGTTGGAGAAAAAGATGGAGCTAAATATTCGTGAAGATGTAGAGCTAAATAAACAAGATTTAAAGCTACTTATCGAAATGGATATCCTTACTGCATTTAAATATAAAGAGGGAAGAGTTAAACATTTTGCTCAAAGCGATAGTTTAGTAAAGAAAACAGCTATGTTTCTTGAGCAAAGATAATTCATAATTCGTAATTCGTAATGCATAATTCATAATTCGTAATGCATAATTCATAATTATTTAAAAATGGAAATTAAGAATAAAAAGCGATTTTTAATAATATTTTGGGGGATTATAGTTGTTCCACCTCTGCTACTAGCAATATTTATTACCTCAGTGGCTTGTGGAGCATTCGGCAAACTTCCCACTTTTGAGGAGCTTGAAAACCCTAAAAGCAACATCTCTACCGAGGTAATCTCAGAGGATGGAGCAATTTTGGGGAGCTATTTTATTGAAAATCGTTCGTTTGTAGATTATAGCGAGCTTTCGCCATATCTAGTTTCGGCACTTGTATCAACCGAAGACTCTCGCTACTTTACACACTCTGGTATCGACTTTGTGAGTCTTGCCCGTGTTGGTTTTAAGACCCTTATAATGGGGCAAAAACAGGGTGGTGGTAGTACAATCTCTCAGCAGCTTGCAAAAAATCTATATCCACGAAATACCAAGCTATACGACTCTTCGATTGAGCGAAATTCTTATCTTGTATTAGCAAAAATGAAAGAGTGGATTACTGCCACAATGCTTGAATACAACTACACCAAGGAGGAGATAATAGTGATGTATTTAAATGTTGTAGCTTATGGTAGTAATGCTTTTGGTATAAAATCGGCAGCACAAACTTTTTTTGGTAAGCTTCCTATAGAGCTTACAGCACAAGAGGCTGCACTGCTTGTAGGTGTTGTAAATGCTCCAACTTATTTCTCACCAAAATCCAACCCCCAAAATGCTCTTGCTCGCCGTAATGTGGTATTAGAGCGTATGGCTACAGCACGTTATCTTCCTATCAATGAGTTAGATTCAATTCAGAATATACCTATTGAGCTAAACTACAAGCCTATCTCTCACAACGAGGGTCTTGCGACCTATTTTCGTAGCATGCTTAGCGGTTATATGAGAGCTTCGGAGCCTAAAAAGGCAAACTACTATAACGCCTACGACTATGAGGTTGACAAATTGGAGTGGGATAACAATCCGCTTTATGGATGGTGTAACAAAAACACAAAGAGCGATGGCACAAACTACAATATCTATCGTGATGGTCTGAAAATATACACCACAATCAACTCTAAAATGCAGCAATATGCAGAAGAGGCGGTTCTTGAAAATATGTCGGAAAATGTTCAACCTCGCTTCTCTCGTCAGGTAAAAAATTATGGTTCGCCATTTTTGGATATAAACAAAGAGGAGAAAGATGAGATTATACGTCGTGCAATTCGCCAAAGTGAGCGTTATAGAGTGTTGAAAAACGATGGATTTAACGATACTCAAATCTTCGAGAATTTTAAGCAAAAGATTAAGATGTCGGTATTTAGCTACGAAAAAAGCAACGGTATCGATACACTTCTATCGCCTCTCGACTCAATAACCTATGCAAAAGGATTTCTTAGAACAGGGTTTATCGCTATTGAGCCATCTTCGGGCTATGTAAAAGCTTATGTTGGCGGTACAAACCACCGCTACTTTAAATATGATATGGCAAAGCAGGGTAAGCGACAAGCAGGCTCCACCTTCAAGCCATTTATCTACACCTTTGCAATCGACCAACTTGGTCTAACACCTTGCGATCAAGTACCAAACTTACCTGTTACTGTAGATGGTTGGTCGCCAAAAGAGTCAGGAAATGTAGAGCAGATTGGTGAGCTTCGTCCGCTATGGTGGGGGCTTGCGATGAGTCGTAACAACTATTCGGCATGGATTATGAAGCAGGCAAACCAACCTAAAGCGGTTGCAGAGTTTGTACACCGTTTAGGTATTAAGAGCTATATCGACCCTGTTGCTCCAATGTGTCTTGGCACTGCCGATGTATCTTTATATGAGATGGTTGGTGCTTACACAAACTTTGTAAATAATGGTGTTCATATTGATCCTACTTTCGTAACACGTATCGAAGATAGACATGGCAATATACTTGCCACTTTTACACCTCAAAGTAGCGATGCTATTTCGTCGCAGAGTGCCTACACAATGCTAAGTATTCTGCAAAAGGTTGTAAACTCTGGTACAGCAGGTCGCCTACGCTATATGTACAAATTTACGGGCGAAATGGGTGGTAAGACAGGTACTACAAATGGTAATTCCGATTCATGGTTTATTGGTGTCACTCCAAAAATTGTGGCTGGCTCGTGGATTGGCGGTGAAGATAGAAGCGTAAGGTTTGCAGCAGGTGGTGAGGGTGCAGTTGTGGCTCTTCCATCATTCTCACGCTTTATGCAGAAGGTTTATGCCGACAAATCACTTGGAATTTCAGAGCAAGATATGTTTACTCGACCTGTTGGTGCAGCCTCTATAGATTGCCCACCTCTTTTCGATGAAGCTGCACTTCCCGACAAAAAAGAGATTGAACAGGAGTATGATGATGATGAATTTTTTCAATAATAAATCTAATAGTTACTGGGAAGTTCTAATCTCTGAATTTTGAAAAAGTTTCGAAATATAGAGATTAGGACTCCTCTATAGGGAAGTTCTAAATTCTGTATTTTGAGAGATTTTAGAAGTTCCCTTTATATATTTACCCCCAATTTTTAAGAGAATGACCCACAACCAAACCCTTACTGTCGCAATGTCGCTGCTACTAGCAGCCCCAGCAGTTGCAAACGCAAAAAGTAGCAAACCCAATTTGCTATTTATCGTAACCGATGAACACAACTTCCGTACACTTGGATGTTATCGAGACCTTCTTCCTAAAGACCAAGCCGAAATTTGGGGCGATGGCAACATTGTAGAGACTCCAAATATCGATAAAATTGCCGAAAGAGGCGTTTTATTTGATAGAATGTATGCCTCAGCCTCAGTAAGTACTGCTGCACGTGCAGCAATGTTTACAGGATTTTATGGACACCAATTAGGTATGCCAAACAACTCTAATAAACCTGGCGATGGCAAATATCTTCATGAAGATGTGCGCACCATTGCCCAAATTTTATCAGAAGCAGGCTACAAAACTGGCTATGCAGGAAAGCTCCATTTAGCTGAAGAGCGTGGTGAAAAACATGATGAATGGTGGGAGCCTTACCCCGTAGGATGTGAGGGCTATAACTATGGATTCCAAGATAACAGATATATGTTTAATGGAGGTCATGGTAAATTTATCGGTATGGGCGACGATGGCAAACCATATTTTGCATCAGCTCGTTCTGTTCCAAACGGACGTGATAAGTATGGATTTGCACGCTTTAAAGATGAAAAATCGAGCAATGTAAGCTCTACAAACGATTTTCTTTGTACACGTGCATTAGAATTTATTGACGAAAATAGCGATAATCCATTCTATTATGTAGTGAGTATTCCAGATCCTCACACTCCCGATACAGCAGTTGGCGACTACACCAACCTTTATACCGATATGAGAGTAGAAAAACCTCGCACTTACGATGCTCCACGCCCTGAGGGTACTCCAAAATGGCAACGACCAGATGGTAAGGCGGTATCTTTAGCTAAAAGTCTACCTCAATATTTTGGTATGGTAAAAAATATCGATGATAATGTTGGTCGAATCCTTGATAAATTGGAGCAGGAGGGTATTTTAGAGAATACAATTATAGTTTTCACCTCAGATCATGGCGATTTAATGGGTGAACACGCACGTATGAATAAGGGTACAATCCACGATGGAGCAACAAAGGTACCTTTTGTAATTGCGCATGGTAAAGATTGTAAAAAACCTCTTGTCCCACGTGGCAAAGTGGTAAAAGAGGCTTCAAATACAACAGATTGGATGCCTACATTCTTAAGCCTACTTGGAGTAAAATCACCAGAAGTTCCTGGACGTGATGTTACGCCACTAATGAGTGGAAAAGCTCCAAAAGGGTGGAACGATGTGACATTCTCACAGCTAGGATTTACCGCAGCTATCGATTCTCGTTATAAGCTTATGGTTACACCATTTGGTGATGAGCCTTGGTTTTTCGATGCAGTAGAAGATCCAGACGAAATCGTAAATCTATATAACGACCCAAAATATGATGAAATAATCGTTAAACTAACTAAAGATTTGCAAAAATATAATGTTGAGTGCAATAATAGTAGTGAAAAAATTGCATCAATATTAGAGAAAATCTTAACTGATAAAGGTTGTTAGTACAATGTTTGAGGGTGACCCCAAAGTATCTATTTTAAGAGGGTGACTCAAAAGTAAAGAAATTTACTTAAGGGAACTTCTAAAAATTGGATTTCATCTGCTTTTCCATTTTGAAGTCTCATCTTTGAATTTTACAAAATGCTTACGTAGGCACCACTACGCTCACATTTTGTAAAATCCAAATCTAAAACTTCAAAAAGAAAAATCAAATAAAACCAATTATTAGAACTCCCCTTAAAATTAAACAATCCAGACCATTATCCCCACTCACAACGCTTGTGAACAGGGGTGATGGTCTGGATTTTTGATTGTGGGTCACCCTCTTGTTTCTATATTTTAAGGATTTTTGAGTCATCCTCCTTTCATCTACCTGCCAACACCAAAACGATAGTAGCAGTGCTGTTTGTAACGCTCTCCAGCTTTGATAATAGGCGATGGCCACTCAGGATTGTTTACAGCATTAGGATAGTGTTGAGTTTCAAGACAAATAGACTTGTGTTTCTCGTATGCTATCCCCTTTTTACCGGTATAGCTTTTATCGTAGCCATTACAGGTAAAAAACTGAAAACTAGGTTGTGAGGTGTATACGCTCATCTCTATTCCGCTCTCTGGAGAGTATAGAACAATATCTACATCGCTCTCTGATTTGTTGTTTAAAATCATATTCACACCAAATCCACCACTAATTTGTATCTCTTCTACATCCATATTTTGGCTTATCCTTTCACCAATATTTGCCATAGTTCTAAAATCCATCGGTGTACCATCTACAGGAGCGATATCACCACGAGGAATCTGGTCGGGCGACTTGGGAGTGAAGTAGTCGCTATCGATAAAGATATCGTTTGAAAGAATGGTTTGAGTAGGGTCGCCACTCAGTGCAAAATATGAGTGGTTTGTAAAGTTTATAACAGTTGTGGCATCACTCGAAGCGTCGTAATCAATCTTTAAGGTGTTGAGATAGTCTACAGTATAGGTAACAGTAGCATCTACATTACCTGGGAATCCACTCTCGCCATCTGGACTAAAATAGGTCAATACCAGAGAGCTATCTGTCACATTTTTTACCTCAAAAATTTGCCCTTGCCACCCCTTAGGTCCGCCATGAAGCGAGTGATTACCATCGTTTTTATCCAAAATATACTCTTTCCCCTCTAACGTAAAACGACCATCTCTAATTCTATTTGCATTACGCCCAACCATTGCTCCATAAGGAATATTGTTTGCCATATAGTCAGTGATATTGTCAAAACCAAGCACAACATCACGTTTTACACCATCTCTATCATCAACCATAATAGATACAATACGTGCACCATAATTTGTGATACACGCCTCCATGCCATTGCTGTTTTTTAGGGTATATAGAGCCACTTTTTTACCGTTTGCTACAGTATCGAATCTACTAGGATTTAGACCTGAAAGAGTTAGCTCTGTTTTTGGTGTAGTGCAAGCGGCAAAAATCGAAAATGCTGCTAGCGATGGAATTAAAAATTTTGTTAAATTCATTTTCTTTTCTTTTCTTAGATTTTAAGTAGGGTAAAATAATTATTGGTGTATTTTTAAAAGTGCTATTGGAGATGAGATTTTTTGTTATTGAATCGAAAATATAGTGGTTCTATATTGAGATTTAATAGTGAAAAATATCGCTCCAAGAGTGCTATTAAGAATATGGCAATAATTGTTTTACACTACTTAGAGGTTTGCCTATTATTTTTTATCGTAAATATGAGTATTTCCTTTTTCAAGCAGAGGCATAAGTTTGTCTACTATTTCACTATTTTCAGCAGCGATATTCTCTCTTTCGTAATCCATTCCGTTATACTTAAATAGTTCAATATTTGGCTTAGCATCTCTATAATAGTGAGTTAATCTATATTGTGGAGTTCGTAGAGTGTAGCCACTTTTAAAATATGAGTAGGCTGCATCTTCCCAATTTTTATCTTTCGGTTTGTTGAGCAAAGTGGCAAAACTTTTACCGTCGAGTGCTGCACCATCAGCAACATCCACATCGCAAAGCTCCATAAGAGTAGGATATATATCAACAGAGCTTACAATACGACTATTTACCACACCTTTTTTGCCTTTTGGTGAGCGTACTATAAGAGTACTTCGAAGTGAAGGTTCGAGGATTGTATGTTTCCCCCAAACATTCATATCACCCAAGTTCCAACCATGATCGCCCCAAACCACCACAATAGTATTTTCAGCAAGCCCTTTTTCCTCCAATTTTGAGAGCAGTTTACCTATCTGGGCATCGGTATAGCTTACGCAAGCGTAGTAGGCATGGCGCAAACGGCGAGCATAATCATCCGATACAGCTTTGCTGAGCGATGCTGCTTCATCGCCTGTTTTGTAGGCATTAAACTCACCACTACCATGTAGGCTAGCGTTGCTTATATTTTGGGGAATATCCTTAAATGGCGAAACCTCTATTTCACTCTCATCATACATATCCCAATATTTTTTTGGGGAGTTGAAAGGTAGGTGAGGCTTAAAAAAACCTACTGCAAGACAAAAAGGCTCACTATTATCGCTAAGTTCGTCCAATTTCTGGAGTGCTAACTCAGCCGATAGACCATCAGGAAGCCCCGTATCTGAGCAGTCGGCACACTCATAAGGTTTAACCTGATTTTTCATGCTTTGTCTGTTTTCGCCATCACTGTAGCCAAAAAATGCGTTCCAACCTGTTTCCCATTTACCACTATTAAATAGCATTTCATCCCAGCTATATGGAAGTTCTAATATATCACTAACAGGGTCGTTATATCCATATACTCTACCATCTGCACTATGGCTTATTTTGCCAATGCCTACAGTGTAGTAGCCATTACGACGAAGGTGGTGAAACATAGTTTCAGGCACTTCTTCCTCTTTTTTAGGTGTAATTTTATGCTCAGCAGCCCCATTCGAAATATCTATTCTATCCGTAGGTAGATGTCCTGTTAAAAGGCTTTTACGAGAGGCACCGCTTGTTGGTACTTGCACGTAGTGGTTGGTAAAAAGGGTGCCATCTTGAGCTAAACGGTCGAGATTTGGGCTTTTTACCATAGAACCATAACAGCCTAGTTCAGTGCGCAGGTCGTCTACGCAGATAAATAGAATATTTGGTTTTTTAGCCTGCTTTGTGCTGCTATTTTCGCTATTTTCTGCTGCTGCAAATAGCGATGAGGCTATAAATAAGGTGGTCGATAGTGTAAATTTTGTGTAATTCATTGATTTAATTATTTGGGTTAGTTGGAGGTTCCCTAAATTTTATTAGTAGCTAAAGAGCTAGATGGTAGAGTGATATTGTTATCTTTTCGCCAATTTACCATCTTCTCAATCAATCTTTTTGCCACTTCAGGCTCTTTTTCTACTAGATTAATGCTCTCCATTGGGTCGTCGGCAAGATTGTAAAGCTCAAACTCTCCTGTAGCTAAATATTGTATTAATTTGTAGTTGTCAAATCGCATTGCAGTACACGCCTCTTGGTGCTCTTTGCCATGTTGACAAATTGAGCTTAACTGCCAGAATACAGGGCGATTTTTGTACTCCTCGACATCTTGAGTAAGAAGAGGTTGTAGCGATTTTCCATCCAAAACGCCATTATAATTTTTGACTCCTGCAAAATCTATAAATGTAGGGAAGAAATCGACAATCGACACTGGTGCCTGAGTTCTTCGAGGGTTAACTTTATTAGCCCAATAGATAAAAGTAGGAACTCTTACTCCTCCCTCATAAATCAGAGCCTTTTTACCTCGCATTTTATTGTTTGCACCCATTGCATAGCCATTGTCAGAAGAGAATACTATAATTGTGTTTTCATCCAGTCCGCTCTCCTTTAAGAAAGAGACCATACGTCCAAAATTATCATCAAGCGACTCAATCATACTAGCATATTTGGCATACGATTTTTTGTAATTTTCGTTTGCTATACCTTGACCTAAAACAGGGTCACCCTCTTTGTTATAATATTTATCGAAAAGCTCCTCACTACGCTGAACATGAGGTGCATGTACGGTGTAGTAGTGGAGATTTATGAAAAATGGCTCATCTTTGGTCTCTTTCATAAACTCAATTGCCTCGTCGGTCAATCTGTCTGTTAGCCACTTATCATCAGGTTTTTGCTCAATAAATGGATTTGAAAATGGAGCAATATAACCACCTGTTTTACTCTTATAACCACCAATTTCAAGAGCAGGGTCGCCTCTATATGTTCCACCTACGTTTTTATCAAAACCTCTACCCTCTGGATAATATTTTAACTTTATATCATTGCTTTTATGGCGTGGTGCCCAGCTAAAATCGGCAGGATCGGGTTGTGTTAAAGCCTTTTCAAAAGGGTAGTTCATAGCTAACTCCTCGTCTGGATATGGACCAACTAAGTGCCATTTTCCAAGATGTATGCTTTTGTAGCCCTGTTTGTCTAACTCTTCGCTATAAAATTTGTAGTCGGTAGGAACAGTCCAACGAGAAAAAACCGATTGAGTAGAATCACCTTTCTCTAACACAGGCACACAATAGACACCTGTTCTAAAAGATTGCTGACCAGTAAGTAGTGCAGCTCTAGAAGCCGAACTTGTAGGGTAGGTGTAAGAATTTTCGAAAACTACACTCTCCTTTGCCATTGCATCGATGTTTGGAGTTTCGTAGTAGGTCGAACCATTAAAACCAACATCGGCATAGCCTAAATCGTCGACAAAAACAAACAAAATGTTTGGTTTTTTACTCTCTTGTGCAGTTTGGCTTTCGCTACAAGCAACGCAGCTCGACAAACCAACCAACATTGCTATTTTAGTACTGTTTTTCATAAATTATGTTTTAGGGGGATTATAAACTTGTCTGACAAAGTTATAATAAAATATTTAATTATGCTATTTTATTACAACTTTACATAAAATTAACTATCTTTAGCGTTAAAAAAGAGATGCAAATAACAAATTTAGTAGAAAATAATACGCTTTTTGGGTGTAAAACCTCACATGGTCTATCGCTCCATATTGCATTAGAGAGCGAAAATATGCTTTTTGATGTAAGCGGTGATTTTGAGGTACTTTCAGGTAATGCAAAGAAGCTAGGAATTGATTTGAAGCAGGTAGATAGGGTTATAATCTCGCACGGACACCGTGACCATGGTGGAGCACTATCTCAATTTCTTGAAATCAACAAAAAAGCAAAGATTTATATCCAACGACGTGCATTTTTAGACCACTTTAGCCATCGACCAACAGGTGTGGCATATATTGGATTAGATAAGGAACTTATGACCCATCCACAGGTCGAAATAGTAGATGGTGACTACACAATCAACAGCTCTTTAGAGCTTTTTACAGTTAAAGATAATAGCCATCTTGCCTCAAGTGCCAATAAATCGCTGTTTGAGGGCGATAGAGCAGATAATTTTGAACATGAGCAAAATTTGGTAGTGAGAGAGGGCAATAGTGTAGCTGTTTTTATAGGTTGCGGTCATAATGGAGTGGTAAATATTATGAATCGTGCAATTTGTTACTCTCCGCAGATGGTAATAGGAGGATTTCACCTAACAAATCCATCGGCTAAGCGTGATGAACCAAAAGAGCTGCTCGACAAGATTATTGAAGAGCTAAAATGTTATAAAGAAATTCAATTCTACACCTGTCATTGCACTGGGTTAGAGGTGTTTGATTATCTTCAAAAGGGTATGGATAATATCTCTTACTTTTATTGTGGACAGAAATTAGAACTTTCCTAAAAGAAACCTCTAAAAGGAAGTTCTAATAACTTGTTTTCTGCGATTTAAACCTACATTAGCAAGTTCTAAATTTTGGATTTAAAGAGATTTTAGAAGTTTGCCTTAATCATTCAAAAAATAGGATACAGATGTAATAACCCTAACATTTTTAATATGTGGAGTGTTAGGGTCTCTATCAGAGATAGAAACCTGCCCCTGAGTAGCGGTTTTTATCTTGCCTAGCTCACTTTGAGAATCGTCGGCAAACTGTTGCGCCGATGCTCTAGCATTTGCCGAAGCCTCCTTTATCATCTCAACCTTCACCTCGTTAAGTTTAGTGTATTGATACATTACATTATAGCGATAATCTCCTGCCGAAAGCACAACACCCTGTTTTAGTAAATCGCCTTGTCGAGATAGAAGTTCTCGCACTTTATCAACATTGTTTGAAGCAACTGTTAAAACATTTGTCATATTGTAGCGATAAATAATATTATTTGACGAATATCTATCAGCTTGTAGGTCGATAATTTCGGGTGCTGATATGCTTATCTCGCTCTCTTTTATGCCATTATCAATTAAAAATTTTGTAATAATAGCCCTTTTACTCTCCGACGATTTAGATAGCTGCATCAAATCATTTCCAACCTCCTTAAAAAGTATAGGCCATACAACTCTATCGGCAGGAAACTCTCTTTCCGACAACCCTTTAACCGAAACATATCTATTTTGAGCAGTAAAACGCTCTGCTGCTCCACTTAAAATTGCAGCTGCTACGATAACTCCTAATGATAAAATTGCTGCTGGAGCTATAAACTGTTTAATTCCAAACTTTTCCATAATTTTTCTATTTTTAGTTGTTAACAACTGTTAATAACTGTTGATAACTTTGTTGATAACTATTGTTTAATTCATAATTTATAATTCATAATTTATAATTACTGGCTTCAATAACACGGCAGTAGAGACGTAGCCCTGCTACGTCTGAAAACAATAATCTGTAATTATTAAATAATCGCCTTTTAAAAATATAACGATTTGTGTTACAGACGTAGCAGGGCTACGTCTCTACCGAGCATTGCAAATAAGCTTACCTATAAAATCAACACAAACCTTCAATAACACCCCTTCGCCTCTGCTTTTAGCGTAAAAAAAGCAGTCAGCGAAAAGTTTTTTTGTTTCTTTTTTATAAAAAAAGAAAGTCCGAAGTTAATACAATTCATAATTTATAATTTATAATTTATAATTCATAATTTATAATTCATAATTTATAATTAAGAACTATCCCTATCTCTTTTTCCAATTGCTGAGCTTTTTGGAAGGTTGTAGACAGAAACTTCTGATGTGCAGCACTTTGGGGGTTTTGAGGGCGGTGAGCTAAAGCCTTTACTACCGACTCCACCTCTTTCATATATCGCTGACTATCAACATCTATAACTTCAGTTGAAAATCTCTCCCAAACATAATCTACCCCTATTTTTGATGGGTGTACCATATCGCTATCATAAAATCTATAATCACGAAGTTCGTCGTTAAAAATCTCATAAGAGGGATAGTAATCAACATTTTCAAACTTTTTACATAAGTTATCAACAGCCACTAAAAGATGAGCCTTACTAACACTGTTTACCGCAAAACCATCCTTTATATATCTAACGGGGCTAACTGTAAAAATTATATGCTTATCTTTAAAATATTCCTGCTTAAAAAGTGAAGCAAATAGCTCGTAAGTCTCATCGCTATCAATCAATTTTCTCTCAAAATCGGCTGCTGGAAATTTATGACAATTTGCCACTGCCTTTCCGCTCTCTTTTTGGTAGTAGCAGAGCGACGTGCCAAGTGTAATTATTATAAAATCCGACTCTCTAAGCTGTTTTTCACCTCTAATTATTGCACTATTTATCATCTCGACTGCCTCCGCTGCTCTGGAAGATGTAAGTAGTGTGTTGGCTATAAACGAACCGTATAGTTCACGGTGAAAAAATAGGTCGTCGGTGGTAATTAATCTTTTCTCTTTTAAAATCGTTAGCGTATCTACCACCGACTGAGGATTGTAGAGCGTGCCAAGTGGATTGTAAAGGGTGTTAAACCTCCGAACAATAAGTTTTTCGCCAATATTTGCCGAAAAACATGAACCAATCATAAAAATAGTGCTTTTATAGTCTATTTTATTTTTAAAATCTACCTTTTCAACTTTTGTTTGTAGCTGCATGAATTAATAATTTTAGAAATTATTGCTATTATTTTGAGTTTCCATCCCTACAAATATAACTTTTTTATACCTATTTTAAAAAAATAATACTATATTTGCTAAAAATTAACAATAATTATGGAACCTGTAGAGCAGAGATTTATAAGATATGCTAGAATTGATACGCAAAGTTGTGACAGTTCTACTACCACACCTTCAACCTCAAAGCAGTTTGACCTGCTAAATTTACTAAAAAATGAGCTTGATGCTATGGGGTTGACAGATGTAATTTTGACAGAAAAGGGCTATTTATACGCCACTTTAGAGGCAAATTGCGACAAGATTTTACCTGTAATAGGTCTGATTGCTCATGTTGATACATCGCCTGATATGAGTGGTGAAAATGTAAATCCTAAAGTTGTAAAATATAATGGAGGTGATATAGTTTTAAATAAAGAGCTTGATATTATCACTCGTCTAAACGATTTTCCAGAGTTAGAAAAATATAAAGGTCATGAGCTTATAGTCACCGATGGCACAACTCTGCTTGGTGCTGATGACAAAGCAGGAGTAGCCGAGATTATGGCTGCAATGGAGTATTTTATCGAAAATCCTGAGGTTAAACATGGTACTATCAAGGTGGGTTTCACCCCTGATGAGGAGATTGGACGAGGTGCCGACCACTTTGATGTTAAGCTTTTTGGTGCCGACTACGCCTACACCTTTGATGGCTCATCGCTGGGAGAGTTGGAGTATGAAAATTTTAATGCAGCCACTGTAAAAATCAATATTCAAGGACGAAATGTTCACCCGGGTTATGCAAAAAACAAGATGCTCAACGCCTTTACCATTGCAATGGAGTTCGACTCACTAGTTCCAAAATTTGAACGCCCTGAATACACCTCTGGATATGAGGGGTTTTATCATCTTGTATCACTAGGAGGTAGTGTAGATGCTACATCTATGAGCTATATAATTAGAGACCACAGCGATGAGATTTACTCTAATCGTATCGACACTATAAAACTAGTTGCAAAGCGAATAAACGAAAAATATGGCAATTCTACAGTTGCACTAACAGTAAAAGAGCAATACCGCAATATGCGCTCCGTTATCGAAAATGGCAATATGGCTATAGTCGAACGAGCAATAGCAGCAATGAAACGGATAGATATAAAACCTGACGTAAAGCCAATTAGAGGAGGAACCGATGGTAGCAGATTATCATTTATGGGACTTCCAACTCCAAATATCTTTGCTGGAGGCGAAAACTTCCACGGTCGCCACGAATTTATCTCTATCAGCGTAATGAACAAGGCTTTTGAACTTGCTGTTGAGCTTTGTAGGGAGGGGGAGACGAATTATAAATTGTAAATTGTGAATTGTGAATTATAAATGAATTGCTTAGGAATCGGAGATTTGGTTTAATAACACTTTAGTTCTAAATGGGTCTATGACCCTGCCTAAATACAAAGACCTTTTGATTTATTAATAGTTATCTTACAATAAATCAAAAGGTCTTTTTTTGAAAAAATATTTGGTATTTTATTACCAACCTATACCATTTGCATCCTCAGCCTCAGCATTTAAATACCCCTCAGAACCTCCTTTTAGGATAATATTTTTAAATGTATATGAAACTTCGTCTGTCGATGATTTTGTTGCTCTATCAATAGTTAAAGTATTTCCGTAAATCATATCTTTATTATCTACGCCTGTTGTAAGGGTGATCTTGCTCTCTTGACTTACTATATTGCTTAGAAAAAACAGGTCATCGCCTAAATATTCTATAACACTACCATCGTTAGATGCAATTTCTAATGAAGTTAGTGCATCACAACCCTCAAAGGCTAAATTTTCGATTGAAGTCGCAGATGGAAATGTTGCGGTTTCTAGTGAATAACAACCAACAAAGGCATCTTCTTCTATAAAAGTTACTGCTGGGAATGTTGCTGTCTCTAGTGAATAGCAACCTGCAAATGCATTATTCCCGATAAATTGAACCAATGGAAAGGAAATAGAAGATAAACTTTTACAGTTATTAAAAGCACTGTATTCAATATATTCTACATTAGGAGCTGTAATTGTAATTAATTTTTCGCAATTATCAAAAGCTCTACTATCAATAATTTTAGCTAACGGAACAGAAATGGTATTTAAATTTGTGCAATTATAAAATGATGCATGACTTATTGTATCTACCTTTGGTAGATATATATTTGTCAAATTATAACAGTCACAAAAAGGACCACATTGTTCATCACACCCTAAAGTTGTTGCTTCAGGAAGAGATACGTTAACTAGGTTCGTGCACATGACAAATGCGCCTGCACGAATATTAGTTGCTTTAGGAAATGAAATAGTTGTTAAGTTTGAACAAGTATAAAAAGAGTAAAGACCAATTTTGTTAACTAACGGAAAAGAAACGTCTACAAGACTATTACATCCAATAAATGCACCACCACCAATAGTTTCTACATTTGGAAATGAAATAGACGATAAATCACTGCAATTTGAAAATGATTTTACACCAATAGTTACTACATTAGGAAAATCGACATTTTTTAAACCTGTAATTTCTTGTTTATCTGGAGTAAAATAGCTGCAATTTATAAAAGCCATGTCAGCAATATTTTCAGCATTAGGAAATGATATATTCGTCAACCTATTACAATTTTCAAATGCACTCTCACCAATACCTATAGCTAATGGAGCAGAAAATCCAATTAGATTTTGACAACAAATTTCATCGTTAGAAAAAGCATTATTAGGAACACTTTCCAAATTAGGAAAAATCAAAGAAATATCCCTATCAGCATTATTAATAGCACTCTGAATATTAGCAAAATCCTTAGTACTACCCTCAACATCATCAATAGTCCAAACATCACCAGATGGAACAAAACTACCGTCAAAATCAGAAAGTGAAAGAGTTTGATTGCCATCTTCAATTGTAAAATCTTGAGTTAAATCTAATGCACCGCTATTGCTAAAATAGAAAGTATTGCGTGTAAAATTTATACCGTTTTCAAACTCTTTTATATACTTAGTTTTATTACCATCGCCATCTTTTGTTGTAATGTAGAGTGTAAATTTTTCACCGCTTAAATCTACAGGAGCTATAGCCATATTTAGCATAGCTGTGGTATATGCTTGGTTGCTGATTGATGCGCTGATATTAGTTGATAGTGTTGAATTAGAATTATCGATAGCAATAGTGTTTAGGTCGATAGTTGCTGAGCTGTAGAATATTTCGGTATCACTTTCAAATCCCAGTTCAATTAGAGTTTCATCGGTAGGAATATTTTCTAGCTCTAGTTGAAAAAACGACATTGCTTGTTTGAATTGCAAATCTGGAATATTATAACCACCATCAGATGAAGCTGTAGCATCACTTGCCAAAGCTATCATAAGACCGTTAGAGTAGTCGCTATCGTCGGAAGCATTTAATATTTGAGTTGTTAAAGATACCTCAATAGTGGAATTAGAAGAATCTAGTGTGTAGCCAGTGGTTGTGTATGGGTATATAGCATAAATATCTTTTTCACCACTCCATGTGATAATTTCACCCGAAAATTCGGAGCTTTCAGAAGCTGTATCTGTTGAAAATTTTTGATTATTGTTTAGCGTAGATGGAACAATTAGGCTAAAAGCATCATCCTCTTCCCATCTAAATTTGTAGGTAGAATTGTCGCTATTTGGTTCATACGAAACTTTGGTTGTAGTCTCGTTACTACCATTAATTGTTACAAAAATGGTTTTTTCCTCTTCATTTGGCGTAGGGGTGGTTGTGTTGTTACTCTTTTCACAACCTACAAACAGCGGTAGTGTAAGAAGTAGTGGGTAGATAAGTTTTTTCATAATTAAAAGTTTATTTAGGGGAGTTCTAATAATTGGTTTTATTCGATTTTTAGAAGTTCCCTTTAGTTGATAAATATATTTATAATTTAGTTTTTTGTAGTTGATTACACCATAAAGCACAAGATGCGTGGACAAAACTATATCAGAACATAGGTACGACCAAGCACCCTCCACCCAACAAGTAAAGCCCACGCAAACGCAGGCGTTATACTTATTGTTTTCTGGGTGGATTAAAATTGGTCGTTTTATGTTCCCAAAACAATAGCAAACGCTATAGGGAACTTCTAAAAATTGGATTTTAACGCTTTTTTATTTTGAGGCTTCACCTTTGAATTTTACAAAATGCACCGTAGGCACCACTACGCTCACATTTTGTAAAATCCAAATCTAAAACCTCAAAATAAAAAATCGAATAAAACCAATTATTAGAACTCCCCTATAATATATCTAAATTGGCATCTCTTGCCAAAATTTTTACAAAGTTAACTTAAGTAGTGTAAAACAATTATTGCCATATTCTTAATAGCACTCTTGGAGCGATATTTTTCACTATTAAATCTCAATATAGAACCACTATATTTTCGATTCAATAGCAAAAAATCTCATCTCCAATAGCACTATTAAAAATACACCAATAATTATTTTACCCTACTTATTTTTGTATATTTAAAAATTTTAATTAAAAAATTCTTTTAATTTTTACAACTTCACCCCTACTCAAACAACCCAGAAGAGTTAACAATTTTTCGAAAGCGGATAAAAAATTGAATGCCAGCGGTGGTCAATCCTATAAAGAAGCCGAACCAGATACCCATCTCTCCAAAACCTAATGTAAATCCAAAGAAATATGCCACAGGTACATTGATGAATAGATATGAAATTAGGGCAAAAATCATCGGTTTTTGAACATCTTTAAGCCCACGAAGTGCGCCAAGAATTGTCACCTGCATTCCGTCGCTAAATTCGAATAGTGCAATTACATAAAACACTTTGGTTGCAATATCTATAACTGCTAAATCATCGGTGTAAGCCATTGCTATATATCGACCTAAGAAGATAAACATCGCCGCACCGCATAGCATAAACAGCGACGACATTTGCATCCCTGCATAGGTGTAGTTTTTAATATCTGTGCGGTTTTTAGCTCCAAAAGCGTGGCTCGTTAAGATGGTAACAGCTCCCGAAATGCCTAAAACTACTTGGAACATTGCAGAGCATATTGATAGCGCAATTTGATTGGCTGCGAGTGATTCGGTGCTAATCCATCCCATATAGATAGCTGTTACACTCAGCGCAAACACCTCTACTGTAATCTGTCCTGAGATAGGTAAACCTACTGCAAGCAACATTTTTTGACTCTGTAAACGCATATTTCGCTTAGCAAAAAAGTTGAAGTATCGTTTTAAGGAGTTGTGGCTTCTGAAATATATATAAAAGGCAATCGGCATAAAAATGCGTGAAATTAGAGTTGCTACAGCAGCTCCATTAACCCCCATTTGAGGAAATCCAAATTTACCGTATATTAGTAGGTAGTTTAAAACAATATTTAAGATATTTGATATTATTGTAATCGACATCGACACTTTTGTGTTGCCAATACCCTCCATAAATTGTTTAAATGCCAAAAAGGCTAAAAAGGGAAATATCGATAGAGAAATAATCTTAAAATAGCTCTCAGCCATCACAACTACTCCTTCGGGTTGCCCCATAAGATAGAAAAGTGGAGTTGCATAATACATTCCGACACTTAATATCAGACCAATGACAATATTAAGAAGCAGTGAATTTTGAAATAGACTTGCCGCCTTTTTATAGCTTCCTGTTGCAAAAAGTTCACCTGTAAGCGGAGTAAGGCTAGTGGCAATACCAATCCCAAAAACCAATACATTATGTAGTATAATAGTGGCAAGCGAAGCTGCTGCAAGCTCTAAAGCTCCAAGCTGACCAACCATTATATTGTCGATAATACCTACAGTGGCTTGTCCTAAATTTGCAATAATAATAGGAAGTGCAAGCTGCAAGTTTTTTTTATAATATTTTCTTTCTAATAATTTCATTTTCGATGCAATATAAACACAACAGACAAATCCGTAAAACCCTTTTGCGGATTTGCCTTATAATTTTTTGAAATTTGTTTCTACTCTCAGCAGTGGAGACGTAGCCTTGCTACGTCTAAAATCGAATTTTGCAAAGCAAAATGAGCTTATATAGCAAACAAAATTGAACTCACTAAGCCAATACAAATACAAATACAAATACAAATACAAATACAGACGTAGCAGGGCTATGTCTCTACAGTCGCCGAGCCACAAATTTAAATTAAGGGGAGTTCTAAATTCTGGATTTTGAGAATGACCCACAACAAATGAGAGCACTACGAAGTAATGCTCTCATTTGTTTCAACTCCCTTAAAGTAGTCTTAAAAATTAGATATTTTCGTTACTCTTGAGTTGCCTCTTCTTCGATTACTGTTGTAGAAGGAGCTTCAATTTCATTAATTCCCTGCATGCTTTGCTCTTGTTGAAGAGTTTCGATTACAGAGCTTCTAGTTTCGTCGATTCTATCTTTATCAATAGACATTGATGTTGCTAGAGAAAGAACTAAAATTGAGATTGCAGCACCCCAAGTGAATTTTTCTAGGAAGTCTGTTGTTTGTCTAACGCCCATAACTTGGTTTGAAGCACCAAAGTTTGCAGCCATACCGCTTTTTGGGTGTTGAGCTAATACTGCTAATACAAGTAGCAAACAAGCCACTACGATTAATACGAAAAATACTATATACATATCTTTAAAATTTTTATTTCTATATTTTACGAAAACGAGATAGAACTCTGCAACCTTATTGTCGTTTAAGACGCATTATCTCCTCAATTCGAACTGCAAAGTAAACACTTTTTTCTGGATTTTTCAAACTTAATTTAAGATAAATCTCTTTTGCACGTGTATATTGCTGCTGAGAGACTAAAATTTCTGCAAATTGTTCAGAAATTATATCATCTTTTTCACTATTTGCACATAAATCTGCAACTTTTAGGTCGTTTTCAAAATTTTTGATTTTTGGAATTTTCTTATCCAAAAAGGTGTTTATCACATCCATTGAGTCGGATTTATGCTCCTCTCGAAGCTCACGATATCTGAGAAAACGACTCACTGCGCTATACGAATTTGCAGTTAAAGAAAGTGCATAGTCACGTTTTAACTCTCCAACCGACTTTACATCCATCACCTCATTTAAATCACGAATCAAAATGGCAGCAGCGAGCGAAAACCATCTATTTTCCTCTAAAATAGAGTTTACAAATGGAATATCGAAATTGTCGCCAAGTACAATTGAGTTAAAATGTTTCTGTTTCTCTTTTTGAGTCATAATTTTGAAATTTAAAACCCTGCTAAAACATGCCTGTCATACTACTATCTTCGACGTATCCTTTATCAACAAGAAGATTTTGAGAATCGGCAGCAGTTCGAGCTAAAATATCACAACGTTCGTTTTCAGGAATTGAGGCGTGACCCTTTACCCATACCATTTTTACGGTGTGGTGAGGGTAAATTTTCAAAAAACGTCGCCATAAATCTTCGTTTTTCTTCCCTGCAAATCCTTTTTTTTGCCAACCAAAAACCCACCCTTTTTCAATAGAATTTACAACATAACTACTATCGGTATAGATTGTTACATTAGATTTTTCGATTTTCAAACTCTCCAATGCCACAATTACTGCTAGTAGCTCCATACGGTTGTTGGTGGTGTGCTCATACCCCTGTGAAAGCTCTTTACGGTGTGGTCCCGACATTAAAACTATGCCATAACCTCCTCTACCAGGGTTTCCTAAAGCCGACCCATCGGTATAAATTGTAATATTTACGCTCACTTATTATTTTTTTGTTACCTTGCAAAGGTATGATTTTTTATCATTTTATAGGCAAATTTATAAAATACTTTATTTGCATTAAGCATAATTAGATATTAAGAACTTAATAAGCTCATTAATAGCCTTTGAGTTATGACGTATATCAAAATTTGAGTTAAAAACAATATTGAATACTATAGGGAATATAACCCCTTTTGCATCATCTATATCATCACCCCATTGATATATATTATTATGAATTAAACATTCAGCAATCGTATCCCTTAAAATATGAATAAATTGATAATCGGCACAAAATGTTTGCTCATCGGTAATAGCTTCTACAAACTCCATTTCCATTATAATTTTTTTTAAATGTAAACAAACTGTAAACGGAAAAATGAAAACCGGTAGTTTCACTAACCCGTTGCTATACACCGATGAAGGCAGTAGGTACATTAATACTCTACACGGGGCGAAACCACCGTATAGAGTATAGCACAAACAATAAAATTTGTTTGTGTTGATTAATGTAGGCGGATTCTCGCCCTCATCTGTATGTATAGCACCGCAAAGATAGTAAAAAGATTTTTAAAATAAAGGGGAGTTATAAAAATTTGTTTTTTTGATTTTTCTTTTAAGGTTTTAGGTTTGGATTTTTAGAAGTTCCCTAAAATTATGCAGAATATAAAATGAAGGCAACCCTAAGCAGATTACCCCCATTTGTATTTATATATTTTCAAAAATACTAATCCTCACTATACCAACTAGAATACATCAAATAGTCGTTAGCAATTCGTTCGATAATATCACGATTTTGCTCTGGATCTACTGTTTTTATCTTTTTGGCAGGTACTCCCGCCCAGATTGTGCCAGCTTCGACACGAGTTCCAGTCAAAATAAGAGCATTTGCCGCCACAATCGACCCTTTTTCGATAACTGCATTATCGAGCACTACAGCACCCATTCCAATAAGGCAATTATCTTCGATTGTAGCACCGTGAATCACTGCATTATGACCAATCGACACATTATTACCGATTGTGGTAGTCGATTTTTTGTAGAGCGTGTGAATCACCGCACCATCTTGAATATTAACTCTATTGCCTACAGTAATTGTGTTTACATCGCCACGAAGAACTGCATTAAACCAGATGCTACACTCTTTCCCGATTGTAACATCGCCAATAATTGTAGCATTTTCAGATAGATACACCCCCTCAGCAATTTTTGGAGTGATACCTCTTACCTCTTTTATAAGTGCCATTATTTCAATTATGAATTATGAATTACGAATTATGAATTGCGCATTCCAGCTTTTTGGCTTCATCCCAAAGCTCGTCCATCTGCTCCAAGCTGAGCGAAGATATATCGCCACTGACCGATGTTTCGATATGGTTAAAACGTGAGATAAATTTGCGATTAGAGCGTTCTAAAGCATTTTCGGGGTCGATACCATATTTTCTTGCACAATTTACAATTGAAAATAGTACATCGCCCATTTCTGCCTCCATTTTATCTCTATCCATAGCCTTAGCTTCGGCTTCAAACTCAGTAATCTCCTCATGTAGCTTATCAAATGCACTATCAACTTGTGGCCAATCAAACCCAACAGATGCAGCCTTTTGCTGAATACGATAAGATTTAATTAGAGCAGGTAGAGCCGATGGAACACCCGACAAAGTACCCTGTTTTTTAGGCTCTCGACCCTCTTTTTCACTTTTTTTAATCTGCTCCCAATTTTTTACAACCTCATCGCTTCCGTCAACGCTTTGACCAGCAAAAACATGAGGATGGCGACGGATTAATTTAGAGTTTACACCCTCAATTACATCCGATATATTAAATTCGCCCTTTTCATCGCCCATTTTTGCATAAAATACGATATGTAGAAGCATATCGCCAAGCTCTTCGCAAATATTAGGATAATCGCCATTATTTATTGCATCAATAAGCTCAAAACACTCCTCTACAGTGTTGCTTTTAAGCGAATCGAAGGTCTGTTTTCTATCCCAAGGGCATTCAACTCTGAGGCGGTCAAGAACCTCCAAAAGAGTCGAAAAATCACGTAAATTTTCCATATTTTTAATAATTATGCATTATGAATTATGCATTATGAATTGTAATTACAAAAGTGAGCTAAACTTACGAGGTATAGCCGATTCAAAATTCATCTCCTCTTCAGTTACAGGGTGAATAAATCGAATTTGGCGAGCGTGCAGAGCTACACGATTAATTGGAGATTGCGGTCCACCATATTTTTTATCACCAATAATAGGACAACCAAGCTCTTTCATGTGAACACGAATTTGGTTCTTTTTGCCTGTTTCAAGCTCTAATTCCATCATTGAAGCATACTTCCCACGCTTTAATACCTTATAGAAAGTTGTAGCTTTTTCCCCTTTTCTAGGGTCTTGCGAAGAGTAAACTTTCAGGGCTTTAGTCTCACCAAGATAGCTAGTAATTTCGCCCTCATTTTTCTCTGGACTACCAGCGACAACAGCTATATACTTGCGTTCCAATACAATATCGTTCCAGTTTTGTTGGAGTTTATGTTGAATTTCGATACTCTTAGCAAATAGCATTAAACCCGAGGTCTCTCTATCGAGACGATGCACGATAAAAATGCGTGAGCTACGCTCTTTCGACTTTAGATACTCACTAAGAATGTAGTAAGCAGTCTTTTTACGCTCCTTTTCTGATGCCATCGAAAGCAGACCATTGCTTTTATATACAACTAGCAGATGGTCGTCCTCAAATACGATATTTAGTTTCGAGTGTTTAAGAGTCTCTTCTACCACACCGCTATTTAACACCACTTTATTACCTTTTTTAACAGGATAGTCGAATTGTGTCGATGGCACACCTTGTATAGTAATTTGTCGATTGCGAAGATACGATTTTATGGTTGTTTTGCTCTTTTCAGGCATTACAGAGCTTAAAAACTCCATAAGTGGCATATTTTTTTCAGCTACAAACTCACGGTTTTTTGACGTAGGTCGATTGCGCTTAGCTCTCGGAGTTTCAGTCGACTCTTCGTCGACCTCACTCATCATCTGTTCGAACATTAAGTAATCATCTTCGTCCATCTCTTTAGGTATAGATGGCGTATCGTTGTGTTTTTTTATCATTTATATTTTTTTTAAATTCCAATTATTAGAGGTTACCTGTAAATCAAATAAGGCTCACGCTTAATTTTAAACAGCTCTACATCGCTACTCCAGCGAAGTCGTATCTGCTCAGCACTTTTACCCTCGATAATCATCTGGCGCACGTAGCTTACGCCGATAAGTTTTTCGAAGAAAGAGTTGAAGAATTTTGGATTTTTACCAAGAGTATTATAAGCCTCAATAATATACTCCAAATTGACCCCTTTTTCGACTATTTCGCTGCGACTAAGCTCTGATAAATCACGACCATAGCAGAGTTTGTTCTGTTGCGGAGGATATTTTGCCCCCTCCGTAGAGCGAGGAGTAAACGAAAAGCTATAACCTTTCATATCTGGATGCCCAAATATTTTAAAAGGCTTAGAGGTGCCTCTACCTAGCGAAACATCGGTTGCCTCGAAATAGCAAGTCGATGGATATAGGTAGATAGAGTTCATATCTGGTAGATTTGGTGATGGTTTAACAGGTAAAGCATAAAAATCGGCACGAGAGTAGTTTTTGCACTCTATAACACTCATTTTCAGGCTTTCACCACCCGAAATCCAACCCTCCCCAACAGCCATTTTAGCCAATTCGCCAGCTGTCATACCATAAACTACAGGTATAGGAAATTCGCCCACAAAAGAGTTGTGGCGACTCTCTAGTACTGGTCCATCGGTGTAAAATCCATTAGGATTTGGACGGTCGAAGATAATAAAATGGCGGTTATATTTTGCTGCCGCCTCCATGCAGTGCTTCATAGTAGAGATATATGTAAAATAGCGCACCCCTACATCCTGCAAATCGTAAATGAGCACCTCACAACCTTTCATAATAGCCTCCGAAGGGGCTTTATTAGCACCATAAAGCGATGCAACTTTAATTCCAGTTTTTGAGTCACGCCCATCGACCACCTTTTCGCCAGCATCGGCATCACCTCTAAATCCATGCTCTGGCGAGAGGATATACTCTATATCCACCCCAAGCGACACCAATTTGTCGACAAGATGCACGCTACCGCTATAAAGAGTGGTTTGATTAGCAATAATTGCCACCTTTTTCCCCTTAATCAGAGGTAGGTATTCATCTAAATTTTCACACCCCACTTGTATTTGACCATAAGAGAGAACACTTTGCAGCAAACAAATTATGGTTAAAAGGTATAGAAGCGTAACTTTAAGTGATTTAACCATTTAGTTTTGTCTTTTTATTGAAAATATATAAGCCAATTGCAGTAGCAATTCCAATTAACGAGAACGACAACCAAAGCAGTTGAACATTTTGGACTGTTTCGGTAAAATAGACATACATTGCAGCACCAAGCACACCTGCGATAGCACTACCGATAACACTAGTTAAGAAAGAGTAGCCCATATATAGAGCCTTTTTATCCTCAGGAGCAATTAAACCCACATAAGAGCTATATTTAGGATGTGCAGTCATCTCTCCAACAGAGAAAATCATAATACCAGCGATAAATACCCAAACATTAGAAGAGAAAGCAAGAATAGCCATACCAATAGTGCCAATAATAACTCCAGTAATGATGGTAGGAAGAGCATTAAAACGCTTAACAATATTAGAAATTACAAGTTGAAGAACAATAATAGTAAAGGCGTTCATTACTGTAACATGTTCAATATCAAATTTCCAAGATGGATTATCGATAAACATTCCTAAAAATCCATTAACAGCTGTATCTATTGGAGTTGTATCTATATATTCGTCCAAATACCAAAGTACTGTGCCAAACATTTGGAAATACAAAACCCAAAAACCAGCATAAATCACCACCAAAGCCATAAATTTCTTATCAGTGAGCACGCTAAGAGTAGCTTTAAGCACATCTTCTACCGATTGTTCATTCTTAGGGCGAGCAGGCTCTTTATAGATAAATAGATTTACAAAAATCAGCAGTCCAGTACAGATAGCAGCAAGGTAGAAGATATAGTTCCAAGCAATACCTTTAAGAATTGGCACCAAAATAAGAGGAAATAGAAACGAACCCAAGTTTACCGACATATAAAATATACCAAAACCCAACGTACTATTAGCCTTGCTGGTTTCGTGAGCAATTGTACCCGAAACAATAGGTTTAAACATTCCTGCACCCACTGCCATAACCAGTAACGAGGCGAAAACCAGAGGATAAGAGCTACTCATACCAGTTAAGAAGTAGCCAAGCGACATCATAACAAAAGCGATACCCAAAAGGAAACGATAGCCCAATTTTTCGGCAAAAGCACCCGAAATAATTGGTACAAGATAGATAATCGGAGTGATAATACTCTGAATTACACCGACGCTCTCTTTCGAAAATCCAAGCCCACCCTCAGCTGTGCTCATTGAGAGGTAGATTGCTAAAATACTCATTACTCCGTAGTATGAACCACGCTCGGTAAACTCCATTCCGATTACCGTCCAGAAATTTTTAGAAAATTTATTCATCTTATATGAATTATAAATTATAAATTATGAATTACGCATTATGAATTACGCATTATGAATTAAATCTCGCACGCTTTAAGTAAAATAGAGCAACAGCTACGAATCTCATCCTCACTAATAATCAGCGGAGGAGCCACACGCAAAGCATCAGTGCAAAACAAAAACCCCTCGGTTACAACCCCCATATCTACAGCACGAGCCACAATCTTATCACGAACCTCTTCCGAGCCAAAATCCATCGCTATCATCAATCCACATCGACGAATCTCTTTAAGATTTTTAGCATTTTTCAGTAAGTCGTAAAAAAGCTGAGATTTACTTTCAATCGCATCAAGCAGTTTCTCATCCTCAATATATTCAATCGCTGCCAAACCTGCTGCTGCCGACACTGGATGACCTCCAAAAGTGGTGATATGCCCCAAAACAGGGTTAAAAGTCAAGGTATCCATCATCTCTTTAGTTGCAGCAAACCCCCCAAGTGGCATTCCGCCGCCCATAGCCTTTGCCATACATATAATATCGGGTTTCACCCCGATTTTCTCCCAAGCAAACATCTTTCCAGTACGTCCAAAACCTGTTTGAATCTCATCAAAGATAAGAAGAGTGCCAGTTTCATCGCATTTTTGGCGCAATGCAGCGATAAATTCAGCGGTAGGAATACGAAAACCGCCCTCACCCTGAATAGGCTCAATAATCACAGCAGCAGTGCGCTCTGAAATAGCCGAAAGTGAGTCGATATCGTTAAAAACAATCTGACCAACATCGGGAAGCAGCGGACGGAAGCTATTTTTGAAAAATTCGCTCCCCATTATGCTTAACGCCCCTTGCGTAGAGCCGTGATAGCTATTTTTGCATGATATTAACTCCGTGCGCCCTGTATATCGTTTAGCTAATTTCATTGCACCCTCAATAGCCTCACTACCAGAGTTTACAAGATATATATTGTCGATGCCATCGGGTAGATATTTCGAGATTTTTCGAGCAATTTCGATTTGAGGAGTCTGTATCATCTCACCATACACCATAAGGTGCATATATTTTTGAGCCTGCGCACACACCGCCTCTACAACTCTCTTGTTTGAGTGCCCAACATTACTAACCGACACCCCCGATATTAAATCTATGTAACGACGATTATCAGGCGAATATAGGTATATCCCCTCAGCTCTTTCAACCTCAATTCCCATCGGTTTTGGGGAGGTTTGCCCCACATATCGTAAAAAATATTTTATCATATCAAATAATTATAAGATTTCACCATCACGAAATTTTTGTAAAATACGCTCAGCATCACGCACCGAATAGCGCATCCACCGATGAAGCAGCTCTTTCTGCTTACGCTCACTTAGTTGCCATGCAATATCGCTACTACGAACCCTATCCATAATAGTTTGAATCATTATCGCAGCACAAACGCTTACATTCAAGCTCTCAACAAAGCCATACATCGGAATTTTAATAAAACTATCAGCGTTTTGCTCCAACTCTTTGCTAATACCCTGTTTTTCGGTTCCAAAAAATAGGGCAATAGGCTCAGAAATATCGAGGGTTTGAGGGGTATAATCCACTTCATGAGGCGTTGCAGCCACTATTTTATACCCTTTCGAGCGTAGAGTGTTGATAATATCGGTAGTTGAGGTATTTTTAGGGTAGTGGTTGATATCTACCCACTTATCACTGCCCTTTACAATATTTACATTTGGACGAAAATGAGTTAAATTTTCGACAACGTGCACATTTTGAAGCCCAAATGCCTCACACGAACGAATTATAGCACTTGCATTTTGAGGATGGAAAATATTTTCGACACAAACGGTCATGTAGTTAGTTCTTAGCTTCGTAGTTTGGCAAAGCGTATCAAAACGCTCACTACCCATAAATCGGCTAAGAAACTCAACTTCTCTATCAATTGTTTCGGTATCTATCCCTTCTAAAGTACTTTCGGTTTTCATGAAAAAATGGTTGGTGATTAATGCTAACAATTTTGCAAAGTTAATTTAATTTTTCAAGAAAAACTATCCTCTCAACACTTTACCCCAAAACATAAATGCAAACCAACTAATTAATAATGCGAATAAAGGTTTGAAATTTTTGAGCTATTTTGAGCTATTTTTGCAATTTGAGTTATATAAAAATAACTTTTGTTAATGCTTTTTTAGAAAAAGCACGCCCAAAGGGCTGGCAAAAATTGCTGAGTTTTCACTCACGGCTTCGCTCCGCTCGCTAAAAGCGGAAGAAGGTTTTTCAAACCTTTATTGGCATTAATCATTTATAATTAAATTAAGCCATCTTATCATAAAGTGCCATAAGATTATCAGCAATTTTGCTATCGTGGAAGTTTTCGATGTGTTTATAGCCTCTTTCAATAAGCTGATTTCTATACTCTTTTTCTGAAATTACTTTGCGAAGCTGCACTATAAGCTCTTCCATATCGTAAGGTCCTACTTGGAGTGCTGCATCGCCTGAAATTTCGTCGAAAACACCCCCTTTTGAGGTAATAATTGGTGTTCCGCAGCTTAGAGACTCTAAAATAGGGATGCCAAACCCCTCAAAAAGTGATATATAGACAACTACGCTAGCCATTTTGTAGATGGCAGGTAGCTCCTCAAGTTCACAGTCGTGATAGAAGTGTACTTTGTCAGCAATTCCTGCTTGTGAAGCAAAAAGTTTTAATTTATCAACATAAGGTGTCCAGCGGCCACACGCTACAAGTGGCACATCTATTTTGCCCTCAGAGATGGCGTGTAAGGTGAGCATTAGATTTTTACGTTCCTCTATTACCCCAATACTCAAAATATATTTTTCTGGAAGTTTATAACGATTTCTAACCCTCTCTTTAACCTCTTCGCTCACCTCTTGGTAGTATATAGGGTTGCACCCTTGGTAAACCACCTCAATGCGTTCGCTAGGTATTTGCCAAAACTCCATAAGGTCGTTTTTGGTTTGGTGGGAAGTGGCAAGTATCATATCAGCCTTGCTACAACTCTTTTTGTAACGCCACTCCATAATGGTGCGTTGCATTTTAGGGTAGAGATTGGGATAGCGCAAAAATATAAGGTCGTGGATAGTCACAACACTCTTTGCTCCACCAGAACGAATATCAAGAGGAAGCTGATTGGCCAAACCATGGTAAATATCTACACGTGACCGACGAATATCAGACGACATTGCGCAATCACGCCAGATTGGTGGCGATATACTCCCTAAAAAACCTTTAGGTTGCACCACTTTTACCCCTTTAGGAATAGAAAAATTTACTCTATTTTCGTAAAAACCACTAATAAGTGTGTATTCGTTTTCGCTGTAATATCTTGAGAGTAGTTCAACTGTACTACGTCCGTAGTTGCCTACACCGCTACTCTCTTGAAAAATGTGTTTTGCATCAAATCCTATCTTTATCATCTCTAATTAAGTATTATGGGAAGTTCTAAATTCTGGAATTTGAGAGATTAGAAGTGCCCTTAGGTTACTCTACACTACCTCTGATAACTAAAGTTTGGCTCTCGCCTTCACTATTTTTTATCACGATTTTTTTGTAAAACACCCCTGTCTCATTAGGATTAAACTTTACAACCACGCTATCGGCTGCTCCGCTAAGAATAGGGCGTCTGCTATATTTTGCTACGGTACATCCGCAACTTGTTTTGGCCTCTAAAATTACAAAAGGCTTCGTACTGCTATTTGTAAAGTGGAAAACCACTTTTTCTGAATCTTTTATTCCAATATCGCCTATATTATGCTCGGTATTCGAAAAAACCATAGCCTTCTGGGTGTCAGTAATATGAGCCGAAAGAAAACTAGTTAAGAGCAATATAAATGATAATATTTTCATAAAAAAAGAAGAATGGTTAATTATTTGTTAGCAAATTTTGAGCAACAAAATTTGTAAGCTCCATAAATTGCTCCACGCTTAGCTTTTCAGGGCGTTGAGTATATAAAGGATGCTCTACTGTAGGGTCAATATTGCTAAATGCCGCTTTCAGAGAATTTTTGATTGTCTTACGACGCTGGTTGAACGTCCCCTTTACAACTCTAAAAAATAGTTTTTCGTCGCAATCCAGAGCAACTCTACTATTACGACGAAGTCTAATCACTGCACTCTTAACTTTTGGGGGCGGATTAAACACATTTTCATGAACTGTAAAAAGATACTCTATATCGTAGAAAGCCTGTAGTAAAACGCTTAAAATACCATATAATTTCTTTCCTGGAGGCTCAGCAATACGCTCAGCAACCTCTTTTTGAATCATGCAGACACACTCTGGCACCATATCACGATTTTCGAGAATTTTGAAAAATATTTGCGAGGAGATATTGTAAGGAAAGTTTCCTATTACACTAAATTTACCCTCAAAAAGAGCCTCTAAATCGAGCTTTATAAAGTCACCAACAATATTTTTACAGTCTAATCGAAGAAAATTTCGCTGCAAATATTCGATACTCTCATCGTCTACCTCTGCAACTTTAAGGTTTAACTCCTCACGCTGCAAAAGAAATTGAGTGAGCACACCTGTGCCAGGTCCAACCTCTATTACATCGCAAGTGGTATCGCTACTAAGAGCATCGGCAATCGCCTTTGCAATGTTCATATCGGTCAAAAAGTGTTGTCCGAGGTGTTTTTTTGGTCTTACGTACATTTTTTACAATTCATAATGCATAATGCATAATTTATAATTTATAATTTATAATTCATAATTTATAATTGCCAATTACGCATTATGAATTACGAATTACGAATTAAATTAGTTTCCTAGTTCACTAAACAGCTTAATTCGCATTAGTCGAATCTCCTGCTCAGTAATATCGCCGCTTAGCTCCTCCATTGCACTATCTATAGAGTCGTTTTCAGCATCGTTTTTGAAGTAATCGTAGATTTCATCCTGTTTATCCTCATCAATCTCCATATCAATGTAGTAATTAATATTTAGTTTTGTGCCAGAATTTACGATAGCCTCAATCTCGTCAATTAGTTCATCCATATTCATACCCTTGGCATCTGCAATATCAGGAAGCTCCATTTTGCGGTCGATACTTTGAATAATATATACTTTATTGGTGCTCTTATTTACAACACTTTTTACCACCATATCTTGTGGACGGATAATATCTTTCTCCTCTACATACTGAGCAATAAGGGCAATAAACTCTTTTCCAAATTTTCGAGCTTTGCCAGCTCCTACGCCTACAATATTTTGAAGCTCCTCTAGTGTGATAGGATATTGCGTAGCCATATCCTCTAATGATGGATCTTGGAACACTACAAACGGAGGAAGTCCAGCCTTTTTAGCAACTTTTTTGCGAGTATCTTTCAACATTTTAAAAAGCTCTTCATCGGCAACACTTGTCGATAAACCTCTACCTCCAATTGTGGTTTCGTTATCCTCTCCATCCTGATATTCATTATCCTTACTTACCATAACGGTGAAAGGATTGTTAATATACTCCAAACCTTTAGCGTTTATTTCAAGTAGACCATAATTTTCAATATCTTTATCAATCATACCTAAAATTACACCTTGACGAACGATAGTTGTCCAATATTTGGCATCGAAGTTCTCACCAGCGGCAAAAAATTCGAGTTTATGGTGGTTGTACGACTTAATAAGGTTTGTAGCTTTACCTGTAAGCATACTAACAAGATAGTCTATTTTGAATTTATCGCCTATCGCCTTTAATGTTTTTAACATTAAGACTACAGAGTCGGTAGCATCAAAACGTGGCTTAGGGTTTAGGCAGTTGTCACATGCTCCACACGACTCTTGAGTGTACTCCTCACCAAAATAGTGAAGCAGTGAGCGTCGACGACACACCGACGACTCGGCATAAGATACCGTCTCCATAAGCAGCAACTTACCAATCTCTTGCTCTGCTACAGGCTTGCCTTGCATAAATTTTTCGAGCTTTTGAATATCTTTGTAGCTATAGAAAACAATACATTTTCCCTCACCACCGTCACGTCCAGCACGTCCAGTCTCTTGGTAGTACCCCTCTAGTGATTTTGGAATATCGTAGTGGATAACATAGCGCACATCGGGCTTATCTATACCCATACCAAAGGCGATAGTTGCCACAATCACATCGACATCCTCCTTCAGAAACTTATCTTGATTCTCACCACGAGTAGCGGCATCCATACCTGCATGGTAAGGAAGTGCTTTGATACCGTTAATTTTGAGAGTATCGGCAATTTCTTCAACCTTTTTACGACTTAGACAGTAAATAATCCCAGATTTTGATTCATTTTGACGAATAAACTTAATAATCTCTTTTATGGTATTATTTTTGGAACGTACCTCATAGTATAAGTTTGGTCGGTTGAACGACGATTTATATGTTATTGCATCCTGCATTCCAAGATTTTTCTGAATATCTAGTTGAACCTTTGGAGTAGCAGTTGCAGTAAGGGCAATAATTGGTGCAGGCGAAATATCTGTAATAATTGGGCGAATACGACGATACTCTGGGCGGAAATCGTGTCCCCACTCAGAAATACAGTGCGCTTCGTCAATAGCATAAAACGAAATTTTTATACTTTTAAGAAAATTTACATTCTCTTCTTTTGTTAGCGACTCTGGTGCAAAATAGAGCAGCTTTGTTCGTCCTGCGAGCACATCCTCCTTAACTTTATTAATTGCACTCTTATTTAGAGATGAATTAAGGAAGTGGGCAACACCGTCGTCGACAGAAAATCCTCTGATTGCATCCACCTGATTTTTCATCAATGCAATTAATGGAGAGATGATTATAGCCACACCATCCATTAACATTGCAGGCAATTGATAACAGAGACTTTTTCCACCTCCAGTCGGCATTAGGACAAAAACATCCTTACCTTCCATAAGTGAAGTGATAATTTGCTGCTGATTCCCCTTAAAAGAGGAAAAACCGAAATATTTTTTTAGTTGTTCGGTTAGAGGTATTAATCCACTTGCCATACCTAAATGATTGAATTATAAGTAATTTGCCTATTTGTTAGTAATATTCCAACGTTTGAAGTTAATATAAAATTAATAAAATTCAAAAAACTAAGCTATCTTTGTGAAAATAATTTTAATTTTTTCGTTATGATTTCGACAAATGAGTCTAAAATTATAGAGTTTGCAAAGGAAGTTGTGACCGATGAAATCGACTCACTAAAGAGGCTTTTCGACTACATAAATGGCGATTTTGCCACTGTAATCGAGCTAATATCTAATGGCAAAGGACGTGTTATCATTACAGGAATAGGAAAAAGTGCTATTATTGGTAGTAAGATAGTGGCAACACTAAATTCTACGGGTACTCCAGCAATTTTTATGCACGCTGCCGATGCTATTCATGGCGACTTAGGAATTGTGCAGAAAGATGATATAGTGATATGTATTTCAAAGAGTGGAAACACTCCCGAAATTAAGGTTCTGATTCCTCTAATTCGTAATCTTGGCTATGGTAATACTATTGTTGCAATGGTGGGAAATAGTGAGTCGTTTTTGGCAATGCAATCAGATTATATTTTAGATACTACAGTATCAAAAGAGGCGTGTCCTATGAATCTTGCGCCAACCTCTAGCACCACTATGCAGCTAGTTATGGGCGATGCTCTTTCGATGACCCTTCTGCATCTTCGTGGCTTCTCCAAAGATGATTTTGCAAAGGTACACCCTGGGGGAGCACTTGGAAAACGTCTATATATAAAAGTTAGCGATATTCTTAGCGGCGATGCTGTACCAAAAGTTACAGAAAAGGCAACTATCGATGAGGTTATTGTCGAAATATCATCTAAACGACTTGGTGCAACTGCTGTAACCGATAGAAATGGTACACTTGTAGGAATTATCACCGATGGCGACCTTCGTCGTATGTTGCAGCGAAAAATTGATATTGGAGTGGTTTGTGCCAAAGATATTATGAGCTGTAACCCGAAAACAATCTCTAAAGAGGAGTTGGCGGTTAAGGCGTTCTCTATAATGGAGGATAAAAAAATTACTCAACTACTAGTAACCGACTCAGACGGAAAATATTGTGGCATCGTTCATATCCATGATATTTTGCGTGAAGGAGTAGTTTGATGATAATTATGAATTATGAATTGTGAATTATGAATTATAACTATGCGATTACATACTAAGGATTTAATAAAAAGATATAAGAGTCGTACTGTTGTCGACCATGTATCAATTGAGGTTAATCAGGGTGAGATTGTGGGTCTACTTGGTCCAAATGGTGCTGGTAAAACCACCACTTTCTATATGACTGTGGGTCTGATTAAACCAAATGGTGGAAATGTATATCTTGATGATGCAGATATTACAAAACTACCAGTTTATAAACGTGCGCAGCTAGGTGTGGGATATTTGGCTCAAGAGGCATCAGTTTTTCGTAGATTGAGCGTTGAGGACAATATCCGTGCGGTGTTAGAGATGGCAGGTTACTCGAAAGAGTATCAACGAGAGCGTCTCGAAAACTTAATCGAAGAGTTTAGACTTCAGAAAGTGCGTAAAAGCTACGGTATTCAGCTCTCTGGGGGTGAACGTCGTAGGACAGAGATTGCACGTGCTGTGTCGATTAACCCTAAGTTTATTCTACTTGACGAGCCGTTTGCTGGTGTCGACCCTATCGCTGTTGAGGATATTCAAACTATTGTTCGTTCGCTGAAAGATAGAAATATCGGTGTAATTATCACCGACCATAACGTTCACGAAACTTTAGATGTAACCGACCGTACCTATCTGCTTTTTGAGGGCAAAATACTTAAAGCTGGTAGTGCTGAAGAGCTTGCCGACGACGAAATGGTGCGTAAGGTGTATTTAGGTAAGGACTTTAAACTACGCTAATTTTTTGGCATTGTACGGTGATTTTTAAAATCTCTCAAAAACCAATTAATTAAAAGTTTCCTTTAGTATTTTAACCTAACTAAAAATAAAAATATGAACCAAAAATTACTTTTAACAGCTGGTCTGTCGCTTTTTGCAGTGGCAGCCTCGGCTTCAGACGAAAAACCAAACATCGTCTGGATTATGTTAGAGGATTTAGCCGATGACTACTTCTCTCTATACAACCCACTAGGAGTAAAGACTCCAAATATCGCAAAATTGGCATCTGAGGGGGTGATTTATGAAAATGCCTACTCAAATGCCCCTGTAAGTTCTGCAGCTCGTTCTACGCTATTTACAGGGTGTTACGCTAACCGTATTGGAGTGGCTTTCCACCGTAGAATTAAGAGTGTTAACCTTGCTAATGGAGGTTTTATCTTCCCAAAATATCTTCAAGATGAGGGTTACTACACCACAAACTCTACAAAAACCGACTACAATTTTGAATACGAAAAAGGTTGGGACAATATTAAAGCTGGAGAGACAGCTTGGAGAGATAGAAAAGATGGGCAGCCATTCTTTCATGTTATTACATGGATGACAACACACGAGGGTAAGTTTTTTATCGATCCTAACGACCCAAAACAGCAAGAGACTCTATTTCCAATGAACTCGGTACACCTTGCGCCACAACATCCTGACACAAAAGCTCAACGCCTAACTTATGCCCACCTTTACGACAAAATTGTAGAGGCTGACAAACAGGTAGGAAATATCATTGAAGAGCTTAAAAAAGATAATCTACTCGACAACACGTTTATTTTTGTAATGGGCGATAATGGTGGTAATATGGCTGGTACAAAAGGCTATAGCTGTGAGCTAGGTCTACATATTCCACTTGTTGCTTACGTTCCAGAGAAGTACCGTGAAGAGCTAGGCGTAGCCGCTGGTGATAGAAAAGATGGTTTTGTAAGCTTTGTAGATATGGGTCCAACCGCTCTATCGCTTGCAGGTGTCGACAAAAAAAATATTCCTGAGGGTTTAGACGGAAAATCGTTCTTAGGTAGTGATATTAAGCAAAAAGAGGTTGAAAAACGTAACGAAGTGTTCTGTTATGGTGAACGCTTCGACGAGCTTTACTCGTTCTTTAGAACATACCGCAAAGGTGACTACAAATATGTTCGCCGTTTCCAAGGTTTCTACCCAAAATCGCTTTACACCTTCTATCGCTACAAAATGCCAGCATTTGCAGAGTGGAAAGAGCTTTATAAGCAGGGCAAACTTAACGATGTTCAATCTCGTTTCTTCGAAGAACTAGGTGGTGAAGAGCTTTACGACCTTAAAACCGACCCTTATGAGACAAAAAACCTTGCACTTGACCCAGTGTATCAATCAATGTTAAAAGAGTATCGTAAAGGGCTTAAAAACAAAATGATTGAGCTTTTAGATGTGGGTATCTTCCCTGAAAGTGAGTGGACTACAGGGGTTGGCGAAAAATCAGTCGAAGAGTTTACTGCAAATCGTGCTTATGATATTAAAAAATATATCAATACAGCTGAATTAGGGGTTATTGGCTTCGATAAAGCTAAAAAAGATATTTTGAAAGCGTTAGTTAGCAGCGATGATGTTGAGCGTTATTGGGCACTAAATGCCTGTTTAGAGTATGGCAAAGATGCAGTAGAGATAAAATCGGATGTATTGAAGCTAAAAAATGATAAACGTGGATTTATTGCCTCTCGTGCAGCAGTATTCGAAGTGATGTTAGGTGGTAAAAACCCAGAGCCAACAATCACAAAAGCTATTGATATTGTAAAATCGGATGCCGAGCTACTTATGATTCTAGGCGATGTGGTATATCTTAACGATGAGAGAGGATTTAACATTAAACCTCAAATCAAAGATAAAAAATATATCGACGAAGTGGGTTGGAGAATGGAGTATATTAATGCTAATTAAAATATAGGGGAGTTTACCTCTTTTAACATACAAAATGCCCAAAAAAAGTTTTAATCGAACTTTTTTTGGGCATTTTGTATATAAAAAACATTCAACAATTATTTTCCCTAACATCCTACGACAAAAATACGCTCTGTAGAGACGTAGTGTACTACGTCTAAATATTCTGTAGAGACGTAGTGTACTACGTCTAAATATTTTGAGCTGCAAACGATTAAATTATTTAGAATCATTCGGTAATGTTCGATTACAGACGTTGTACACAACGTCTGTACTGCTCGAAAGTACACCCAAAGGGCTGCAAAAATCAAATAAAACCAATTATTAGAACTCGCCTATAATATATCAAAACTAAATTCACAACTCATTTCATCAGTCTGGGCTTTAAATTTAGCTTTACCACTCTTATCTCCTATTTTGATAACAGCGCAAGCATAGCCTCCTAATATCGATTGTTTACCAATATTTACCACCTCAAATTTATCGTCTGCTGTAAAAGTTACCTCTTCGTAGCTATAGTTTCGGCAAACTGTACCATTTTCGTCGACTGCTCCAACATATAAAAATAGAACATCATTACAACCCGACTGAGCAGCTATTCCGCTCTCATCCAACCAACATTTTAGAGCCACAGGTTTGCCGCAAGAGAGAACAGTATCGCTAGCTACAACTTTTCCATCAATAAATGCTTCGGCTTTAAGCTCACCAGCCTCAAATTTATCAACTTTAAAGGTAAATGGAGGGTGGTTTAGGTGTGTAGAGTTTACATCTGTATCAGGCGACTGTTTGCCCACCAATTTACCATTAAGATATAGTGCAACTTCATCACAATTGCTATACACCTTAATATCAGTAGGAGCAGTATCATTCCAAAATGTTGCAACTTTCACCATTGGTGAGTGTGGGGTAAGTTTATATCCCTCTTTACCCTCTGATTCCAAAGGATTAAAGGCATCTCTCTGACTTTGATAAAAGTAGTAAGCTATTTTTGGTAAACGATCTAAATCCATCAAACCACAATCATCTATCTCATTTTGACAACCACTATTATAATCATACATAACCCAATAGCTATCACCAGTAGCAGGTATTTTTTTGTTGTCGTTATGCGACTGCTGAACGTTATACATGTGTGTCTGCTCCTGACCTTCACCATCGTCACGACTATGACGACTAGAATAGTAATTTCGTTTTGTACGTCCAAATTTACCAGGATTTAAGATAGGATTAAGTGAATAGTACTCCCAATCACCATATTCTGACACCATATAAGGTTTATCAAAATTCATCTTATCTTTGTGCATAATGCGGTGTTGACGAGCTTGGAAATAGATATCGTACACATCGTCCATCCAACCGCTAGTATATACTCTCTCACCAGGGTATTCGGCATGAGCAATATCGTGAAGTTTCTGCATAAATGGCACATCCATAGCTGTTTCGTTAAGCGACACCTCCCAAGTAAGCACGCAAGGGTGGTTACGGTCTCTACGCATAAGCTCAGTAGTCTGTTTGTAGGCATGTTCTCTAAATTTATCATCATCTGGATAGAATTGCCAACCTAAAATTGCATTTGCTACAAAAATTCCCAATTCGTCGCAAGCACGCATAAAAGCAGGTGAGTGAGGGTAGTGCGAAAGGCGGATATAGTCGAAACCAGCATCTTTTATCTTTTTAGCATCACGATATTGAGCATTATCCGAGATTGCATAACCCACATAAGGATACTCTTGATGGCGATTTACACCTCGAAGATAGGTTTTTTTACCATTTACATATAGTTGGTTATCTTTGAATAGTATCTCTCTAAATCCAATACGATTTTGCTGGCTGTCGATAAGAATATCACCGCAAAATAGCTCTGTTTTAACGCTATAAAGGTTTGGAGCATCTGGCGACCAAAGTTTTACATTCTCTACATCAAAATTTTGAACATCCTCAAAATCTACACCAGCTTCAATAGCAGCCATATCAGAGATTACCTCTTTTATCATCTTATCTTCATTATAAAGAGAGTGCTTAACAGTGATATTTTTGCTCTCGGCATACTCATTCATAAGGTGAGTTTTGATTTGAACCGAAGATTTCGACTCAGCTACAACTGGGGTAGTGATAAAAACACCTCCAGAGGCGGTTTTATTTGCCAAAATAGGATTTGTTATATACAATTTATCTTTCTCAATAAAATGGGCATTGCGATATATACCACCATACATTATAAAATCAAGGTCTTTTTGTGGTTTTGGACCAGTTGTAGGGTTGTTGAAGTTGTTAAGACGCACTGCAAGCAGGTTTTTGCCGCTTTTTAGGTATGGAGTGGCATCAAAAACTGTAGGTAGATAGCCTCCTTGATTGAATAGTACGTGCTCCTGATTAATGATAATATCCACACCATTCATTACCGCCTCAAACTCAATAAAATATTTTTTATCAGCAGAATAATTAGGTATATCTAATGTTTTACGATACCAACACACCCCTTGCCAAACATTGTTTACGACATAAGGTTCGATACGTGCAGTATGCGGAATTGTCACCTCTTGCCATTTTGTATCGTCTACATCAAATTTTGAGTAGTCGGTTCTGTCGCCTTTAGCAATTCGTGTAAATTTCCAACCATCGTACATCGATATAGCACTATCTTTTGAACTGTTTGAGCTACACGATGCAAATGTAATTGCCACAAGTATGGCAATCATAATTAGTCTTAATTTTCTCATTATATGGGGTTTAATTAATTTTTACTTTCTAAAATAAATTCCTCTATTAAATCAAATAGTTTGTCAATATCACAACAATCCTTACAAATTGTCTCAACAGGACACCATCCCGTTTTAGCTCTATTTTCGATAAATGGCACCTTTAATCCAAATTTTACATCTATGCCATTAAGCCGAAAAAGCTCTAGTGCATTAGAACTAATAGTATGGGTTTCGACCCACTTTACACCTCCTTTAATCATTAAAGAAGCAGCACCTTTTCCAATAATTTTATCGGCAATTTCGCTACCATTCAAAATTTGCGAGCCGCTACTAATAATATTGTAAAGATCGGCAACACCACGAGAGGTGTAAGTGTATATTTTGTCGCTATTTTTGATAACTAGCGAATAGTTACCCTCATTTAATATTTCAAAAGCGGTTTTCATCTCTATTTTAAATTTTAGGTAATTTCCGACTTTTCAAAATAGCCAGAAACTTTCTGTTTAGAACAGACAAAGATACAAAAAAATAGAGACTTTAAAGAATATTCCTTAAAAGTCTCTACTAAGAGAAATTATAGTAAGTAGTGTAAAACAATTATTGCCATATTCTTAATAGCACTCTTGGAGCGATATTTTTCACTATTAAATCTCAATATAGAACCACTATATTTTCGATTCAATAGCAAAAAATCTCATCTCCAATAGCACTATTAAAAATACACCAATAATTATTTTACCCTACTTAACCTAAAACCTTAAAAAGAAAAATCTTTAAAATTTCAGGATTTAGAACTCCTCTGAACTAAATTTATGAAAAAAAACTATGATTCGTTTGTTAAAATTCTCATCGCTGCATCAAGGATTTCGACATTATCAAGAGTTACTAGCCCTCCATCAGGTCCTTTTTCGATATGAATACCAGCTGCTTGCCCCTCTTTGTAGTTACTTCCACCAAAATAATTTCGAACTGTTTCAACAGATATATTCAATTCATCTGCAATTTTTTGAACAGATCCGCTAGGTAAACTATCTTTAATTTTTCTTAGCTCGTTAAATGATATTACTTTCATACGCTTTATATTTTTAGGTTAACGCTATAAAATTAAGTTAAATTTTTGTAAATTCCAAATAAATTACTTAAAAATTCGTATTTTTATTATTATTATTATTACAAACTGTTGTAATTCAATCAATTGTAATACAAAAAAAGACAAATATTATTTTTTTGTCACAAAAACATTACCAAAGCGACATAATTACGACATAAAAATGACAATTTGTCACGTCAAAAATGGTCATTATGCCATTTAGGCGGTAAAATATTGTAAAATATCCAAAAAAATGGGTTGGCACAAAGATTGTAAAATTGATAGTGTAACCGTGTAAGAGAGGTTGTAGAGATGGTATATATAGTTTTTTAAATATTTTATATATAAATAATCGTGCAATTTTAGGAAAAGATACGGTAAACATTAAAATTAATTAAAAACAAAATAAAAATTACTATTATGGGAAAAATTATTGGTATTGACTTAGGTACAACAAACTCATGTGTATCTGTAATGGAAGGTAACGAACCAGTTGTTATCACAAACAGCGAAGGACATCGCACAACTCCTTCAATCGTAGCATTTACTGACGGTGGCGAGCGTAAAGTTGGAGATCCAGCAAAACGTCAAGCTATCACAAACCCTGAGCGTACAATCTTCTCGATTAAACGTTTTATGGGTGAAAAATTTGATAAAGTTTCTAACGAAATAACTCGTGTACCTTATAAAGTAGTACGTGGCGGTGGCGACACTCCTCGTGTTGAGATTGATGGTAGAGAGTTCACTCCACAAGAGATTTCAGCTATGACTCTTCAAAAAATGAAAAAAACTGCTGAAGAGTATTTAGGTACTACTGTAGACGAAGCTGTTATTACAGTTCCTGCTTATTTCAACGACGCTCAACGTCAAGCAACTAAAGAGGCTGGTGAGATTGCAGGTCTTAAAGTTCGTCGTATTATCAACGAACCTACTGCTGCTGCTCTTGCTTACGGTCTTGACAAAAAAGATAGCGATATGAAAATTGCTGTTTTCGACCTTGGTGGTGGTACTTTCGATATCTCAATCCTTGAGTTAGGCGACGGTGTATTTGAAGTTAAATCTACAAATGGTGATACTCACCTAGGTGGTGACGATTTCGACCATGTTATTATCGACTGGTTAGCTGAGGAGTTTATCTCAGAATTTAATATCGACCTTCGTAAAGATTCACGTGCTCTACAACGCCTAAAAGAGGCTGCTGAAAAGGCAAAAATCGAGCTTTCAAGCTCTACTTCAACAGAGGTTAACCTACCTTACATTATGCCAGTAGATGGTATTCCTCAACACCTTGTTCGCTCTCTTTCTCGTGCTAAATTCGAGCAACTAGCCGATAGATTAATCCGTGCTACAATCGAGCCTTGTCGTAAAGCTCTTGCCGATGCAAATATCTCAGCTTCTGGTGTTGATGAAGTTATCTTAGTTGGTGGTAGTACTCGTATTCCAGCTATCCAAAAAATCGTTGAAGAGTTCTTCGGTCGCACTCCATCTAAAGGTGTAAATCCTGACGAAGTTGTTGCAATTGGTGCAGCTATCCAAGGTGGTGTACTTACAGGCGAGGTAAAAGATGTACTTCTACTAGATGTAACTCCTCTTTCATTAGGTATTGAGACTATGGGTAACGTATCTACAAAACTTATCGAGTCTAACACAACAATCCCTACTCGTAAGAGCCAAATCTTCACAACAGCTGCCGACAACCAACCATCTGTAGAGATTCACGTCCTACAAGGTGAACGCCCAATGGCTCGTGACAACAAAACTATCGGTCGTTTTATACTAGATGGTATCGCTCCAGCTCAAAGAGGTGTTCCTCAAATCGAGGTTGTATTTGATATTGATGCTAACGGTATTCTAAATGTTTCGGCTATCGATAAAGGTACAGGTAAAGAGCAAAAAATCCGTATCGAAGCTTCGTCTGGTCTTTCAGATGCAGAAATCGAGCGTATGCGCCAAGAGGCTAAAGAAAATGAGGCTAAAGATAAAGAAGAGCGTGAAAAAATCGACAAACTTAACGGTGCCGACTCTCTAATCTTCTCTACAGAAAAGCAACTTAGCGAAATGGGTGACAAACTTCCAGCTGATAAAAAAGCTCCAATCGAATCAGCTTTAAACTCACTGAAAGAGGCTCACAAAGCGCAAAATATTGCCGATATTGATAAATATTCAGCAGATTTACAAGCCGCTTTCCAAGCGGCTAGCGCAGATATGTACTCTCAAGCAGGTGCTCAAGGTGGCGACGCTGGTGCACAACAAGGTGGTTATGATGGTGGTGCTCAAGAGCAAACACAATCTACTGATAATGTTACTGATGTTGAATTTGAAGAGGTAAAATAATAATTCGTAATGCGTAATGCGTAATGCGTAATGCGTAATGCGTAATGCGTAATGCGTAATGCGTAATGC
>JAWXTR010000002.1:0-77786 GCA_044433365.1 Rikenellaceae bacterium
ATATTTTTCACTATTAAATCTCAATATAGAACCACTATATTTTCGATTCAATAGCAAAAAATCTCATCTCCAATAGCACTATTAAAAATACACCAATAATTATTTTACCCTACTTATTAGAACTCCCCTTTATTTAGGGAAGTTCTAAATTCTGGTTTTAAGAGATTTTAGAACTTCCCTTTAAAAACTCTACTGAGCCATAAAGTTCTTTTGAGCTTTTAATACGTTTTTAGATTGAAGAATAATAATCTTAGTTTCGCTAATAAGGTCGAAGTATAACATACTACTACGAGTTGAAGCTTCACCCGATTTGATACGAGAGATTTGACGTTTAATAATTTGACCAAACTCATCGTAAAGTGAATCACAAAGGAAAAGAGTCTGCTCAACCTTTTCGTAATCACCCGACTTAACAATATGATTAATCATATTGTAGATATTATTAATCTTTTCTTGAACCTCTTTTAAATCAGTTACTTGCTCGGCTGAGAATCCAGAGTGATTGTTGTCGATATGTTTGAAAGCTGGACCAGAGATGTGGACAAGAGCTTTGGTGATTTCGTTCATATAGTCGACAGATTGAATATAGTAGTGACCAGTAGAGATATCAGAGTTTTCAAGCTTCATAATTACTTTATGTACGCTATATTTTCTATCATGAGCTTGGTCGTAAAGTTTGTCAGCATCTTTAGACGCCTTTTTCAAAGCTTTTCTATCCTCTAAATATAGAGAATTTAGAGTTATATCGTATACTGAAATTACATTTTGTGTAGCATTTAGAAGCTCGTGTTGACATATAGTAACAATATCTTCGTCTGTATCTAAATCAACTTTACTTTCAGCAGCCTCTTTCTCACGTTTTTTGTGCGACATAGTGCTGTGGAAAATTAAGTAAGCGCAAAGAATAGCCATACCAATTACTCCGAAAATTTCAAGATACATAAGTATACTTGCAACAATAAACGACGCTATAAAAGCGATAAATGCAGTCAAGAACCAGCCCGAAATAACCGCTAACACACCTGTTACACGATAAACCGCACTTTCACGTCCCCAAGCTTTATCTGAAAGCGAAGTACCCATTGCAACCATAAACGATACGTAGGTTGTCGATAGTGGAAGTTTTAGAGATGTGGCAAGAGCAATAAGAAGTGAGGCAACGGTTAGATTTACAGTTGCACGAATTAAGTCGAAAGCTGCACCATTATCCTCTTGCTCCTCTTCGTTTTTCTCAAAACGACTACTCATAAAATCTTTTACCTTTTTAGGTAGAATAGCATCGAAAAATTTAGATATATTTACAACAATGCGAACAAGGTCACGAGATACTAAAGTTGAGTTGAAACGCTCGCCACCATCTTCATTTTGACGAGAAAGATTAACCTCAGTTTCGGTTACTGTACGAGCTTTTTTAGAGAACCAAAGTGTTATAGCCATTACAACACCCGCAACAACCAAAATTAGCGTATTTGCTTTTACAGGCTCTTTCAATACGCCCATCATCATACCCATATCTTGAGTTTGCGCTGCAATATTATAAGAGTCGAAACCTGCCATAAACACCCCGATAAAGTTTACAAGGTCGTTACCAGCAAATGCAAGAGCCAGTGAGAATGTGCCTGCTAGAACAGCAATTTTTAGGATATTAACTTTAAAAGCATGTTGTAGAAAAGCCATTACGATAGACCAACCAATAATCATATACAACACCAACATACCAGTGTTTTCGTTAAGCATCGTAAGAGTATCTTTAGATATTAAAGTTGTACTCTTTAGCCCTTTAAAGATAACGAAATATGAGATTGCAGTAAGAGCAATACCACACCAGATAGAGCCAATATATTTGAACGATTTTTTGTATTTAAATGAGAAAATTAGTCGTGTTATATACATAACAATCGAACCACAAGTAAACGAAACAACCACTGAAATTAGGATACCAGAGATAATGGTCATCGCTTTGCTAGAGTTGATAAATGCAGCTACAGTTCCTGAATCTGCTTGCATCACTTTATACAAACCTACAGCTACAGCCGAGCCTAAAAGTTCAAATACAAGCGATACTGTTGTTGATGTTGGCATCCCGAAGGTGTTGAATAAATCGAGTAGGATAACATCCGTAAACATTACCGCCAAAAACACCATCATAATCTCGGAGAATGTAAACATCTCTGGATTAAATACACCAGAGCGAGCAACTTCCATCATACCGCTAGAGAAAACAGAACCTAGCAAAATACCCACTGAGGCAATAGTCATAATAACATAACGTGGGGCAGCTTTCGAGCCAATAGCTGAATTTAAAAAGTTAACTGCATCGTTTGATACACCCACAACTAAGTCAGATATGGCTAAAATAGCCAATATCACAACAATTACTGAAAAAATAGTTTCCATACGTAGTTTTAGTAAATTTTTGACAAATGTAATTCAAAAAATTGAGAAATTATATTTGTTAACAATTATTTAACATTGAAAAGTCTAAAAAATAGACAAATAAACTATTTAATGTTAAAAAAATAGAATTTATTTTTGTAAAGTTTAAAGTTTTTTTAAAGATAATCTAATAATATCTTCAACTTTTGCTGTAGGATTATTACCAATTATTGTTTTTACAACTTTTGCTGATGCAGCCTTAGCAAATCCGAGCATTGTAAGAGCCGAAATAGCCTCATTGAAGATATTTTCATCAAAACTCTCTACTTGCGATGTGATAGAGCTGCTATTTTGCTCTAAATCTACGGTTGTCATCTTGTCTCGAAGCTCTACAATAACCTTTTCAGATGTTTTAGCTCCCAAACCCTTTACGCTTTTCAACATTGTGCTATTGCCTGTAGAGATTATAGTCACTAGATCGGCATTTGAGAAAGTCGAAAGAATTGTACGAGCTGTATTGGCTCCTACTCCCGATACGCCTATTAAAAGTCGAAACAAATCTCGTTCCGATTTTGTGTAGAAACCATAAAAAACAGGTAAATCATCTCGAACCAAATATTGATGGATATAGATTTTAACCTCTGCTTGGGAAGAGATTTCAGTAAAAGTCTGAAGCGATATGTTTATATGGTAGCCAATGCCCATATTGTCCAGAACTAAGAAGGTTGGAGAAATTTCTGCAATTTTTCCAGTAATGTAATCATACATAAATAATATATTTTAGCGGAGTAAAGATAGTTAATTTTTTTTGTAAATTTTATTATTTTCTACATAATTTTAAAAAATATATTTTATTATCGGCTATATTTTGGATAAAAATTGAACTTTTTATCCAAAATTCAATTAAAAAAATATTAAATATTTGTATCTTTCGTTTAAAAAGTTTAAGTTTGCAAACTAAAACGTAAATTAATAGGGGAGTTCTAAATTCTGTATTTTGAGAGATTTTGAAGTTCCCAATAGTAAAAAAATAATAATATGAACAAGAATTTTTTAGCTCTAGTAGCCTTTGCATCTTTAGTAGTTGTAGGCTGTGACAATGCTCAACAAACTCCATCTGCTGAACCAGCACCGTCGGCTTCAACTAGCGATGTAACTGCTCCACACAACAACAACATCGTTTACATCGATACAGATTCACTAGTGAGGGGCTATCAACATTTTAAAGATTTAAAATCTAAATTCGACACTAAAGCTGCAACTGTACAAAAAGAACTTGAAACTAAAACTCGCAGCTTAGAGCGTAAAGTGGCAGATTATCAAAATAAAATCCAAAAAGGTCTTGTAACTCGTGCACAAGCTGCTGAGCTAGAACAAAGTCTTAATACTGAGCAACAACAAGTACTTCAATATCGTGACCAAGTTCTTGCAGAGCTTCAAGAAGAAGAGCAAGTATTGTTCAACAACGTTAATAACGATATTACTGAATATATCGCAAAATTTAACGAAGAGAAAACCTACGATTTAATCCTTACCACAAATGCTGTAAACAATACAGTGCTTATTGGCAACAAAAATCTTGATATTACTACCACTGTTCTTGATGGTATGAATGCAGAATATAGCAGTAGAGCTAAATAGTAAGGTTTATTCAGTAAGGTTTATTCTAAGATGTTCTGTAAAGAGAGATTAGAAATTCCCTAAACTTAAAAAAGTGTAAAACTTTCAAGTTTTACACTTTTTTAGTTTATATCAAGCATAAATATCACCATTTTGTCTATATAAATTCCCTTTTTGTCTATTTAGTTTTCATTTGCATAGTTGTTGGTATACTTTTGTAAGTGTAATCAAAACGAGTTCTAATGCTTTTGTCGTTTTACCGATAAAATCGGGACTTGCGAAATATTACAACTTCGAAATGTAAAACTTTTTAAAACAAACAATTATGAAAAAGAGAATCTTATTTTTTAGTGCTTTAATGATTGCACTATTTTCATTTACTGCATTCGATGCAGCGGCTCAAGGTCAAAGAGGTGGTGGTAGACAAGGTGGTGAGATTACTGCTGAGAGTGCTGCAAAACAACAATCTGAGATGCTTACAAAATCATTAGAGCTGAGCGATGAGCAGGCAACAGAGGTGTATGATGTATATCTTAAAATTGCTGAGAAAAACCTTCCTGCAATGAAAGAAAAAATGGAAGAGATGAAAAATTCGGGTGGTCAACGACCAGCGGAGGGTTCGGAACGTCCTGAGCGTCCAAATCTGTTTTCTGAAAGTGGCGATGATGCTACAGCTACAGATAGCCAAATGAAAAAAATTCTATCAGACTCTCAATACGAAAAATGGTTAGAGGTTAAAGATAATCCTCCAATGGGTCCTGAAGGTGGTCAACGTGGTGGTAATGGCGGTGGTCCAAGAGGTGGACAATAAGCCTATAAAATCGTTGTTCTGATTGCATAGTGTCATTCACAAAATCTGTTGTTACGAATAAAAATCGGTGGCTCGGCAGTAGAGACGTAGCCCTGCTACGTCTGGGTCTGAATTTGGCTTGGCAAATTCAATTTTAGTTGCTTTGTTCGGTTTCAGACGTTGTACACAACGTCTCTACCTTGGGTTCGGTTTTAGACGTTGTACACAACGCCTCTACCTTGGGTTCGGTTTTAGACGTTGTGCACAATGCCTCTACCTTGGGTTCGTTTTAGACGTTGTACACAACGCCTCTACGAGTTGTTATCGAACCCAGCAATTATGCATTATGAATTATGCATTACGAATTATTTCTTTGCCTCTGTAAAATATTTATAAATCTAAGATTCACTCTCAGCAGAACAGATGTATCTATCGTATTTTGAGGTGTATAAGTCGTTTACTGTAACCAATATGCCCGTCTCTTCCACATCGCCAAAATCTGGATTTTTGACCGTGTCAAACACCTTCATTGATGGTGAAAGATTCATATAAGCATTTACAAGCGGTGGTATAGACTCTCCATACTCTTTTATTCGCTTAACCAACACTTTGTAATCGTCGCTAAACTCAGAATTGCAATATATTTTAGACAACTCTTGTTCGTTATACTCTATTTTTACAGGGCATAGAGGAGTGAGAAGCTGCTCATTATCTGCAAAATATTTACGAAGGAAGAAAATTAGCTCATTTCGAGCATTTTCATCATACTCAAGATACATTGTAACCTTTCCGAAGAAATATTTTACATGAGGATTGCGACATGCAACTGCTCCAATTCCCTCCCAAAGATTATCAAGAGCAAAAATACCCTTAATATTTCGATTTTTACCTTGAAATTTTGGTTGTACAAACGAACGACCAAGCTCTATCATATATGGAAGATACTTTTCACGGAATTTATCTGAAAATTTGAAGTAATGTTCTGTTGAAAGATATTTTGTATCGCTTTTTGAAGAGACAATAAATCTGTAACCGCCGATTATCTCATTTCCGATAGGATCCCAAACAATTAACTGTTTGTATCCATCCTCAGCAACGTCCGATTCGTCTATATCGTAAGGCTCTCCAGTGCCACCACCAGAGGTGCGAAACGACAACTCTCTAAGTCGCCCTATCTCCATCATTGTATTGGGTGCCGTAAAGTTGTCTACAACATATAGCTCATTCGAGCCGCTTTTGGTATTTTTAAGAAAAGCCTCCTGCGTTAGCTCAGCTTTTATTAATTCAACCGCTACGGGAGCGATTATCTCTTTTTCGATATTTGTCATAACTATATTTTCAAAGAGTAGCATTTTTGTCGTATTTCTTCGACCTTTGTAGCCACACTTTTATCGTTTTTCAAGGTTTCAATCTCAATTTTCTCTCCAAAGATAATTTTTATTTTTTTGCCTCTTTTTTTGAATAATTCGGAGGGCAAAAGCACCATCTCCAGATTAGCAACAATATTTAATCGCTTTCTTAGAAGTGCGAAATTATAAAAAAAAATTGAATTTAAAGAATCTACCATCACTGGAACAACATCTCTATTGTGCGAAATAGCCTTTTTTAGAAAACTATTATGCCATTTTAAATCGGTCACTCTACCATTAATTTTACGGGAGCATAGCCCTGCTGGAAAATATAATATTGGCGTTTTCGACTCAAAAGTATCGTTTAGAAGTGAGGCGTAATCTGAGGATTGTTTACCATGTTTATTAATAGGGACAAATAGCCCTTTAACAGGTTCTATGTTCATTAAAATATCGTTTACCACCACTTTAACATCGCCATAACGGGCTGCAATTGCCTCGGCAAGTACAAAGCCATCAACTCCACCAAGGGGATGGTTTGCAACAAAAATCAAGCTATTATCGCCCTCTTTTTTCTCCTCTAATCTGTCAAAATTTATATCTCTTGTGATAGATAAATGGTCTAAAGTTGCAGTGATAAACTCTGCATCTTTAAGGGTGGAAAAATTTGTTAAAATTTCGTTAATTTCTTTTTGATGGATAATTCTCGCCATTAATTTGAAAAGAAACGAAGGTATTTTTTTGTATAATTTAAAATTTTTATTTTTTACAATCTTTGCAATATCAACATTCATTACTTTCTTTGATAATTCTTATTTGTTTAGTGAGTCAAGCCAATCAATATATCTTTCGCTCCACTGATCTGCCTCTTTGCCTGTTTTACGCATTCCGTGACCATGACCACCATTGCTATATAGGTGCATTGTTACAGGTACTTTTGCCTCTTTTAGGGCGTAGTAGTAGAAAATAGAGCTATTTATAAAGTTTTTATCATCTTCCGACTGCGCAATAAAGGTTTTTGGAATTGAACTAGAGATTTTTATATCCTCAGCAACCCCAAAGTTCTCTCCCGATAGATATGCAGGATATACCAAAGCACAAAAATCTGGGCGACAACTAATATCATCAATTTCGTCGATTCTATCATATATTCTGTCGTTTGTAGAAGCCATAACCGAAAGGTGGGCACCAGCCGAGAAGCCAATAACCCCAATTTCAGAGTTGTCTATACCATATTCTGCTCCATTTTTGCGAATTATTGAGATTGCACGTTGCAAATCCTCTAGTGCAGCTTCATGTTTCTCTCTGCCCTCACGTCGAGGTACTCTATATGTTAGAAGTGCTGCATCATAACCATGCTTATTTAAAAATTCGCACACTTCACTTCCCTCTTTATCTGTAGAGAGAATATTGTAGCCACCACCAGGCGATACTATGATAGTTTTTCCATTTTTAGCTTTCGTAGCAGCTTTATATATTTTGATTGTAGGGGTGCCAACATTTGTTAGTCGTTGAGCCTCATGCCCAGCATATACCTCTGTTGAGTGCTCTTCTGTATAGGTTTTATTTTCATTAATAAATCCCTTAGGGAATAGTTCAATCACTTGACTTTGTGCTATATATGTGGTTAAAGAAAATAGTATAGAAAATGTTGAAACAACAATTTTTTTCATCTTAATATATTTTGAGAAATTATTATTTATTTGAAGGGAACTTTTAAAATCTGGCTTTTAAGATATTTTAGAACTCCCTTGAAATTTTGAGCGAAAAAATAGAAATCCGATTAATTACTAATCGAAATTTACGGTATTTGCATTTAGGGTAAAATTTAGAAGTTCTCTTTATTTACTACCTAATCCATGCTTTAGTTGTTTGATGTTAGAATCCCAAATAGCTTGTAGACTATCTTTTTCGTCATCTTCAGCAAAATCAATAACTTTTAGGGATACGACCTTTGTAAGTTCATCGTAATCTATCTCAAATTCAAAAAAATATGGGCTACCCTCATCCTCTTCCCAACAATATTTTATCAGATAGTTTGGATTGTGCTCAATTAATTTTATTCGACTAAGCGATTTGCCCCATTTTACGATGAAATACTCCTTATCTTTATCATCCTGTTTTACGCTATCGGCAAACCAATTTGACAAACCTGTAGGGGTGCTAACAAATCTAAAAAGCGACTTTGGCGTTGTGTTGATTAGATATTCGCATGTAAACTTTTCTCTACTCATAGTAGTGTGGTTTAGTTAATTGTGGCTAAGTTAATAAAAATTATCTAAACCTGCAAATTACTAACTATTTTTAACGTATAATTAAAGTTAACTTATGGGAACTTCTAAAATCCAAATCTAAAGCCTTAAAACAAAAAATCTCTCAAAATCCAGAATTTAGAAATTTTATTATTTCAATGACTCTATTAAAAAATTAACAGAACTATTTTGCCACTCCTTTTTTATTTCGTTTACTCTCTTATAATCAATCTTTTGGTAATGTTCTTTACAAACTTCGCTCTCTGTGGATATCAATCTATCGGTCAATCCAAAAATTTTTAAAATAGAATTCATTCGGCTAATTCCACGGCTCTTATTTTTAATGGCAATAAACTCTTTATTGAAAATAATTGAAAAAACAATCCCGTGAAATGAGTCAGTAACCACAAAATAGGCATCCATAAAGCCTCTTAACCACGAAGTTACAGCAGGAAAAATGCAGTCGTTAATATTGCTGACTCCAACCTTTTTAAAAATATATTTAGGTGTTAATAATTGTGGTGAAAGATTCAAATCTTTAGCTACTCTATCCACTATTGCCTTTTTTTCGGATGAATTACCCAATATATATACGCTTAAATTTCCTCTACTTTTAGGAATATTGTCTTTTTCAACTAGCGAAATATAGTGCTCTTTTTCTAAAAGTAGCGTAGGATCTAAAACATGCAATGGCTCTACTTCAAATTGTTTTTTACAAATTCCTACTGCCGAATCTTCACGAACCGAAATAAAATCAAAATTTTTAGCCAATTTTTTACATCTCGCACTCATTATTTTCGACATTTCCCACTTCTCGGTGCCAAAGGATGCAGCATAAGCTATACGCCTAACATCCATATTGGTGGTAAAATCTAAAAAATAGTTGTAAATATCTGGAGAGTATTTTGGTCGCCATACTTGGTCGCTTCCCACAACATAACAATCAAAATTGTAACTATCAAACAGACTCTTTTTCGATGAAGCAACATTTACGGTAGTTTGCATATTCTCTCTTACAAACCGCTGAGTGTGTTGAGCTAAAATTTGCTCTTGTGCTAGAGTCTCTTTTTTAAAGAGTCGGCGCACAAAGTTGGTATTTTTGATTTTTCGCTTTAGATTATTGTTGTAGCTTCTATCTTCTGTCCACACTTCGTGCCCCAAATTTTTTAGTATGGTTTGTAGGGCATACGCTTGTAGCAGACCGCCATAGTTATTACGTAGCGGTTGAGTTAATATGCAAATACGTCTCATTAGTAATTATATGTGTAGTGTGTAAAAAAAATGTTAAAACTCTCCCAAAATAAGATTTTTAATCTTTTTATATCTGCTTCTTTTGCTATATATATAAATAAGAGCAATTAATCCACTCTTATTTTCAGAATACTCTTTAAAAAATATTTCTCTATTTTTATTCTCCAATGCGGAGTTGTAAAAGGTTTGTTGTATAGCTTTTGTAGTTGTTAATCTCTTTTCTAGTTGTGTTTTAGGGATGCTCTCAAAAAAATCGACCCCTTTAGAGCTATTCAAAACCACCAAACTAACCCCTTTGTTGTCGTTAAAAGTGGGTAAAATCTTTTTTAAACCCCAAAAATCGGCAATTGTTATATCACTACCACTTCTCCCTCCTTTTGCAGGGCAATCATAGCAAGAGGGGCGCAGATAGAGATTTGATAAAAACCCCTGCATATAGCTAACATCTTTAAAATAGCGATGTAAATCTATTTTTTTGTTATTTTCGTCTACTCCACTAATCGAAAAATGGTAGTTTTTCCACCCTTTTCGTTTATCTCTAAATTTTATGTTATCTACTCTGGTAATAGAGTATTTATCTGTAATTTCGGATAAATAACTCTCCCAAATAGAGAGTGAGGGAGTGCCATGACATATAAAATCGACCAAAATTAAATTTTCATACTCTTTTCTTAAAAATAGTCTTAAACCTGCTGTTTGGCATGGCGTACCCGAAAAAAGCACCGATTTTCCATTTTTTAGCTCCTCTCGAACTTCTTGAAAAGTCGTTCCAATCCGACTTTGAACATATTTTGCCCCTTGCAATCTGTTTATATCCTCAATTTTGTCAATTTTTGTGTGAACTACTTGCCAATTTTCATCAAATTTCGCCCCAAAAACTACTCCTTTTTGCTCAAAAATTTTTTCTGATAAAAGTGTAAAAATTCCTCCAGAAGAGCTATCTTTTACAATCTGACTATTACGATTTTTTGCTCCAAAAACTTTAAAATCGGTGGGTAGCTGCATTTGATTAATTACAGGACACACCGCATCGCATAATCCGCAATCTATGCAGAGATTTTTATTAACTTTCGGATAGAAAAAACCTTCTGTATCTAGCATAAATTCAATACATTGCCGACTACACACCTGCACACATGCTTCGCAGCCAGTACAGCTTTTTTTATCTAAAATCTCTATCATTAAAATTATATTTTAGCAATTTTTTTAAAAGCAATAACGCCTAAAATTGCAGTGATTGAGCCTAAAAGCATTCCCCAAAGAATGTCAAGAGGGTAGTGAACCCCTAGATATATTCGACTATAACAGATTATTAATGATAGTAATATTGATAGAGTAGTATACCACTTTTTGCTTACAAAATACGCACACATACCAAGCACCGCTATACTATTTGCAGCATGAGCTGAAACTGTGCCATACATTCCCCCTTTATATCCATTAACTGTATGGATTAATCCCTCTAAAAGTGGCTCACGAGAGGGGCGTAGGCGAGATAGGTTGAGTTTAAAAAATTGGGAAGTTTGATCGGCTACAGCCACCATCAACGCTATAATAATCAGAGCAAAAATCATATTTTTCACACCATAACGACGGTAAAAAAGATACAGGGCATAAAGCACCAAAGGCACTATTGCCAACTTTGAAGAGCTAACCCACATTAGTGAATCTGCAAACGAACCTAAATCGCCATTTAGGGCTAACATTAGATTATGGTCTATGGTTGGTGAGATATTCATAATTTTGAATAGCTATTTAATGGTGAGTTTACTTAAGGAGAGTTCTAAACTCCGAAAGCTAGATTTTAGAAGTTTCCTCATGCAAATATAGTTAAAATTAGGTATAAACTAAGACAAATGTTAATTTTAATAAAAATTAAAGAAAATTTCTTAATTTTTATTACCTTTACATGGTTTTTGCTCCTTGCAATTAAAGAGAACTTCTAATTTTTGAATTATGGAAAAAAATAAGATAGCTATAATATATGATTTTGATGGCACACTTGCACCCGGGAATATGCAAGAGTACGATTTTATTCCTGCTGTAGGTAAAAAAAACGAAGAGTTTTGGTGTGAAAGTACTCAATTGGCTGAGGAACAAGATGGCGACCCTATTCTAGCCTATATGTATCGTATGATACAGGCGGCAAAAAGCGGAGAAAAATCGCTTCGCCGTGAGGCATTTCGTGAATCTGGAAGCAAAGTTGAGCTTTTTGAAGGTGTTGTAGAGTGGTTTAGCAGAATTAATAAATATGCAGCTAAAAAGGGGCTAAAAATAGAACATTACATCAATTCGTCGGGTATAAAAGAGATGATTGAGGGTACAAAAATAGCTGGCGAGTTTAAAAAAATATTTGCCTGCTCGTTTTTCTATGATGTAGATGGAATTGCATATTGGCCAAGTGTTGTGGTCAATTACACCACAAAAACTCAGTTTCTTTTCAAGATAAATAAAGGAATTGATAGTATCTCCGACAATATTCTTATCAATAATTATGTTCCAGAAAGTGAGCGACCTATCCCCTTTAGTAGAATGATATATATTGGCGATGGTTACACCGATATTCCATGTATGAAGTTGGTTAAACAGATGGGGGGCTACTCGATTGCAGTGTATAATAGTGAGTCGCAAAAAAAGATTGACGAAATTTCAAAATTATTAGACGAAGGACGTGTAGACTATACCGCAAAGGCTGATTACACCTCAAAGAGCAAAATTGATAAGATTGTACACAACATAATCGACAAAATTGCAGCAGAGGCAAATCTCGAAAAAATTTCTAAAGATAATGAGTGTGAAAAATAAAGTATTATCGAATAAAAAATCTCAAAAAAAGGTGAAAAACAATATAGTGGAAAATATTTCAAATGGAAAATTAACAAAAGAAAAGTTTTTTAAAAGCAATCTTTTTCTGGTGTTACTTTTTGTTATTTTTGGCTCATTACCATGGTATGGGATTACTCCACTTTCGCAGTTTGTAATGTTTGTACCGCTTCTTATGCTGCAAGAGCGTAGCGGAGGTGTAAAATTTATGAATTGGTCGGTCGTAGCACTTATTCTTTGGAATTTCTCGTCGCTATGGTGGATTGGTAACGCTACAATTTTAGGACCATTAGCAGCTGCATTTGCAACTACCACTCTTATGAGTATTGTATTAAATCTTTATAATAGAGTTTGGCTCAATGCTACACGTCCTTTGGCTTATACGGTTTTAGTAGCTGGTTGGGTGGCAGCAGAGTGGTTTTATGCCAAAAATCTTGAAATTTCGTTTCCGTGGATAAATCTGGGCAATGGTTTTGGTATTACACCCTCGTTTGTACAGTGGTATGAGTATACAGGTGCACTTGGCGGAACGCTATGGGTTATGGTTGTAAATATTATAATTTTTGAGGGGTTAAAAGAGTGTAAAAAATATGATTTCAAGAATATTTTAGCCTCTAAAAAACTACTATTTGCTTTAATATTTATAGTAGCTCCTATAATCTATTCATTGGTAGTGTACCACACCTACAAAATTGATTATAAAGGGAGTAAAGCAATAAATGTTGCAGTTTTACAGCCAAATATCGACCCTTATGGTGAAAAATTCGGTTCGCTTTCGCAAAATGAGCAGCTAAATATTTTGTTAGAGTTAGCTCGGGAGGCAAAAGGTAGCAATGTCGACTTTTTTATCGCTCCTGAGACAGCTTTAGACAACGATTTTTGGGTGCATACTGTTCAAAGCTCTCTTCCTGTAGAGAAAATTGAGAGCTTTTTGAGGGAAAACCAACCTAAAGCCGATTTCATTACAGGTCTGGTAATTCGTCAATATTATTCCAAAAAAGAGTTCGACTCGGCTCCAACTTTTACCTCTCGTACCACTCCAAATTTGCCATTTTACTACGATTCCTACAATTCGGCAATATCTATTAGTGATGGCGAAAAAATTGAGCTATATCATAAATCTCGACTAGCTATTGGGGTGGAGATGATGCCATTTTATAGGTATACACGCAATTTGGGCGATTTTTTTGTCGATTTAGGTGGTCAGTTTGGAATGTATGCAACTCAAGATGAGCGTACTCTTCTCACTAATGAGACAACTGGTGTAAAGGTGGGGTGTGCAATCTGTTTTGAGTCGGTTTACGGAGAGTTTATTACTCAATTTATTAATAAAGGTGCTGAGGCTCTGTTTATTATAACCAATGATGGTTGGTGGAAAGATACCCCAGGCTATCGCCAACATCTAAGTTTTGCTTCGCTTCGTGCTATTGAGACTCGTCGTGAGATTGCTCGTTCGGCAAACACGGGTATTTCGGCAATTATTGATAGTCGTGGTGATATTTTAGAGCATACTCTTTGGGATGAGCGTACACTATTAGAAGCGACAATAAAAACTAATGATAAGATTACGGTATATGTAAAATATGGCGATTATATTGGTAGATTATCTGCTTATATTTTTGTTTTATCGCTTCTTTATGCGGTATCTTATTATTACAAACGTCGCAACCATTTGGTTTAATTCACAATTCGTAATTCGTAATTCATAATTCGTAATTCATAATTAATAATTCGTAATTCATAATTTTAAAAAATGTTTTCAGGAATAGTAGAAGAGGCAGCAAAAGTTGTTGCTTTAAGAAAAGATGCAGAGAATCTGCACATTACAGTAGAGTGTAGCTTTACAGATCAATTAAAAATCGACCAAAGTATTGCTCATAATGGAGTATGCTTAACTGTTGTTGAGCTTACCGATACAACCTACACCGTAACAGCAATCAAAGAGACTTTAATTAAGAGTAACTTAGGGTTGGTTGAGGTTGACGATATGATTAACCTTGAGAGAAGTATGCGCCCAGATGCGCTTTTAGATGGTCATATTGTTCAGGGGCATGTCGACCAAACTGCAACATGTACAAATATCGAAGAGGCTGATGGTAGTTGGTATTTTACATTTGAATATGAGAATAGCGGTGAGAATGTGACTGTTGAAAAAGGCTCAATTACAGTAAATGGTGTAAGCCTTACGGTTGTAAACTCAAAGAGCAACTCATTTCAAGTAGCAATCATACCATACACTTTCCACCACACAAATTTCTGTCAATTTAAGGTTGGAACCACTGTAAATCTTGAATTTGATATTATTGGTAAGTATATTACAAAACTTATGAAAAGCTATAGGGGTAATGGTTAATTATAAATTTTAAATTATAAATTATAAATGATTAATGGTTAATGATTTTGGTTTGGTAACTTTTAATGTTTTCTTAACATTATATCCGATATTAATATAAACATTTTATCTATCTTTGTAGATTAAAATAGGGTTATTGTCAAAATTCTTAATTTATAATTCCTCTATTACAATTATTACAATTGGCATTAACCATTATCGTATTAACCATTAATCATTTTTCTATGAAATTAAAAATTAAATCGGCAAATAGAGCAGCAATCTTTATTTCGTTGCCAATGTTGGTAATCTTCGCAGTATCATTAATCATAATGGAGGCTCAAATTATCAATATTATTATATTCTCAATTGCCTTGTCGATACTTAATTATTTTATAGCCCGTTTAATTATCTCTCGATTTGTGTTATATAGGTTAAAACCTATTTATGAGATAATTTTAAATGAAGATATTGCAGTCGATAAGCTAAAAGATAGATTTTCGACTAAAGAGGTGTTTTTAGAAGTTGGTGAAGATATTGTGGTTTGGGCTGATAATAAATCGAAAGAGATTTCTAGTCTAAAAGAGATGGAACAGTATAGAAAAGAGTTCTTAGGAAACGTCTCGCACGAGCTTAAAACACCTCTTTTCACACTTCAAGGCTATATTCTTACGCTTATAGATGGTGGAGTCAACAATCCCAATATAAATCTAAAATATCTGAATAATGCTGATAGAAATATCGAGCGTTTAATTGCAATAGTAAAAGATTTGGAGTCTATCTCAGCTCTTGAAAACAAGGTAGAGAACCTAGAACGCAAAAGATTAGATATTGTAGCTATCTCTAAAGACATAGCTGAATCGCTAACAGACCAAGCTAAGCTAAAAGATATTACTATTTCGGTTGAAGCATCTGAGCCAATTGAAATTTATGCCGATAGGGGTAGAATCGAGCAGGTACTTATAAATCTGATAGTAAACTCAATAAAGTATGGCAAAAAAGGTGGACGTACAAAGATAAAATTTGTGGATATGTATCAAAAAGTGCTTATTGAGGTTGAAGATGATGGAATTGGCATTGAAAAAGATAACTTACCACGTATTTTCGAACGTTTCTTTAGAGCCGACAAAAGTCGCTCTCGTGAGATTGGAGGTACAGGACTAGGACTCGCAATTGTAAAACATATTGTCGAAGCACACGGTGAAAAAATCAGCGTTAGAAGCGATATCGGCAAGGGAAGTACCTTTGCTTTTACTATGAATCGTTATCTGTAAAGAGGCTCTTTTTAATTCATAATGCATAATTCATAATGCATAATTGCAGGGTTCGATAACACGGCAGTAGATACGTTGTGCACAACGTCTTTAACCGAACATAGAAATAATTTATAATGCATAATTCATAATGCATAATTGCTGGGTTTGATAACACAACGTCTATAACGAACACAAGGTAACCGAACATAGAAATAATTTATAATGCATAATTCATAATACATAATTACTGGGATAGAAATAATTCATAATGCATAATTCATGCGAATAAAGGTTTGAAATTTTAAGCTATTTTTCTGGATTTTTCTCAAAAACTGTTTCCGCACACAGCAGTAGAGACGTAGCCCTGCTACGTCTAAAATCGAATTTTGCAAAGCAAAATGAGCTTACGTAGCAATCAAAATTGAATTTGCAAAGCCAAATCCAAACTCAGACGTAGCAGGGCTACGTCTCTACAGCTGAGCCACAAATTGTAATTTTTAACAACAGATTTTGAGAATGAGCCATTTTTCTACTTTAATTAGTCAAAAAATAACTATTTTTTGATGCTTTTTTAGAAAAAGCACACCCGAAGAATTGACAAAAATTGCTCGCTTTCACTCACGGTTTCGCTCCGCTTGCAAAAAAAGGAAGAAGGTTCTTCAAACCTTTATTGGCATAATTCATAATGCATAATTACTGGGTTCGATAACACAACGTCTATAACGAACACAAGGTAACCGAACCCAGTTACAATATTAAAATTTAGGCTTACGTTTCTCAGAAAAAGCAAGTTTGCCCTCTGCAGCATCTTCGGTAGTAAATGAGAATGCAAACAGGTCGTTTTCATACTGCAAACCCATATCTTGCGGCATATTTTGCGAAGCTCTAAGATTTTGTTTAATTAGCTGCATTGCAATTGGTGAAAATTCTTCCATTTTTGCAACCATTTGAGCAACATAATCATCAATTTCTTCTACTGCAACCACTTGATTTACAATGCCTAATCTATATGCCTCTTGGGCATCAATCTTTTTAGCTGTAAGCACCAATTCAGCTGCACGGTTATAACCAATTTGACGAGCCAAAAGCTGCGTAGCACCGCTTCCTGAGGTCCAGCCATGTTCCACTTCAGAAACAGCAAAAATAGCACTATCTGAGGCTATGCGAATATCAGTGGCAAGCACCAATTCTAATCCTCCTCCCAGAGCATAACCTTTGATTTTAGCAATTACAGGTTTTCTGATATTTCGAATTGCTGTGCAGTAATCTTGGCGATTGCGAAGTTCGAAAGGTGTGCCATATTGATCTAACATAGTGATATCGCTTCCTGTCGAAAAAGCTCGCTCTCCACTTCCTGTCAATATCACAACCGAAATCTGAGCATCATCGTTAATTTCTTGAGCAATTCTATTTAAATCTATTCCCATTTGACGGGTAATAGAGTTCATCTTTTTAGGTCGATTGATTGTAATCGTTGCAACACGACCCTCTTTTTTATAAATTATTCCCTCTTCCATATATATTGTTTTACACTACTTAGTAGCTTTATAAGCAAATCTAAAGTGTGCTCGCCCACCTCCAAATCCAAATTTGAGCCATCACTCCAAAATGGTTTGTCGTTAAGGTGTGATGCAAGTGTAAAAAAGCTAGAGTAGACATGAACGGGTACAAATGGAATAGCTACAGAGTTGGGATATTTTGAAGCTAAAGAAAAAACTTCTTGCCAGCTTGTAGGTGTTACATCGCCATTTGCAGTCAGAATATCTGAACGAAAAGCAGCCACTTGGGCCGCTGCCATATCAGGTGTTACATCACCCAAAACTGTAGGCTCGTACCAATAACCCTTTTCAAATTCAGCTCCCTTAGGGCTTTCCCCTCCACAAAGTAGTTTTGCACCTTGTGAAAGAGTGCGTTGCACTATACCGTCAATCTTTTCTAAATCAGATTTACACATTTTTGGTCCCATATTGGTGGTTGAGTCAAACGGATTACCCACTTTGATTTGAGCTACTCGTTTTAGTAGCTTTTCTGTAAACTCTTCGACTATCGACTCTTCAACAAAAATCATATCACAGCAGATACACACCTGTCCACAATTTGCATAACGTGATATTACGGCTGCCTCTACTGCCTTGTCGATATCGGCATCTTTTAACACTATAAATGGCGATTTACCCCCTAATTCTAACACTAGTCCAGATATATTTTGGGCTGCAGCACGATAAATTGCCTGTCCTGCTCCCACGCTACCTGTTACATTTACAAGCTTTGTAATCGGACTACTTACTAGCTGTTGGCTAACCTCTATACCGCTACTAGTGATAAGGTTTACCACGCCTTGCGGAATTTGAGCCTTGTCGATAATTCTAAAAAATTCGGCAGTTGCTAAAGGTGTTAAATCGTGAGGTTTTATGATGATTGTGTTGCCTGTAATCAGTGCAGGGGCTAATTTACGACCAACTAGAGCTAGTGGGTAGTTCCAAGTGCAAAGACCTAGAGTCACACCATAAGGTACTCTATTGATAAGTAGCGACTCTTCGCTATTTACAGTTGGTAAAATTTCGCCTTTTATTCTTTTTGCACCCTCAATTGCCTGTCGCATATAGTTTATAGTATCTTCTACCTCACACAACGCCTCAGCATAGGTTTTACCCTGCTCTTTGGTTAAAATTTCGGCAAAATGTGTTATCTCCTCTTGCAGGCAATCTATTATATTTTGAATATGTTTGGCTCTCTCAATTACCGAAAGCTCTTGCCAAAGTAGTTGTGCTTTTTCAGATGTTTCTAAAGCCATTTGAGCCTCTTGAGCTGTTGCGTCGCTTACATAACCTACAATCTGCTCAGTTGCTGGATTCTCAACTGCAATATATTTGCCTGATTGCGACTTTACCCACTCTCCATTTAAGTAGTGTAAAATAATTATTGGTGTGTTTTTAATAGTGCTATTGGAAATGAGATTTTTTGCTATTGAATTGAAAATATAGTGGTTCTACATTGAAATTTAATAGTGAAAAATATCGCTCCAAAAGTGCTGTTAAAAATATGGCAATAATTGTTTTACACTACTTATATAGAGATTGTAGTAATTTAATCCATCTTTTACTTCGAATTGTTTTTCCATAAGTACTGTTTTTTATCTATTTATTGTCTATTTATAATCTCCTCACTGTACTCCCCAACTTGTGGTCCACCAAGTGGATAGGTCAGAATTTTATCGTTAATACGAATAGGTGCTCGTGTGGTAATGTAGCTGTAGCCGTTGCCACGAGTCACTTTTTGTAGCATTTTTAGCGATTTTCCTAGTGGTGAGTCGAATAGCTCTTCCCAATCATAAATTTCGCTATAGAGCATACCTTCTATCTTTGAAAATTTCTCTATCCAATGTTTTGTACTCTTTCGCTTTAAATGCTTTGCTATCAAAAATTTTATACTATCCTCTCTATCACGCCAATTAGCCATGTTATCACTATTTATCTTCAATTTTAAACTATCATTTAAAATAGAATCAATTGCTATCTGCTCTGATATTGCTCCAATAGCGATATAACCATCCATAGTTTTATATATTCCGCAAGGTGCATTTTCACCAGAGTGTACATTTGATATTTTTGATTTTTTAAAATTTTCGCCTGCACCCCATCTATAGGCTGTAATAAAATCACTCTGCAAATCCATCGCTCCCTCAAACATGGTTACCAAAATATGCGCACCATCACCACGGAACTCTCTATTATATAGCGAAGCCAAAACTGCCTCATCTACATGGCAACCCGAAATCAAATCTACAACCGACAAACCCAATGGCACAGGTTCGCTATCTCTCTGACCGCTTATTGTGCAGAGTCCTGAAAGTGCCTGCACAATATAGTCTTGACCTGGTTTTCCAACCCAACACCCTTTTTGACCATAACCCGACACTTCGGCGTATATTACCGATGGATTTATCTCTTTTATGGTGTCGTAGTCGAGTCCTAAACGCTTCATTACCGTTGGGCGAAAGTTTTGAACTATAACATCTGCCTTTCTCATAATCTTTTTAACAGTGGCTATATCATCACTATTTTTTAAATCTAAAGCCACGCTACGTTTGTTGCGCCCTACAGCTAAAAAGCTAGTTGAGGTGTCGTCTAAAAGCAGATTATTGATTATTACATTGCGCCCCATATCGCCACTTTTAGGACGTTCTATTTTGATTACCGTTGCACCTAAATCGGCAAGCATAAGAGTGGAGGTTGGACCCGATAGATATTGACTTATATCCACTACAACTACCCCCTCTAGCGGTTTATCTCCGCATTTTATCCTCTTTTTATTGGCTTTCTTGGCCCCATTAGTTGTTATATGGTAGGGTAGGCGTGTAGCGACAAAAGTATCACTACCCTCTAGTGGATAGCTCTGTTCCAACTCCAAAATTTTGTATGCTTCAAGATTTAGAGTTGTTGGAATATCGAAAATATCGCTACACCACACATCAAGAGGTGTAAAAATATCCATCCACTCGCTATTAGTTTTCGTCAAAAAATGAGGTTCTAAAAAGCTCATTATCTCATCTCTATACCATAGCCATGCAGGGCTAGGTATCCACTTTTTGGGGATTGTAAGCCCCATAATATCTGCTAAATAGGGAATTGAAATCATCGACATTGCAAAAAAACCATCCTTGGAGCGATACACCCCATAAGGTGCAGGAAGTCCAGCGTGTGCATTGCCTCTAATTGTGCGTTTTGGCATCTGCATACCACTATTTGCAGCTGTTGTAATAAACTCCAATTGTATCTGAACCACCGCCTCCAAAAGGCTGCTACTTACTTTTGTGCCTCGTCTGTTTTTATCCTCTTCTCTACAAAATAGTGCAGCTAAAATAGCCTGAACAAGATAGGAAGTACAAAATTGAGTTGCAACATCAAAACCCATTGGCGTTGGAGCATCATCTCGATTGCCTGTGAGCAGTGTAATTCCACTTATTGCCTGAATAAGCAGCTCATCGCCACGTTTATCTTTATAAGTAGTGTGCGAACCATATTCTGAATATTCAGCTAAAATAAGGTGTGGAAATTTTTTTGATATTCCTTCAATATCTATATTGAAATCTGAAAGAATATTGTCGTTATAATTATATAGAAGTATGTCTGAACTACTTATAAGCTCTAGTAGTTTTTGTTTATCATCGTTAGAGCTGCATTTTACAATCAACTCCTCTTTACCTCTATTTTTTGAGTGGTAAAGAAGCGACTTATCTCTGTAAAATTGACCAAAATATGATTTTGCGCTAATTTATCGCCTTTTTTATCGCCTTTTTCGTCGCAAATAATTCGCACAACTCTTGCTTCTAGTTGTGCAAATTTTAACCCAATTGTAGCAGATATCAAATCGTCACTACACTCCAAAACCACTACATCTTTTAATAGATTCATGCCGATAAGGTTTTAAAATTTACGAAAGGGGAGTTCTAATCGCTCAAAATTGAGAAATTAGAACAGTTCCCTTTACTGCTTATTTCGCATTACCCTTACGTTTCTCTTTTAGTGAGCCAAGTCCTTGACTATAATACGCCTCTGGCTCTAAGAAGATAGTTGTCTGTTTGAAGATAGTTTCGTCACACTCTTGGCTTAAATCGCAGTCAAAACGTGCAATTTCGGAGTGTGTACCCTCGGCACCGCCATTTTTAACATTTGTAAAGTGGCACGTGCCCCACTCACCACCAATTGCATTTTTGCTATCGGTAAAGGTGTCGGGAGTGTATAGTCCAGCAGCTGTAGGAGCTAGAGAAACGACACATTGAGGGTGGAAATTAATACCATCTTCTGAGAATTGGATAGTCTCACGCTCATTGCCATCTCTAATTGCAAGAGTTGCAACACCATTTTTATATGGCCAGTAGGTAGTCTCATGACCTGTATTCATTACAGGATTAACCTTACATTTTTCGAATGGACCAGCTGGATCTTCTGCAATTGCAACACCATGACAAACAGCATATTTATCTCTTAAATCAGGCCATTTGTTGAATGCCGATTTAAAGTAAAGATATATTTTGCCATTAAATACAATTGGATGAGGATCTTGCGTTTGGTCTTTATCCCACTCTCCCTCTTTTCCAAAAGGTATAATCTGCTGTTGAGTATAAGTCCAAGGACCGTTTGGAGAGTCGGCGTGTGCCATAGATATTGGACACCAGTCGCCACGCAAACCACTAGGTTCGTTAAATATTTGGAAATAAAGGTAGTAGCGACCTTTCCATACCAAAATATCGGGAGTTGCAAGCGAACGCCAACCAAATTGAGGCTTTGGAGGTCGAGCAACAGCACAACCTTGCTCTTTCCAAGTAAAACCATCATCGCTTGTAGCATACCAAATATCGCATAAATCCCAGTCTGTAGATGGAATTTCGTCGGTTACCTCAGCTGCACGATTTGCGCCAATTGGGCGATATTTTGTGTCACGTTTGGTGTACCACATATAATATTTACCATCTACCAGAATAGGACGTGATGGGTCACGACGAGTAATTAATCCTTCGTCGCCATAATCAAATCCTTCGATTTTGGTATATTTAAAAGTTGTGTAAAATTCGTTGTCTTGAACACGAGGAGTAGGATAGTTGTCGAACATTCGCTCTGTAGCTGCACTTAGCGCATAATCAGGCTTTTCAGTAGGCATTTTATGAGGAAATACTCCATATTTTACCTCTTTTGATTGCTCACTAGGAGCACACGAAAATAGTGCCGTAGCAAGAAATGCTACAGCCGAAAATTTAAAAAATTGAATCTTTTTCATATATGTACGTTAAAATTAATAATCAATTCAACCTCTCCCGCTTAATTGATATTTTTAACAGTACAACCACAAAGATATATATATATTTTAAATTATAAATAATAAAAATTAAATTTTTAAGAAAATACCATTTTTACATATATTTTTACTATATTCGCATAGGAAAAAGAGCCTATTTGTTATTGTAAACCAATGATTTCCTTATAGGGAGGTCTGATCGTAATAAATCATACTAATATATGAATGAAAAATTAATAGAAGCGATACCAAACTTTAGTGAGGGGCAGAACTTAGCTACCATCGAGTATATCTGCAGCTCTATAGAGTCGGTTGAGGGTGCAAAAGTATTAAATTGCGACATAGGAAAGGATGCAAATCGCACTGTAATAACTTTTGTAGCAACAGTTAGCTCTATCGAGCAGGCTGCATTTAATGCTATAAAAGCTGCAGCCGAAAAAATCGATATGCGCCAGCAGGTGGGAGAGCATCCACGTATAGGAGCAACAGATGTTATGCCATTTGTTCCTTTAAAGGGTGTTACAATCGAGGAGTGTATTGATGCAGCTAGAGCTGTAGGCAAAAGAGTGGCACAGGAGCTAAAAATACCGATATATTGCTATGAAAAAGCTGCTTTTGCAGAGCATAAACAAAATCTTGCAATGTGTAGAAAGGGTGAGTATGAGGGAATTGAACAAAAATTTCAAAACCCTTTGTGGTATCCCGATTTTGGCGAACCTATTTATAATGAATATGTAGCAAAAAGTGGTGTTACGGTTATTGGAGCTAGAAATTTTCTGTTAGCAGTAAATTTTAATCTTAATTGTAAAGATGTTGAAATTGCCGATAAAATTGCCAAAACAGTGCGTTATAGTGGTTGTAAAATAGAAGGAGAGAGAGTACACGGCACACTAAAAGGAGCTAAGGCTATAGGTTGGTATATGGAGCAGTATGGATTTTCGCAAGTTTCGATGAATATTGTAGATATGGAGCTAACTCCGCTACATATAGCGTTTGAAGAGGTAAAAAGAGTTGCTAAGCTATGTGGCGTGGAGGTTACAGGCACCGAAATTATTGGAATGTTACCCGAAAATGTAATTTGGCAGGCGGCAGAGTTTTATGCTCCAGACAATACTTTTTCGTCAATCGAAAAGTGTGAGTTTGTTGCCGAAAAGATGAATTTTTCACAAATTCAGCAGTTTGACGCAATCAAAAAAATAATATATTTTTCTAATTTATAATTTTATAATATGAATGTGAATAGAGGTTTGAAAACTTTAATAATTTTTACGTTTTTTTCTGTAAATTTTGCTTTTGCGCAGCAGAAGGAGTATCCCATAGCTCCAAAAATGAGTGCAGAGATGACAGAGGTGTGGCTACCTCAACCTGAAATTGTGACTACCGACGATTTTGACAACAAAATGGTAAAAGCACCATCAGATGCCATAATTCTATATGACGGAACTTCCACTAATGAGTGGAAAAAAGCAAAAAAAGATGAGAAAATAGAGTGGATTTCAGAGGATGGAGTGCTAACTATTTTGCCTAAATCGGGAAGTATCAAGACGCTTAGAGAGTTTGGTGATTGTCAGCTTCATATAGAATGGAGTGTACCTGAAGATACTCAAGGAGAGGGCCAAGATAGAGGAAATAGTGGCGTTTTGATGCAAGAGAGATACGAAATTCAAATCCTCGATAACTACAACAACGAAACCTACGCAAACGGACAAGCAGGCTCAATCTACAAACAGACCGCTCCGCTGGTAAATGCAATGCAAAAACCTGGGAAATGGAATGTATATGATATAATTTACACCGCACCTATATTTAAGGATGGCAAAATGGTAGTAAACCCCAATGTTACCGTTATACACAATGGCGTAGTGATTCAAAACAACACCGATATATTAGGGACAACCCAGTATATTGGATTACCACAGATAGAAGAACATGGTAGAGCATCTATTTTGCTTCAAGATCATAGAAATCCTGTTATGTTTAGAAATATTTGGATTAGAGAGCTTTAGAACTCCCCTTTAATTAATGGCAATAAATTTTTACAATATTATGAAAAAAATTTTACTACTAATTTTAACATTTGCAATCTCAATTTCAGCTTCACTAGCAGCCAAGCCTATTAAAGCGATGATTATCACAGGACAAAACAACCACTATTGGAAAGTAAGTAGCAAGGCTATTAGCAATCTACTTACCGAAGATGGATATGAGGTAGAGATTGCCACTTCGCCAAAAGCTGGCGAAGATATGAGTAATTTTTGCCCCGATTTTAAGGGTTACAAACTTGTTGTTGTCGACTATTTTGGCGATAGTTGGTGTGATAAGTTGAAAACAGAGTTTATAAAGTATGTTAAATCGGGCAAAGGTGTCGTTATCTACCACGCTGCAAACAATGCCTTTAGCGATTGGGACGAATACGAAAGCGTTATTGCTCTAGGAGGTTGGGGTGATAGAGGAAAAGAGAGTAAAGGGTACTACACTGAGTGGAAAAATGGCAAATTAGAGAAGTACGAAGCATCTGATAGAGTTGGTCACCACGGTGCACGCCACGACTACACTTTAAAATGTCGAAATTTATCGCACCCTGCTGTAGATAAAACTCTTAAAGCTGGGATTTTGCAACCATCCGACGAGCTTTACGACTCAATGAAAGGGAAAGCAAACATTAAAGATGTGTTATACACCGCCTACTCCGACCCTAAAAAGGGTGGTACAGGAAAAGAAGAGGTTTTGATTTTTACCGTAGATTTTGGACGAGCAAAAATATTTCATACTATGATAGGGCACGCAATGGCTACTATTGAGCAGTCGCCTGCACTAAATTCCGAAACATTTAAAAAAACATTTTTAGCTGGAGCAGCTTGGGCTTCTGGAAAAAATAGAGGAAACTTCTAAAACTTCTGAAAATTTAAGATTATGATACAGATATCAAAACCACTTGTTTTAACCGCAACCACTTCGCTACTGACAATTGCTGCATCGGCTGCTGAGCGACCAAATATAATCATATTTTTAGTAGATGATATGGGTGTGATGGACACCTCTCTACCATTTATTACCGATAGTGATGGCAATGTTGTACGTGAGCCACTCAACGACTGGTATCGCACCCCAAATATGGAACGACTAGCAGATAGAGGGGTAAGATTTTCAACTTTTTTTGCTCAAAGCGTTAGTTCACCCACTCGTGCATCAATTATTACAGGACAAAATAGCACTCGACATGGTGTAACACAGTGGATTAATAGCTCTGAAAACAATCGTGGAGATTATGGCCCTACTAATTGGAATTGGACAGGAATAAAGCAAGATTGCCCAACTCTTCCAAAAATGTTGAAAGATAGTGGCTACAAAACAATCCATATTGGTAAAGCACACTTTGGCGCAGAGGGTTCGGAGGGAGAGTTTCCTCAAAATTTGGGCTTTGATGTAAATATCGCTGGTGGTGGTATGGGTAGCCCTGGTAGCTATTTGGGATTAAACGATTTTGGGGCTAAAAAAGGTAAAAACAATGCTGTTCCCGATTTAGAGCAGTATCACGGTACAGATATTTTCCTTACCGAAGCTCTTACTCTCGAAGCCAAGAAAGAGATTGAAAAAGCATCGAAAGAGGAGGAGCCATTTTTCTTATATATGGCGCACTATGCTGTTCATGCGCCTTTTGAAGATGATAAACGATTTATCGACAACTACGATGAATCGAAATTTGGCAAGAAAGCTGCCTCATTTGCTGCTTTGATAGAGGGAATGGATAAATCGCTTGGTGATATTATGGATTGTCTTGAAAATCTTGAAATTGCTGAAAATACTCTAATACTCTTTGTTGGTGATAACGGTTCGGATGCCTATGTTGGCGATTTTAAAGGTCACTATAGCTCAGCACCTCTTCGTGGAAAGAAAGGAACGGAGTATGAGGGGGGTGTTAGAGTGCCATTTATTGCAAGTTGGGCAAAAAGAGATGAAACCTCGAAAGTACAAAGAGCTTTACCAATCAAAGAAAATGGCGTACAACTTCAGTTTGGCAGTGTAATGGATTTATATCCTACAATTCTAAATATGGCAGGAGCTAAATTCCCCGAAAATCATGTTTTGGATGGGTACGACCTAGCTAAGCAGCTTAAAGGGGAGAAAAATGAGCAACGTAGCGACAAATTAATTATGCACTTTCCTCACGACCATCGTGGCGACTACTACACCTCTTATCGCAGTGGAAATTGGAAATTAATATATCGTTACAATCCAGAAATGCCAACAAATCCTCAATATGAGCTGTATAACCTAGAGATAGACCCTTTTGAAAATGATAATGTGGCAACTACTGAGATGAAAAAAACTGCTGCAATGATAAAAGAGATGGCTGAGCAACTCGAAAAGGAGAATGCCCTTTACCCTGAGGATAAGAATCATCGACCTATTAAGCCTATTCTTTTATTCAATTCGTAATGTGTAATTCGTAATGCGTAATTATGTGAATCAGGACAATTATTTATAAAATGTTTTCTGTAGAGACGTTGGGTCCAACGTCTCTAACCGCACAACGGTTACCGAACACAGGTAGAGACGTAGCCCTGCTACGTCTGAAAACAACATCCCGATTTTTTTGAAAACCCTTTCTTTAAAACATAATCGATTTGTGTTACAGACGTTGGACCCAACGTCTCTACTGAGCATTGTAAATAAGCTTACCTTTAAAATTAACACAAACCTTTAATAGCAGCCCCTTCGCCTCTGCTTTTAGCGTAAAAAAGTTTTGTGAAAATTGCGTTAAGAAGATTGATTGTTTGAACTCCTCCTATGCTAAGAGCGTAGCAACAAACTACTTTCATGTGAGTTATCAATTTTTAGCAATTTTCACAAAACTTTAGCGTTAAAAAAGCAGTCAGCGAAAGATTTTTTTGTTTCTTTTTTATAAAAAAAAGAAAGTCCGAAGTTAATACAATTCATAATTCATAATTATGCTGAATTATGAATTATGAATTAAACCATCCAACCATTCCCCAACACTACCATCACTAGGCATACGCCAATCCCCACGAGGTGAAAGCGATACACTTCCCACCTTTGGTCCATCAGGCATTGCCGAACGTTTAAACTGCTGAGAGAAGAAACGTCGTATAAAGATAATCAACCATTTGCGAATAGTATCGCTATCGTATATAGATTCAAATGCTATATGAGCAATCATCTCGATCTTGCTAGGTGAAAATCCATTACGAACAAAATGGTATAGGAAAAAGTCGTGCAACTCATAAGGTCCAACCAAATCTTCAGTTTTTTGAGCAATATTTCCCGACTCATCAGCTGGAAGAAGTTCAGGGCTAACAGGAGTGTCGATAACATCTAACAGCGTTGTACGCACTCTTTCGTTTGCTTCATGCTGAGCCACCCATCCTACAAGATAGCGAACCAAAGTTTTAGGAACAGAGCTATTAACACCATACATCGACATGTGGTCTCCATTATAAGTTGCCCAACCCAATGCTAACTCACTTAAATCACCCGTACCAATTACCATTCCGCCCTCCATATTGGCAATATCCATCAATATCTGAGTTCGCTCACGAGCTTGCGAATTTTCATATGACACCGACCTATCATCTGCGCTAAGACCAATATCTAAGAAGTGTTGCTCGCAAGCCTTACGTATCGAAATTTCACGAAGCGTAACACCCAGCTCATTAATCATCGTTATTGCATTGTTGTAGGTGCGATCTGTAGTGCCAAAACCGGGCATTGTAACCCCAATAATACCTTTTCTATCTAACTCCAAGCTATCAAACGCTTTAACAGCAACCAAAAGCGCAAGAGTAGAGTCTAAACCACCCGAAATACCTATCACAGCACACTTACAACCAGTGTGCGAAAGACGCTGAATTAATCCACCACTTTGAATTGAGAAAATCTCTTCGCAGCGTATATCTCTCTTTCTTTCATCTGCTGGAACAAATGGAGCTTTGTCTATTGTGCGCCTTAATCCGCCTGTTGGGGTGCTATTTATATCTATTTTTGAAATATGCTTAATCCTATTTTGAGTTGAATCTACCCCAAAAGTAGTTGTTCGGATACGATGGTTACGAAGCAGTTCTATATCTAAATCGGCAATTACGATCTGCTCTTCGAGCGAAAATCGCTTAGCAGAAGCAATAATTCGCCCATTTTCTGCAATTAAACCATTACCCCCAAAGAGTAAATCTGTAGAAGACTCTCCTGTACCAGCCGAACAGTATACATATCCAGCTATACAGCGTGCCGACTGCTGCTCGATAAGTGAGCAAAGATAATCATATTTGCCAACCACCTCGGGCGAAGCCGAAAGATTGAAAAATAGCTCTGCAACAGAGCAAAGTTGAGACGATGGAGGTGTGGCAACCCATAAATCTTCACAAATCTCAACTCCACACACTACACCCGAAATCTCAAATAACGAACTATTAGTAATAGGGTGTTGTTTTCCGCATAGTTCAACCGTAGCATCTTCACAAAGGTTCGTAGCCGATGCAAACCATCTACTTTCGTAAAATTCAGAGTAGTTAGGAATATATGTTTTAGCAACTACAGCGAGCACCTCACCCTTAGCAAACACTACAGCACAATTATATAGAGAGCTACAGAATCTAATAGGCATACCCACAATACCACACACCTCTACATCACGTAGTCTATCAATCAACTGCTCCAGCTGCTCTTTGGCACTAAGCAGTAGACGACTTTGAAGAAATAAATCGCCACAAGTGTAGCCCGTAATCGACAACTCTGGTGTAACAACCACCTCTGTTCCCTGAGCTGCTGCTGTTCGAATAAGCGACTCTATCTGTTTTACATTCTCACCACATGCCCCAATCTTCACCTTTGGTATAGCAGTAGCTACCCTAAAAAAATTACTTTTTTGCATATTTTTATCAATCTATCTAAAGGATTTCCCTAAAAATTACAATGCAAACATACTAAAATATAACGGTTAAATCAAGTTTTTTTATATATACCACAAAAAATAGCGGTGAACTTAAAATAAAACTTTTTGTTTTTAAGTTCACCACTATTAAACGAGTGTTAAAACACTAAGTAGTGTAAAATAATTATTGGTGTGTTTTTAATAGTGCTATTGGAAATGAGATTTTTTGCTATTGAATTGAAAATATAGTGGTTCTACATTGAAATTTAATAGTGAAAAATATCGCTCCAAAAGTGCTGTTAAAAATATGGCAATAATTGTTTTACACTACTTATTACTAATGCGAATAAAGGTTTGAAATCTTAAGCTATTAAAACTGTTTCCGCACACAGCAGTAGAGACGTTGGGTCCAACGTCTAAAACCGATCCAAAGCAATCAAAATTGAATTTGCCAAGTCAAATCCAAACCCAGACGTAGCAGGGCTACGTCTCTACAGCCGAGCCACAAATTGTAATTTTTAACAACAGATTTTGAGAATGAGCTATTTTTCTACTTTAATTAGTCAAAAAACAACTATTTTTTGATGCTTTTTTAGAAAAGCACACCCAAAGAATTGACAAAAATCGTTCGCTTTCACTCACGTTTTCGCTCCGCTCGCAAAAAGCGAAAGAAAGGTTTTCAACCCTTTATTCGCATTACGATTCAATATCCATCTTAAAATCCTCAGAAGTTTGAAATTCAATAGAACCTATTGTGCAATAATCTAAATCTTCAACTTTCTTATTTAATATATCGGCATTATATTGTGAATTATCACCAAAAAATATTAATTTAAAAGCGGTAAGAGGTTTATTAATTACCTCATTTATTTTAGATTTAATTGTGTATGTAAGTTGCGAAAAATCTTCGTTAAATTCTGCTTTAAAATATTCGTTTTCAACACAATTTAAGGGTAAAAATTTTTCAAAATTCACAGATTTATCGCTATACCAAAAATCACCATCCGGCACATTTACTTTTTCGTTATGATAATTTTCATCATCCGACTCATTATAAAACATATATTCTTCACCATCTACATTGTTTCGAGGAATTGGATATGTCAAGAAAACAATAGCACGAATTGGTGTATTATTTTTAGTAATATTAATCGTTACTACTTTATCCTCTTGAAATGGTGCAGAATAAGTTGTTATTGTTGGAAAATCTTTAATATAATGCATCGGCAGTGGAGATTTAAGATATTGTTCCTCCTATTTTTGACATGAAGTAAAAGAAAAAATTAATAAGAATAAAATTGATAAAAATGCTTTGGTTTTGTTTAATGCCTGCATAGATTTAATTTTTTTCATAATATTATTTAATTGATACTTAAATTATTTAAAATTTATTATAAAATCTTTAGAAGGATATAATGTGATAATACCAGATGTGCAATAAGACAAATCTTCAACTGTTTTATTTTCTAAAACCGCATTATATTGTGAATTATCACCAAAATATCTTAAAATTAAATGAGTGTAAGAATCACTAATTAATTCATTGATTTTTGGTTTAATTGTGTAGGTTAGTTGCGAAAAATCTTCATTAAATTCAGCTTTAAAATATTCATTTTCTGCACAATGAATAGGTGCTAATTTTTCAAATATTACCGATTCACCACAATCCCAAAAATTACTACCAACATCAACTTTATTGTTTACGAAATTTTCATCGTCCGACTCTTTATAAAAAAAATAGTCTTTATCATTAACGGAACTACTTCCATCACGATCGATAGAAAAAATAATGAAACGAATAGGTGTATTATTTGTAGTATTATTTGCTATTATCACTTTTTCTTTATCCAGAAAATCTGAATATTCATATTTTCTAGGAGAGTCAGTATGATAATATCTTTCTAATATACCACCCAACCACTCTACCTCCTCTTTTTGACATGAAGTAAAAGAGAATATAAATGCAAAAAATACAAATAGCAGCCAAATTATTTTTTGACTATAAGAAAAAGATTGAATTTTTTTCATAATTAAATATATTTTAAATTAGTATCAATAATTTTATCTATAAGATTTGTGTAATATTTTGGTAAGGATTTAATAATTTGGTTCAATATTTAAAATTGTTTTATAACCTCCCTTGAATTCTAAATTATCTACTGTGCTCATTGTTTTCTCATTAATATTGTTATGAAAATATTCATTTACATACACTCTGTATGGATCATAATAAACAGTATAACTATTAGCAGTATAATAGTCAAGTGGTTCACCAGAATAATTAGGTTGATTTATTATTTTTAATTCTACAACTTCTCTGCTTTTTCTTTCGTTATATCCATCTATTACCCACGCATGTCCAATTTCGTCAACACTATCATAAGCGCTAATATAAATAGGCTTATTTAAATCCAAATTAGTAATAACCTTATTATGATCAAAACCTTCATCGATTACTGCATTTCTATAACCATAATAATTAAATGCAGATAATGCATTTTCTATTGTTGAATAATTAGTCCCAGTATTATTGTTAAAAGTTGATTTGGTTTTATCATTTAAATCAATTATAAAATCGGCTGTAATATCAGCATCGAATAATAGAGTATCTTTTCCTATTTTCTCCCATAGAAAATATGTTGGATATTCATAATAGTTCATTATAGCACCTAAAGCTATATTCACGCAACCTGCAGCATAACGTCCTGTATCACTTCCATTTCCTCCATTGTATTTTGGCATTTTATTATTAAAGGGTGCATGTTGATCCCAATATTCTAACAACATAGGACCTGCACTATTATTCTCAAAAATCTCTTTACTAATCACAAAAGAGTAATCCAAATAATCATAATCATTGTTTGCGTATTGTTGTGCTACTTCAATAAAATGGTCTTTGTAAAATTGTGCGTTATAATCCCAACTATCATAATAATCACGTAAGGTCATAACATTATACCCCTCTGCATTCCATAAGTATGTGTACTCCTCATACAATTCATCACCATCAGTAGTTTTTGTAATATCTAAAGAATATTTTTCGTTATATTTTTTCCATTGAAAATATGCAAGGTCTAAAATAGAACTATCTGGTGATATAATTTGATTATGAATTATATCTTTTTTTTCTGATAAAGCGAAAGCGAAAGCTCCGCTTATATCTTCTTTAGAGAAATTTCCCTTTTCTGATTTAAAGACTAAAGGATAATAATTACGAGTTGCTGAGATAATGTCGAAACCTAAATTATTTTTGTAATTAATAACATACATAAGCGTATCGCCATTTTCTGCTGTTATTACATCTTGATTTAGCACTTCACGACTAATAGATTTAGTGGTTTCATCGACGACCCTTTCTTTAATTACAAATTTCAAGTCAGATAACGAAACTTTTGTAGTTTTCGCAGGCCTTTCTAAGATAATCTCACGATGTTCACTAGGTGAATCCACAGCTTGATTATCAATCTCTTTGTTACAAGAGGTAGCAACTAAAGAGAGTAATGTTAAGACTGCCCCCCCCCATTCTGTAGTTTAATTTTAAAATTTTTCATAACTTTATAATTTTTGTTAGTTTAGTTGCTGCAAATATAACAAAAAAGTATTAATATATTACAATTATTTATGAATATTTTACAATATTTAAATAGAGAAATCCCCAATATAGTAATAAAACATCACTATATTGGGGAAAAACGACAAACTATAATTACTGATTATAATTTATAATTAGTAATTTACAATTAATTAAAGTCCAAGCTCTTTTTTAATAGCCTCAATTTTAGCCAACGCTTTAGCATTTACAGCATCAAACTCAGATACTGAATCAAGAGCCTCTCTAACGCCAAAGTAGAACTTAATTTTAGGCTCTGTACCAGAAGGGCGCATAGATACTATTGTATCGCCATCGGTCATATATTGAAGAACGTCGCTTACTGGGTAAGTTATATTCTCTGTTTCGCCAGTTGTTACATTTGTGATAACACGAGTTTTGTAGTCAGCGATTTTGATTACTTTCTCGCCACAAATTTCAGTAAGTGGATTTGCACGCATAGACGACATCATCTCTTTGATTTGCTCTGCACCGCTTTTACCCTCTTTTGTGATAGAAAGCAGACCCTCTCTAAAGAAACCATATTTTGTGTAGATTTCAACTAGCAAATCGTATAGAGTCATACCTTTTGATGCAGCCCAAGCAGCAGCTTCGCACACCATTACACTACTAGAGATAGAGTCTTTATCACGAACGAAGTCGCCGATAGAGAATCCGTAGCTCTCTTCGCCACCGCAGATATATGTTTTTTTGCCCTCTTTGCTTTTGATGATATTTGCGATAAATTTGAAACCTGTAAGTACATTATCACACTCAACACCGAAAGATGCAGCAATTTTAGTAAGAAGCTCTGTTGTAACGATGGTTTTAACGATATACTCATCGCCTTTTAGCTTACTTTGCTCATTCATGCAGTTAAGAATGTAGTAGGTAAGGATAGAGGCTGTTTGATTACCGTTAAGAAGAATCATATCGCCTTTACTATCACGTACTGCAACACCAAGACGGTCGGCATCAGGGTCAGTTGCAAATACTAGCGAAGCACCAACCTCGTTAGCTTTAGCAATAGCCAAAGATAGCGCACCTGCCTCCTCTGGATTTGGACTATCTACAGTAGGGAAATTACCATCAGGGGTCATTTGCTCCTCTACAGTATATACGTTAGTAAATCCACACTCTTTAAGCGCACGTGGAACCAGTTTGTAGCCCGAACCGTGAATTGGAGAGTACACAACTTTAATATCGCCATGAGCCGAAATAGCATCTGGTGAAAGCGAAAGAGCTTTGATTTTATCAAGATAAGCTACATCTACATCTTCGCCGATAATAGTGATATTTTCGCTATTTCCGCTCCATTTTACCTCGTCTACAGAGTGGATAGCGTTGACAGCGTCGATAATTAGTCGGTCGTGAGGCTCAGTAACCTGTCCGCCATCGTTCCAGTATGCTTTATAACCGTTATATATTTTTGGGTTGTGTGAAGCAGTTACAACAACACCACTTTGACAACCTAAATGGCGGATTGTGAAGCTAAGCTCTGGAACAGGGCGAAGCGATTCGAAAAGATATACTTTAATGCCGTTTGCTGCAAAGATTTCAGCTACTGTTTTAGAGAAAACATCGCTATTATTGCGGCTATCACAAGCCACAGCAACTTTAATTTGCTCTAAATCGCTAAATACCTCTTTAAGGTAGTTTGCAAGACCTTGAGTGGCACATCCAACAGTGTAGATATTCATACGATTAGAACCTACACCCATTTTACCACGTAGTCCACCAGTACCAAATTCTAAAGTTTTATAGAAAGATTCAATAATCTCTTGTGGATTTTCATTTAATAAATTTTTAATCTCCTCTTTTGTTTGAGCGTCATAGTTACCATTTAACCAAACGTCAACTCTCTCCATTATTGATTTTTCAATCTGCATAATACTATCTATTTTAAAATTATAAATCTAAATTTAAGGGGAGTTCTAAAATCTCACAAAATCCAGAATTTAGAAGTTCCCTTAAGTAAGTTCAAAAACCTATTTTCTGATTTTTAAAAAACTCACTAAGCACTACTTTTCGACTACAAAGATACAATATTTTTTGCAAAGTTATTTAAGCATAGCTCGAAATTATAATTTTACAACCTTTTATTAAGACAATACACCTCGTATATATTATTTGATAATATCTATACATTGTTTTTTAAAAGTTTAATTATTAGCAAGTTAAGGGTAATTTGGGTGAAATAAAATATAATAAAATTAAAATCTAATCTACCTATAACAACCAAACCATTTTTCTTTTTTAAAGATATTTTAATCCTAGATACTATTTTTTCTATCCGCTCGTTAAATAATAGCTCGAAAATTGCTAAGAAAAAAAATAAAAAAAAATTACGGGAGCTAACTAAGTGATTAACCTAACTTTAGTTTAACAAGTAATGATAAATCACCAAAATTTTTAAAATTTGATTTTAATTATTGAAAAATTAGTTGCATCTTTGTAGTCCGAATTGTACGAAAATATCGCTATGACAAGTAATCAAAATATACACAACGAAATGTGGCATAATTGCCTCAAAACCATCCGTGAACAGGTTTCTAATGAAGAGTTTAACAGATGGTTAAAGCCCGTTGTACCCCTAGATTTCGATGGGGAGATACTTAGGTTACGTGTGCCTAGCGAGGAGTATGTTATGTATATCGAGACAAACTTCATGTCAAGATTACGTCCAATAATCTGCTCTATTTTTGGTAATAAAATTAGGTTAAAATACTCTGTACCAAATAGTTTTAGTCAACAAAACAGCGATAACGCTACCAGTAATAGCTCTATCAATAATTTTGTGGCGCATAGTAATGGAAATAGCTACAAGAATCCTTTTGTTATCCCTGGAGTCAAAAAGATGATTGTTGATCCTCAGCTATGTTTCGACCTAACTTTCGAAAATTTTATTGAGGGCGAATGTAACCGTCTTGCTCGCTCTGCTAGCTGGTCGGTGGCTATGAATCCTGGTAACACCTCTTTCAATCCTATCTTTATCTATGGTGATTCTGGTCTTGGTAAGACCCATATTGCTCAAGCTATTGGTATTGAGGTAAAAAAGCGTTTTCCAGAGAAAAATGTACTCTACGTTACAGCAAATAAGTTTCAAACTCAATATCAAAATGCAACTCTAAAGGGTGAAATCAACGATTTTGTGCTATTCTATCAAATGATGGATGTGCTTATTATCGATGATATTCAAGAGTTTGCATCAAAACCTGGTACGCAGAACGTATTTTTTAATATCTTTAATCATCTTCATCTTTCGAAGAAACAGATTGTGCTTACAGCCGATAAATCGCCTGTTGAGCTTAACGATATTATGGAGCGTCTTATAACTCGTTTTAAATGGAGTCTGTCGGTAAAACTATCGTCGCCAGATTACCAAACAAAATGTCAGATTATCCGTAAAAAGTTTAAAGAGGAGAATAATATGGCTGTAAATGATGATGTAGTCGACTTCCTAGCAAATAGTATCAAAGCTAACGTTAGAGAGGTTGAAGGGGCTGTGTCGCTTTTTATAGCAAATACAAAATTCTTAAATACTCCAGCATCTGTAGAGTTAGCTCGCAAAATTTTAGAGCCTTACGTCAAGATTGAGAGACGTGAGATAACTTCTGATATTATTATTGATGTTATCTGCAATCACTTCTCTATATCTAAGGAGAAGCTACTTTCATCAAGTCGTTCTAATGATATAGCGACACCTCGCCAAACAGCAATGTATTTCTGTAAGAAATATACTCAAATGTCGTTAAAAGCTATTGGAGGTGCTATAGGCGGAAAGAATCATGCTACTGTCGTTCATGCACACAACAGAATTTCCGACCTATACGAGACAGATAAAAATTTCAGACAAACCCTTGATGAAATAGAGATGAAACTTCGCTAATATATTAGCTAAACTATTATTTTTTCTACTACCCTTCTACCTAAAACTTTCATTACACCAAATTTCCTTAAGCATATAACTAAGTAAAACTCCTTTTATGGAGGGTATTCGTAAAACTGCTATCGACTTGAAATATAAGTAGTTAGGTGAGTTTATTCTCAAAATCTGTTGTCACCCCCATTAAACAGGCAATTTTTCAATTCGATAAAAGAAAAATGTTAAAGATTTAACACCTCTAAGACGATGCCTAAAATCTTTAATTTTTGAGTTAAGAGCTTCGGCTCTTGTGTTAGAGAATTCAACGAATTTGCCTAAAAACAATAACCTACTGCTGTTATGTTACAGACGTAGCAGGGCTACGTCTCTACCCTGTGTGCGGTTACAGGGTTCGATTACAGATGTTGGACCCAACGTCTCTACCACCACACCAATTTATTTTTAACCCAATTCATTAAAACATAATGATTTATGTTACAGACGTAGCAGGACTACGTCTCTACCGCTGAGTCGCCAACACCCCGATTTGTTTTCAAACCCTTTTTTTAAACATAACACCGCACTGGTAGAGACGTAGCCCTGCTACGTCTGAAAACAACACCCCGAATTGTTTTAAACCCTTTTTTTTAAAACATAACGATTTATGTTACAGACGTAGCAGGGCTACGTCTCTACCTTGGTTCGGTTGCTCTGGTTCGGTTACAGACGTTGGACCCAACGTCTCTACTGTCGAGCCATCAATTTAAATTCTTAACAAAGTTTTTGAGAATGAACCCGTAGCCTGGCTCTAACGCTTAACCCTTCGAAATATTCGATAGACAATCTTTCGAGTGTACGCATCAAAAATAAAAAATAGTACTATAAGCGACAAAACTACCGAAATTGTTAGAATTGCAGCTGACAAAAGCCAATCAACGTAAGAGTCAATAGTGGTATAGATAGGTAGTTTTTCAAAATAGTTGCTTGCATAAGCAACCGAAGCAGTTAAGATTAAATATTTTAGCATCAAACCAAAATATCGAAGCGAATTTTTAGAAAACACTATTTTATAGAGGTAGTAAGGCTTCCAAAGGGCACCAATTATAAGTGTGCTAACCGTAGTACCAAGCACCACACCAATAATTCCGTATTTAAATCCAAAATAGAGCGAAATTAAAAGGTTTAAACCAGCTTCTACCCAAGGAGCAAACACATCACCAAAAGCACCTTGAGCATTTAAAAATAGCTCATTGATGCGTCTAATAACCGAAATATAGACATTTAGCAGAATAAATATAAACAGAGTGTTGTCGAGCAAAAATTTGTCACCCTCGCCAAGCCATAACTCTATAAATGGCGGTGTTAGGTGGTAGCCACATATAAAAATCACTCCTCCTATAATATAAAACATCGAATTTAGTTGGCGGTAGGTGGCATACACATTCTGACCATTTCCCTCAGCTATTAGATTGCCAATTCCAGCTCCAATATTGTCGAATGCGGAAAAACATAGGCGAGATAGGCGTGAAAAGATAAGCGTGTAGTTTGTAAAAATAGTAACAGCCGAAAAACTACTACTTATAATCGAAATCACAAAAGCGTCGCTTTTATTTAGTACAAAATCACCAAATTTATGCGAAAATACCTGTCTTATCTTACTAAAAATATGAGAGTAGTTGGCTCTTAACTCTCTACCTCTCTTAAAATTTGAACTAAGCCATGGATATAGCTGTGCAACTTTACGATTGATTATAATTGAAAATATAAAGGCTGAAATAAGTTCTAAAAGTAGGTACCACAGATATTTTTCGTACGGTGAAATTTGAGCATAAAGAAGTATTAATATTTGTGCTACGACTCTGACAATTGTATTTATTCCCGTAATAGAAACAATTACCCAATTTCGTTGGTCGGCAACCAAAATATTTTGTCGATAGTTTAAGAAGTAGCCAATCAGGTTTATTGTAAGAAAGGTAAAATAGCCTGTAAGAAGTATTTCAGCCGTAACGCCACTATCTTCATAAATTTGTGGTAAAAAAAAGGCTAAAAGCGTGCCGACACCTAAAATCACACATCCTACAATACGATAAATATAGCAGAGAATCGACATTATGTTGTTTACCTCATCTCTATCTCCCTCGAAAATTGGTTTGTAGAGTGAATAGGCAACAGCCGAAAGCACTCCTAACTCTGCAAGATTTAAAAAACCAAGAATATCGGAAAATGTAGAGTTTAGACCCGTTATATTTTCACCCAAAAAATCGATGCAATATTTACGGGAAAAAAAAGCTAGTAGCAGCAACGAAATATTGATTGTTACTGCTACCCACGCATTTTTTAGACTTTTTTTTACTCTGGTCATTTTTTATCAGTTCAATTACCACTGATTAATGTGGATTTTTTCCTCTTTAAATTTATCTTTTACTCTTGCCTCACGAGCAGCATAACCAATTGGAATTACGCAAAGAGGAATTGCCGTTTGTGGAATATCAAGGATATTATAGGTTGGATCTAAACGCTCTTTGTATGGATAAACAGCTGTCCAAACAGCAGCTAAGCCCACCGCCTGAGCAGCCAGAAGAATATTTTCGGTTGCTGCAGCACAATCGACAACCCAGTAAGGCGAACCTCCCTCGCAATTTTCATCTACTCCGCAAACCACGATAGCTGCTTGAGCTGTAGTTAACATTTTTGCAAAAGGCAGAGCAGAAGAAAGCGCATCGAGCTTTTCACGTTCATCTACAATCATAAACTCCCAAGGTTGCATGTTTTTAGCTGTTGGAGCAGCCATGCCAGCACGTACAACCTCTTTCAAAAGAGAAATTTCAACCTTTTTATCGGTGAAGAGTCTGCAACTATAGCGATTAATTATCGCATTTAATACACTATTTTCCATAATGTTAAATAATTCACAAAATTTATATTAACAAATTTTCATTTTAAAATTCTTACAAATATACTCAATAATTTATTAATCTACAAGCTAAAAATTGTGAAAACTTAATTAAATATAACTTTAATTATAATTTCATAGCGTGGATAGATTTTATAGATTATTAATTTATTTACTAATAGTTTGGATTTAAAAAATTAAATTTTATCTTTGTAACATGAATAAAATGATAAAAAATATTATAATAGATTCTAGGTCGATTATAGCAGGATTGCTCCTGTTTATTTTCGGTTTATACTATGCTAATATTACATTATCATATCACTGTCACATTATTAACGGAGTAAGCATAGTTCACTCCCATTTTCATGGTTTAGACCATGCTCAAAATCCTGATGACGCTGCGTCGCATTCTGAATCAGGTTTAACGTTAATAAGTGCAATTAGCAACTATATTTCAGAGGTGCCAATCGAAATTTTTAATTTCATTGCTCTCTATTCTGATATATACACAATTGAGTTTATATATACTACTCCTATCCATTCTCTTGGCGAGATTAATAATAAGCTGCTAAGAGGTCCTCCAACCCAAAATTTCATTGGTTAATTTCTCTTAACCTTTTATTTGTCAGAGTATTTAGCAATTTTTTGATTGCTAAGCTACGCTGTATCTATTATTGTGTATTACACAATATCAAAATCACCAAAATTTAGTAATATGGACTATTATTTAGTCCATACGAAGGTCTGTTTTAATGGCTATAATTTACATCCCAACATCAAACGGAACTTCTAAAATCTGACTTTCGGAGTTTTACGTTTTAATATTTATTTTTCTTTAGATGCCAGCTTATAGATAGCTGTGTGAAGTTGTGAACATAGTTCATTAAATTTACACTGGTCAGATTATAAGTATGTTTGAAAGAAGAGAAATTATCTAGTCAAGAAACTTTAAAGGGAACTTCTAAAATATAAAATCCAAAATAATATTATAAACTTGAATTGCATATAATCAATTCAAAATTAAAAATTTATGAAAAAATTATTATTACTATTCGTACTTATGATGGCGCAGGTTGCCATCGCTCAAAACAAAGAATTTTATGTGCGTGGTCACGTTGTCGATGCCAAAACCGACGAACACATTGCTTATGCAACAGTGGCTATAATTGGCACCACAAAAGGTGGAGTGGCTGACGAGAATGGACACTTTACAATTGACAAAATTCAGAACGGAACCTATACATTGCGTGCATCTATGATGGGTTACTCTTCTGCTGATAAAGAGATAACAATTACCAATGATTCAAAAATGGAAGATATAGTTTTTGCACTTGAGCAGGATGCACTTCTTGTTGAGCAGGTGGTTGTAACAGGTAGCCGTACAGAGCTTCTACGTAGTAAAAGCCCTACAATCGTAACAGTTATTCCTGCAGATTTATTCTCTAAAGTTGGTGCTCCAACTCTAGTAGATGGTCTTAGCTTTCAACCAGGTGTACGTGTTGAGGACAACTGCCAAAACTGTGGTTTTACACAAGTTCGTATCAATGGTCTTGATGGTCACTACTCTCAAATTCTTGTTGACTCTCACCCAATGTTCTCTGCATTAACAGGTGTTTATGGTTTGGAGCAGATTCCAGCTAATATGATTGAACGTGTTGAGGTTATCCGTGGTGGTGGTTCAGCTCTATTTGGCTCATCTGCTGTTGGTGGTGTTGTAAATGTCATTACAAAATCGCCTGAATACAATAGCTTTGAGTTTGGTCATAATCTAAGTGTTATTGAAGCTGGTTCTCTTGATAACAATACAACAGCTAATGCCTCATTGGTTACAGATAATCAAAAAATTGGTGCAACAATTTTTGCGCAAGTTCGTGAGCGTGATAGCTACGATGCAAATGGCGATGGATTCTCTGAAATTGCAGAGCTTAAAAGTTCGACTATTGGTTTGCGTACATATTTCAAAACTGGTGACTATTCAAAATTATCTATCTCTTACGACCACTCTTCAGAATATCGTCGTGGTGGCGACAACCTAGATCTTGTTGCACACGACCCTGATGTAGAAATTGCCGAAATGGTTGACCACAATATCAATGGTGGTGGCGTAGATTTTAGCCTATTCTCAAAAAATTATAACCGTAAATTCAATATCTTTAGCTCACTACAAAGCACAGATCGTGATAGCTACTACGGTGGTGGTGGCGCTGATAGCTACGGTAACACTACAGAGTTTGTATCTGTTACAGGTGCTCAGCTTACACAATCATGGGATAAACTACTATTTATGCCTGCTGAATTTATTGCAGGTGCTGAGTTCTACCACAATGACCTTAGTGATGGTGTTCTTTCAGACCCTTCATCTTTTAGAGATCAAACAGTTAATACAGTAAGTTTATATGCTCAAAATGAGTGGCGTACCGACAACCTTGGTATCTTGGTAGGTGTTCGTGCCGACAAACACTCACTACTTGATGATATGGTATTTTCGCCACGTGTAACACTACGTTACAATCCATCAAAATCGGTTAATTTACGTGCTTGCTACACTACAGGATATCGTGCACCACAAATCTTTGACGAAGACCTTCATATCGGTATCGTAGGTGGTGAGGCTACAAGAATTGAGCTTGCAGATGATTTAACAGAAGAGAAATCACAAAGTTTTAGTGTTTCAGCCGACCTATACAAAAACCTTGGTAACTGGTCGACAAACCTACTTATTGAAGGTTTCTATACAAAAATCAAAGATGCTTTCTCTTTAGATGATACAGAAGAGGTGTGGATACGTCAAAATAGCTCTGGTATCACTGCAAAAGGTGTATCTATCGAAGCTAGAGCAACTCTACCACGAGTTCTATCACTTCAAGGTTCTATCACTGTTCAAGATAATCAGTACGAAGAGGCTGAAGAGTTTGCAGCAGGTTTTTATACTGAAATGTTCCGTACTCCAAACCTTTATGGATATCTTACAAGTTCGTTTGATTTAACAAACAAACTACAACTATCGGCTAGTGGAACATATACAGGTACAATGCTTGTTCAACATGCTGCTGGTTATATCGAAGATGATGTTGCAGTTTACACTCCAGACTTTTTTGATGCTAACCTAAAATTAAGCTACACTTTCTCAATACTTCAAGATAGCCGCATGGAATTATCGGCAGGTCTATTAAATGTATTTAACTCATACCAATCAGATTTTGATGAGGGTGGTCTACGTGATGCAGGTTATGTATACGGTCCTATGAACCCACGTCGTTTCACATGTGGTGTTAAATTCATGTTCTAGGTAATATTCAAAGGTTTATTCGAAAAACCTCCATGGGGGGTACTTCTAGTATCTGTCAAAATCAAGAATTTAGAGCACCCTACATAATATAAAAGCAATGAGGGTGACCCAAAAGCCCTTAAAATATACAAACAACCCTTGCCATAAGCTCTGTGACAAGGGTTGTTTGTGAAAATGGGTGCTTTTGGGTCACCCTCAAAATCGAATTTTGCAAAGTCAAATTCAAATCCAGACGTAGCAGGGCTACGTCTCTACTGCCGAGCCATCAATTACAATTCATAACAACAGATTTTGTAAATTACCCTACGCAAAATGGATTTACCTACTTAAACATCTGTTTTATAGTAGTACTATTTTTGATGTTTTCGAAATATGGGATACGGTTTCTGTTACCAGTAATTTCGATTACTCTTGGGCCATGATATTTAACACCTAAATCGTCTACCCAATAACCATTAGGAAGTCGAACCATACGTTTATTCTCTTTACCTAAAAATGGTGCTACTAAGTAGCGAGAACCGAGCATAAATTGGTCGTTGCAGTCGTAAAAAGATTTACCTTGAAATTCATACTCTATATGACGAACAATAGGTGCTCCAGTCTGACTATTTTCTGTAATCAGCTCTTTTATATAGCCACTCATCTTTTTATTCAAAGCTAGTGCACTATTTATTGCCTCGATATTTGATTTGCTATAGCTATACATATCAATAGGAGTGTTGAAAATCGGCATAAGGGCTTGAAGCTGTGTTAGTCGCACATTAAGCAGCTCATCATCTTCACTGTGGGGTTTAATATCGCTTGTAGAGATTGAACAATATGGATAACCGAGCATTCCAGCAGTTACCACCGAAGATATTGCACTACTAATATTTTCAAAACTATATTTGCGCTCACCCAATTTATTGATAACAGACAAATTTTGAATATTCACACCACCATCGACTATCGAAGAGCTATATTTTGAAGCCAAATTAACCCACTCTTTAGAGTAATTAACAGCGTAATCACTACCTTTATAGCTCTTAACTTGACCTAAAGATTTTGGCATAAAAACAAAGCCATCTACACCATATTTACTCTTAATTTGCTCCAATTTTGAGGCAAAATATGCTTTTGCTTTTGGATTGTTAAGGTCGTACATAGCACTATAACCTCCCTCCCATCCAACAAGAATTGGACGAGTAGTATTGGCTTCATTTATAAGAAACTCTTTGTCTCTAAGCTCTAAAAACAGCTCTGAATCGGGGCTTACTAGCGGTAGAATCGAAAGATATACAAGATAGCCACCTCTATGAAGATTGTCGATTGTGCCTTTTGGATTTGGATACTCTTGATAGTCGAACTCCAATGCTCCGCTATATTTTTGCCATGAATTTGAGAGAATAAAGAGCGATTTTTCGATACCTTGACTCTTTAAATTTTCGACTGTTTGAAGTAGCTCATTTTCTCCACCCGAACCTCTAAAGTTTATAAATGGAAGGGCTAAAACCTCACTATCTACGCTCTCTTTATTGTTTTTTAGATTGCGTTGCGACATATACAACACTGCCTCACGTAGGGTTTTACCCCCTTTCTCTACCACAAAATCACCATTTTTAGCTGTAACTTCGATTGTAGCATCATCACCGATAGTAACATTCAGATTTGAATCACTAAAGAGGTATCTTCCAGAAGATGAAACTAAAATAGAGGCAGATGGATCTATAAAAATTTGATTTTCAAAATCAATTTCCATCGCCTTTTGAAAAGGTAGCTCAATACCGTAAGATGAGCTTATACCCCACCATTTTTCATTTCTACTACTCTTTATTATCTCGCTTTGTTGGGCAAAAAGCGAGGTCGAAGCGGCTAAAAGTAGCGTTATTAAAGTTGTTTTTCGCATTTTTCTGCTCTATATTTTTTTCATTAATGTTACAAAATGGGTAACTTTAACACCAAACATTGGCTCGGCAAACTCCATATACTCTTTCATTATCTCATTATTAAGATAATGGTAGCCATCGAGCGATTCTAAATCAAGAAGAAGAGAGAAAGTGTAGTGATTTGACACCCCCTCAGATAAAATCCTAGAAAATATAACCTTTTGATATTTACCACTCTCCTTAACGAAAGGAATAAATTTGTCGTACATAAAGCTGTACCAGTTACCGTAAATTGTAGGCTCTACAACAAACGATATATTTAGCATATAAGCCATAAATTTCTACTCTGTTAAGTTATTTTCCTCTACTTTTTCTTCTAGTTTTGGCTCACGTTTGATAAATGCCGACACAATTAACCCAAAAAAGGCACCTGTAAGTATTGTTGAAAAAACAGATGACACAATTACGATAAACGGATTGCTCATAGCCTCTTGCACTGCATTTAGCATTTTGTCTTTCTGCTCATCAGAGAGTGTATCGTTGTTGATAATAATCTGATTTTGTAGGTCGGTATAATAGGTTGGGTCTATAACATTGGTTTGAAGAAAATATAACACTCCGTAAATCATTCCTGCAAACATCATAACAAGTAGGATAAAACCATATACCGTACCATAGCTCATGCCCATTTCTACACCTCTAATATTTCGGTAACGAACAGCAAAGCGGTATAACAGACCGCAAATTATAAATATATTGCAGATACTTACTATGTAGCCTGCATTAATTGATAGATTTGAAAAATAATCTACCAATACCAATAGGTAGAGAGTAACACCAAGAACTACACCGCCTGTAGCAGCCTCTCTATTTCTAGCTTTTGTTAATTCAATTGCATCCATAATTTTAATTTTATTTTAAGTAACTTCTAAAATCTCTTAAAATCCAGAATTTAGAACTCACCTTAAAATTCGTACTCACCTTGACGAATAATATTTAGCTCTCCTCCAATCAACTCCACAACTGTAGAGGGAGCGTTGTAGGCATAGCCACCATCGACAAATATATCGACTCTATCGCCATACTCCTCCCAAAGTAGTTCAGGGTTTATAATATCTTCGTCATCGATACCGCCAATAGGTAGTGAAGTTGTGACAAGTGGCACTCCAAGAATCTCTACAATTTGCTGAACAATAGGATTTTGAGTAATCCTAACACCCACCATTTTTTTGCTCTCCAAAAACTTATTTGGAACCGAGCCTGTAGCCTCCATAACGTAGGTTACAGGGGCAGGTGTGTGCTCTTTTAACACTCTAAACGAACGATTATCGACTTTTGCATATCGAGAAAGCTGCTGAATATCGGCGCATATTAGGGCTAAATTATCATCCGATTTACCCTTCATCTTTTTAATGTTATTGATTGATTTCACCATACTTAGTGAGCAACCAATAGCGTAAAGAGTATCGGTAGGATAGATTATAATAGCTCCCGCCTCTAGCGCACCAACAACCTCTGCAAGAAGTTTTGCAGAGGTGTTGTCGCTATATAATTTTATCAGCTTTCCCATAGTTTTAAGAAGTCTCCTTAAGGGGAGTTCTTAAATCTCTCAAAATCTTTTAAAACATCTCAAAATCCAGAATTCAGAACTCCCCTTATGTGATAGAAAAAGGTTCTATTTTTCGTAGTGAAACTCACCTTTATCGCTCTTAATTGTAAGCGTAGGAGCATCACCACCTTCAACATAACCTATAATTTGTGCATCTACGCCAAACGATTTTGATATTGCAATAACCTCAGCAGCTGTAGCTTCACTATCGACGTATATCTCCATACGGTGACCCATATTAAACACTTTATACATCTCTTTCCACTCTGTGCCGCTCTCTTTTTGGATAATATCGAAAAGCGGAGGAACATCAAACATATTATCTTTAACAACATGAATATCACCAGCAAAGTGAAGGATTTTTGTCTGTGCACCACCAGTACAATGAATCATACCGTTAATACCACCTCTACAGTTAGCCAAGACTTTTGTGATAATTGGAGCGTAGGTACGAGTTGGAGATAATACTAATTGACCAGCTGTTAAACCTGTCGACTCTATCATATCTGTAAGTTTATAGCTTCCAGAGTATGCTAAATTTGATGGCATAAGAGTGTCGTAGCTTTCAGGATAAAGCTCAGCAATCTCTTTCGAGAAAACATCGTGGCGAGCAGAGGTCAAACCATTACTACCCATACCACCATTATATTTGTCTTCATAAATTGCCTTGCCAAAAGATGCTAAACCTACAATAATATTGCCTGGTTTGATATTAGAATTATTGATAACTTCGCTGCGCTTCATACGAGCTGTTACAGTGCTATCTATAACTATAGTACGAACAATATCGCCTAAATCGGCAGTTTCACCGCCAGTAGAGTAGATAGATACACCCATATCACGCATAGTTTGCAAAAACTCCTCTGTACCGTTAATGATTGCACCGATTACCTCACCTGGAATTAGACGTTTGTTACGTCCGATTGTTGAAGATAGGATAATATTTGATGTTGCACCGATACAAAGTAGGTCGTCGGTGTTCATCACAACTGCATCTTGTGCTACACCTTTCCATACTGAAAGGTCGCCAGTCTGTTTCCAATAAGAGTAAGCAAGCGATGATTTTGTGCCTGCACCATCGGCGTGCATTACAAGGCAATAATCTTCATCTCCAGTAAAAATATCTGGAACTACCTTACAAAACGCCTTTGGGAATAGACCCTTATCCACATTTTTGATGGCTTTATGCACCTCTTCTTTTCCTGCCGAAGCACCACGCTGAGCGTATCTTGAATTGTCTGTCATATAATTTATTTTAGTACTATTTTTTCTGATTTTATAATCCTTTTACAGAGTTGAAACTATTTTAATGGCATTAAAATTTCACATAAGGGGAGTTCTAATAATTGGTTTTATTCGATTTTTAATTTTGAGGTTTTAGTTTTGGATTTTGCAAAATGTGGGCGTAGCGGTGCCTACGTAAGCATTTTGTAAAATTCAAAGATGAAGCCTCAAAATGGAAAAGTGTTAAAATCCAATTTTTAGAAGTGCCCTTAAATAGCCATTAAAAAGACAAATATAATAAAAATCAATAAATTTTCGTATATTTACATGGTAAAAAATGTTTTTTGATTTTTTCTATACCAATGATTAATATTTGATTATCAGATGTTTGAATACAGATTAACAAAAATATTTTTTAAAATAAATTACTCATTATCACCTCAAAAATCTTTAAAAATAGCAAATGAAAAAAGTATCTGTAAAACAAGATAATCTATTTGATTTAATAAAAACACTTACCAAAGCGGAGAAGCGAAATTTTAAGCTATATGCGCTTAGGCAAGCGGGCAATACAGATGCAAATTTCATCTCCCTATTCGACACAATCGACACTCTTCCAGAGTATGACGAGAATAAAATTTTAAAACGTACAGGAATAGATAAACGACAGCTTCCAAACACAAAAGCTCACCTTTATCGCCAAATTTTAGTAAGTACACGTATTTTAAATAGTCGCCATAATGTTTCGATAGAGGTTCGTGAACAGATAGATTTTGCTCGTATTCTTTACGATAAAGGTCTCTATCGCCAAAGCCTTAAACTGCTTGATAAGGCAAAGAAAACCGCCTTAGAGTATCATCAAATGACTTGTGCTCTCGAGATTGTAGAGTTTGAAAAAAGTATTGAGACTCTCCATATCACTCGCTCTGGCTCATCACGTGCCGAGCAGCTTAGCCGACAGACAAAAGAGCTTTGTAAAAGGGTAGACGACACAAACGACCTATCTAATATCTCAATTCAGCTCTATAGCCTATACCTAAAATTAGGTTATGTTAGAAGTGAGAGAGATTTGCAGCTTGTGCGCAACTTTTTTGGTCCAAAACTGGAAAAATTTGACCGAGAAGATTTATCATTTTTAGAGCAAATAAATCTATATCAGGCATATATGTGGTATGCCTATATTCAATATGATTTTTTAAAATGTTATAGGTTTGCAGTTAAGGCAATTGAGCTTTTTGACACAGAGCCACACATGCGCCCACTCTACTACGACCTCTATTTGAAGTGTTACTCTCGTAGAATGGAGATGCTATTTTTAATGCGAAGCCACGATAGATTAAAAGAGTCGCTTGCTGAGTATGAAAAGCTAGTAATCGACCTATTTTCTGGGGGGCAACACGCAATTATCTTATCTCGTCTACCACTATACTTTAATAAGATAAACATCTTTATTATGGAGGGTGAATTTGCCGAGGGGGTGAAGATGATTCCTGAAATTGAGAGCTTTTTAGCTAGTTTTAACAGCTCGTTAGATGGTCACCACAAAATTATGTTCCACTACAAGATTGCTTGTCTCTACTTTGGAAATGAGCAGTACAAGGAGTGTATTGCATATCTACAGAAGATTATTTTGGCACGTGATAGCAAAGTGCGCTTAGATATTCAATGTTTTGCACGTATTCTAAATCTTATTGCCTCTTACGAGTCTAACCAAGATTATAATATCGACTATCAGATTAGAAGTGTTTATTCTTATATATTGAGAATGAACGATATGCACTCTGCTCAGAAGGAGGTTATCGACTTTTTGAAAAAAATGAACACTTTCTACGCTAGTGAATTTAAACAGGAGCTTGCAAAGCTATATAATAAGTTAAAACCACTGGAAGATCACCCTTACGAACGTCGTCCATTTTTCTATCTCGATATTATATCATATCTTGAGAGTAAAATTAAGGGTGTGCCAGTAGCAAAGATTATTCAAGAGAAATTTCGTCAGAAAAAACTTTTAAAAAAGGGTGGAAATTAATGATTTTTTTTAAAAAAGTATGCACTACGGATTGAAGATAAGTAGGGTAAAATAATTATTGGTGTATTTTTAATAGTGCTATTGGAGATGAGATTTTTTGCTATTGAATCGAAAATATAGTGGTTCTATATTGAGATTTAATAGTGAAAAATATCGCTCCAAGAGTGCTGTTAAGAATATGGCAATAATTGTTTTACACTACTTAAATTAAACTACCTCCATTTTTGCACTTTTATGCAAAAATGGAGGTAGTTTAATATTGGCTAAAAAATATTAAGGGAACTTCTAAAAATTGGATTTTAACGCTTTTTCATTTTGAGGCTTCATCTTTGAATTAAATCCAAATCTAAAACCTCAAAATAAAAAATCAAATAAAACCAATTATTAAGTAGTGTAAAATAATTATTGGTGTGTTTTTAATAAGTAGGGTAAAATAATTATTGGTGTGTTTTTAATAGTGCTATTGGAGATGAGATTTTTTGCTATTGAATTGAAAATATAGTGGTTCTACATTGAAATTTAATAGTGAAAAATATCGCTCCAAAAGTGCTGTTAAAAATATGGCAATAATTGTTTTACACTACTTAGAACTCTTTTTAAGAATTTTTTCTAGCTTTATCGCTACGTGCTTTTTGAATACGGAAATATAGATATGAACCATATATTGCAATGTAGATAAAGATATTGAACCAACGCGTTGCAGTTTTCGAAATCTCGATAGATTCAAAAGTAAAACTACGTGGTCCATGCCCATGTCCATGTCCTGAAGATTGTACCTGTTGCGTAGCACCGTGACCACCGTTTTGCGCACCTTGACCACCTTGACCACCTTGACCACCTTGACCACCTTGTGCAGCTTGTGGTTTTTGTTCTGCTCCTTGTTGCTGAGCAGCATGATTGTGACTATTGCTACTGTTATTACTATGGTTGCGACTAGCCTCAACAACTTCTACTTTGGTCTGATTAGCTTGTTGCATAGCTCTTGCATTATCCGAAATCATACCTCCAATTTGCAAACACATAGAGTGAATAAATAGCATAGCATATAGACCATACGACCATCTCTGTACGCTTTTCCAACGTTTTCCACCCATTTTACGACGCACTGAGTCGAAAGATGTAATCCACAACACTAAAAATAGGATTGTCATAAGCAAACCTATAACAAATGCAAAACTTGTGATACCAGAGCCTAATGCACTCGTCACACGTGGACTTTGCATATAAGTTTCATTGTCAAAAAAGAATTGCCATCCGCCAGGGAATGTTCCAAACACTCTTTTTACTGCATGAGCAAGAACTGGAAATCCTACAATAATCGAAAGTTCCTTACGAATTGACATTAAACGATTAACGACTCTAATTTTTGGACTAAAAGCACCCATATACATTATAATAACAATAACAGGGTGAATAAAATTGGCTGCCGACGAAAGTTCGCTTGCCGAAAGACCAATAATTGGAATTTGACCTAAATTAAATGGAAGAGTAATTCCTGTAAGACGAGCTACTGATGGAATTATAAAGCAAAAGGATATTACTCCAAAAATCCAATAATATATTTTAGAGTGTTGTTTAATTGATTTCGCTAGTAAAATAGCAAGAGCTAAATATACTCCAAGTGAAAAAAGAAACGCAAAGTTTGAGTGTAAAAACCCAATAAGGTCTAAAAGTGCATTTATCATTTTTGTAAAATTTTAAAAGTAAAGAAGAACTTCTAAAGTAAATTTAGAAGTTCTTAAAAATCTGCTTAAATATTAGTTTTTAGCTAGTTTACCAACAGAAAGAATAGCTGAACAATTCACGTTAGCAATATTTTTTGCTACACCCGTTGTAGAGTCAATCTCATAAAGTACAGGAGAGCTATTTTCAGTAGATGTAATACCTACATAAGCTTTACCATCTTCGAAGAATGGATTGCGACTTACAGCAGAGATTGTTGTAGGCTCTGGTTGACCAGTAACAGCAATTGCAGTTTGTGCAGCTGCATCTACAATATAATATTTGTAGTTTACACCCGAAGTATATTGAACATTTGCATCGTTATAAGCTTGAACTAGGAATTTAGAACCTGAGCCATCGATATGGTAGCAAGTAAGGAAAGAACGGTTGCCCATTGCTGATTCAACATCAAATACGCCATTTACACCATAGCTCTCGTCAAGGCTTGTTGCTCCTTTTTTAATACGCATTACAGATGCAGAGTGTGTTCCAGCTGATTTGTAAAGTAGACCATCGCCAATTACGTTGTTATTTAAGTCTGCGTGTTGTTTTACAGTCTCTTTAGTGTCGTCGCTATAAAGCACTACACCAGCACCTGCATAGATACGCTCATTTCCTGGAGAGAAGATATAGATATTCTCATCATCATCAGCATGAATTGTAGGGTATTGAGTAGATGACTGACGACCACAAGCTGGCGACATTCTATCGTCGGTAATAACAGTAGGTTTTGCAGTTGATAAATCGTCACCATCTTGGAAAATTGCTACATGAAATTGATTTGGGAATGGAGTTGTTGGAATCTCACCTGGTTTAAACGAACCAGAACCACTTCCACCCCAACCAGACGATACATAGTTTAAGTACTCTGCACTACTTCCGTAGTATGATGTAGAAGTTGACTCAAAATCAGAAGAATATTTAGTTGTACCATAAGCAGTAGCACCCATAGCGTAAACCGAAACATATAGATTACCATCCGACTCAGCAAAACCAGCAAAGTTTACATACTCGCCAGTACCTAAGTAGTTGTCAGCCTCAAAATCTGAATACTTAGCGATACCTGTTTTAGAGTCGTAACGAGCAATTTGCATATAACGAGGATAAACTTCTGTACCATAGAATGGTTCGTAAACGCCTGTCGACGAATTTGTCCATGAGTTTGAAGCCGATGTGACAACCTCATCACCCCAAGTGCCATAAGTTGTAAAACGGTAGCTTTCGTACTCTAATCCAAGTACTGGTTTTGTGTCGCCCATTTCGTAAGTCTCCATTGGTACAGGGTCGCCATCGTTATATTTTAGACCAAATACACGGCTGTTTTTGTAGAAATACCATTGTGCACTTGTAAGGTCGGTTTCAACTCCCGAACCTAATACTGATAAATCCTCACTACCTAACTGATCGGTATAAAGAAGATAATCGGCACCATCTGTAGTACTTACCGCTACTACATATTTGCTAACTGTCGATTCAGTTGTACCGTCGTCGTTACCGCCTGAATTTGTCGACTCATTTTCTTTGTTACACGAAATAGATAGTGCTAAAGCTGCCATAGCACAAAAAAGTGATTTAAATAGATACTTTTTTTTCATTGTTTAGTTTTTTTAATATTATTTTAATTATTACTTCCGATATTGATTCTTACTTTTCCATAAAATGCTCTTCCAGCCTTTTGCAGGCTAAAATTATCATACAACATAGCATTCGAAATATTTTTGCACTCTACCGAAAAGTTATATTTTCCACCTTTTATAACATAATGTAAAGCTATATTGTGTGACCACTGCGTAGGAACATATTTTTTGGTGTCTTTGTCGCCATAATCTTCCCAATATAGAGGAAACTCATGTTGGTAAAACAGATCGTAAGCTGCATAAAAATGATCATCTTTGCTAACCACATCGTAAAAATTGATACGACCATCTGCATTTGCATATAGATATGGTTCGTTTGGCATACGTTGACCATAGGTTGTGCTTGCGTATCCTGTCGTAATATCTAATGGCTCATTATCACGTGAGTTAAGTGCATTAACATTTGCACCAACAGAGAATAGTCGACCATAATCGTAGTTGAATGTTGCGTTCCAACCTTTTGTCTTTACATTTCCATGATTTACCGAAGATGCCGACTCACCATCTGAGCTAACAACACGACGAATAAAATTTTTTGAGTCGCAATATATTACTCCACCACCTAAAGTTGCATTGTGTTTACCAAATAGTTTACTGTACGATAGGTTAATATTATAGTTATCACTACTTTCAGGTTCAAGAGTAACATTTCCAAGCTCTAGGTCGCTATCACCAAAAAGTTCGGTGGTGGTAGGTAGACGATATGCCAACTCGTAAGATAATTTTGCTTGGAAACCGTCCAAAAAGAATATTGTCCCAGCTGCACCATATCCAAAGTAGCCATTTGTCTCATTTCTCTCCGATCTTACTCCCTCTGTATCGTAGGTTACTCCATCATTGCTCTGCATATAATGTTTGCCAAATAATTGAGCATTAAATAGGTCATTAAATTTATACATATACGAAAGACCTGTCAAACCTTTAGTTGTATATTGAGGCTCTGCATAATCGCTATAATTTGTTCCTGATTCTGCCGAGCGAGTATTTCTTGATGTACTATTTAGGGTGTAGTTTAAAGCAATTCTTTGACTTTCAGAGATTGAGTATGAAGCATTAGCATTTGTATTAAAGCTATTCTGTGTAGTCTCTCTAAAAGTATAACTTCGAGCCGAACCTTTATATTGAGTATCTCCAAACCAGTTGTAAGCATATACAGTTGTATCGACTACATGTGTTATCCCGTAATTATAGTTTGCATTTGCTTTAAACGACAAGCCTTTTGTTAAGAAATCTTTCTTCATATATTGCAATGTTGGTATTACAGAATAACCCTCGTTGTGTCTATCTCCATAAACCACTTTCTGACGTGTTCCTGTCTGAACTTCACGATAGAATTTTGCATAATTTACACTTAAATTAATTATATCAGCCCAACTCTTATCTCTAAATCCAATCTCACCAATAATCGCTTCATTGTGGTAGGTGTCGTTAAAACGCTCTACCGTGTAAATATCGGTTGGAGTATACGAAGCCGAACCATTAAATATGGTTACTGTATTGTCAATCTTGTAGTTATTGTCCGAATAGTTTTGATATGCGTTAATCTTATATTGCAAACCATTATCTAATCTATTAGTAAATGTAATATTGCTACGATGTGTGTTAAACGAACCATAAGAGTAGGATGCGTCTAAATTCCAACCGCTTTTATCCTTATCTTTAGTCACAATGTTAATAACTCCACCAAGCGCATCAGAACCAAACTCAATAGGTACAACACCTGTGTATACCTCAATACGCTCAGCATAATTTGCAGGAATATTGTTTAGCGAGAAAGCACTATTGCCACTCTGTAAAATTCCATCTACAAATATCTTTACATGGCTACCAGAGAAGCCATTTAGACTAATTTTTGCATCGCTGCCCACACCGCCCGACTCACGAATACGCACACCGTTAGCTTTCGAAAGAACATCTGTTAAATTGGCTGTTGTATTTCTTAAATCATCAATAGCCATTGCCTGAACATTATAAGATAGCTTATTGACCTTTGCGCTATTGCTCTCACCTCTTACGATTACCTCATTGATGTTAATTGACGAAGGAGTTATTGTAATATTATTTTCTATTGGTTGATTCTCAATGGTTATCATCTGCTCAAAAGGTTCGAAACCCATAATATTTACAGAAAGTTTGTACTCCCCAGATGGAAGATTTAATGTATATGCTCCATCACTATCGGTTATTGCTGCATATTTCGACCCATCGCCTACAAATACTACTGCTGATGGCACCGCCTCTTTATTCTCGTTAGAGGTGACGACTCCATATAGCTGAGTTCTTTTGTTATGATTATCAGTGTTATAGGCGTAAATATTTAAGGAAAACAACACAAGTAGGATTGATAATAGAAGTTTTGAGGTAATACTACCCCTAAAATTAGAGATTATTATCTGTTGATAACCATACCCTTTTTTATTGAGAGTAATAGTCGAAAATAGCAATTTAAAAATGCAAAAAAAATTCATATACGTTCTTATTTTTCTAGTAAATCTTTCGAGTGCAAAATTATGGATTATCTAAATGCACAACAATAACAGATAATAGCTAAAAAAGTAGGAAATAAGAGGGTGGCAGTAACAAAATATTGCTACTACTCCAAAATTTTGGGATTTTATAGGCGTATTCGCAAAACCCCTTTTGCGGATATGCCGCACAATTTTCTCTGAAAATTGTGCGCTCAGTGGTCTCGAAGAGCCACTAAAAGCGTGTTTTTGTTCACTTTTTCTAAAAAAGTGTAAAATATAGTTTTTTTATTACCTCTATTTTTGCACTTTTGTGCAAAAATAAGTAGGGTAAAATAATTATTGGTGTATTTTTAAAAGTGCTATTGGAGATGAGATTTTTTGCTATTGAATCGAAAATATAGTGGTTCTATATTGAGATTTAATAGTGAAAAATATCGCTCCAAGAGTGCTATTAAGAATATGGCAATAATTGTTTTACACTACTTAGAGGTAATTTTAAAAGAAAATTATACTATTACTCAGCAAAAAAAGTGGGTGACCCACAATCAGAAATCCAGACCATCACCCCTGCTCACAAACGTTATGAGTGGGGGTATTGGTCTGGATTGTGTAATTTTAAGTAAATTTATTTACTTTTGGGTCATTCTCCATACAATATATTGTGAATAAATTTAAGGGAATTTTTAAAAGGTCCAAACCCAAATATCCTCACTAGATAGCTCATCGTTGAAAGTGTAGCCACTCCACTCAAATTTCTTTAACTCCTCAGAGTTTTCGATACCATTTTCGACCATATATTTAATCATCTCACCACGAGCCATTTTTGTATAAATCACAACCTGACGGAGTTTATCACCTTTATATTGCAGAAATTGAATATCAATAACTCTTACCGCTTTTCGCACCTCTTTCCAATGAAATGCCCTCTGTTCCTCTTTTGAAGCAAGATATATTAACTCTCCACCACTACATTTTACATCCTCAATCAATGTTTGAGTTTGATAATCTCGCCAAAACATATCTACACGCTCATCGCTATAGCTAAGCCTAACAAACCCCTCCATTCTATACGGTTTTATCGCATCAAAAGGGCGAAGTAGTCCGTAAAGAAGAGAGCTAATACGCACATTTTTTTGCAGATAATCGCTCTGTTTTAAACTATAACCTACCTTTAATTTAAAATGTTTATAAACCACTCCATCATAACTTTCAACAGCTGCAACAGATAGTTGATTACTATCAAAAAAGGTGGCAAAACGCTCTTTTAGCTCCTTTGCTATAGAAGGACTAATCTTAAATATAGTTTTAAGCTCCTCTGTAGAGTATGGTAGCATTTTTGAAATAATGCTATTTGTCTGATTTAAAAATCGTGGCTCTGTAGGCTCTATTTTTTTGCCACTAGATATTATTTCAGTGGCTGAGAGCATTGTTTTTGCAGGTGAGATAAGTGCTATCATAAAATTATTTTTTGAGAAGTTCCTTTTCTTTTAATATAACAAAAATAGTTCAAATTTTACAACTTCACAAAAAAAGAAAATCAGTGGCATGCCCTTTGATATAAATAATGTTTGTAATAGTATCCTATCAAGGGGAAAAATTTAAGATTATGGAAATGAGAGAAGATGACAATTTATGGCAAAAAGAGCAAGTTGAAGCTCTTTTAAATTCAATTGAAACTGGCGATAAAGAGCCAGCAAGCTATATCGACGGTGAAAAGTTTAAGCAACACAACCTTTCAGCAGCCGATGGAATTGCAGGGTTTGGGGCGATGTTAGAGTCGCTTTCCGACTATAATGAGATGACAAAAGTGGATATTATAAGGATGTTTTGCGATGGCGATTATGTCGTGGCACACACCGACTACAATCTTTTTGGTGAAAAGGTTGGATTTGATATTTTCCGTTATGAAGATGGAAAAATAGTAGAACATTGGGATAATTTACAAGAAAAACCCGAAAATGCAAACCCTAGTGGTCGCACTATGACCTCTGGACGAACAGAGATTATAGATTTCGATAAAAGCAATGAAAATAAGGCACTTATCGAAAAATTTGCAAACGAGATATTAGTTGCAGGTAAATTTGAGAATATAGTTGACTATTTCGAGGGCAACACCTATATTCAACATAATCCAAATATCGGCGATGGTCTTGCTGCTTTTTCAGATGCAGTAAAAACGATGACAGAGAATGGAGTTGTGATGAAATTCGATAAGATTCATAAAATTTTGGGAGAGGGTAATTTTGTACTGCTTATCTCTGAGGGGTTATTTGGTAAAAATGGAGGCAAACCAACCTCATTCTACGATCTTTTCCGTATAGATGGTGGAAAAATAGCAGAACACTGGGATGTAGTCGAGACAATCCTCGAACAATCTAAGCGCAAAAACAGTAATGATAAATTTGGCTTTGAGTAGACAAAAACAAGATACCACAAAAATAATTGGAGTTCTAAACCCAATTTTAGAACTCCAATTGAAAAAATATATATGTGAGAGAATTTTTAGAATTTCCCTTAATTCTATTGCTCAGCAGTTGCACCTGCCTCAAGTGGCCAATAAGGATTTTGATAGATTGGCGATGTTGAGTAGTCGGCATTGTCAGATGTAAGCATCATGTGTTCTAGCTCAATAGGATATAGATAGTGAGCCATTCTCCAAGTTAGACCGCTATATCCAATTTGTGCAGGATATTTTCGGTATGGTCTAAGATAATTACTTTCATCAGGACTTGAAACAGTAGAACTTAAACTACCATCATAGATTAAATAATCTCGCATTAAAATACCATAATCTTGGTCATTTTGATCATATAACGCTTCGTTATCACAATTCCATAGTTTCATACCTTGAATATGGTAAGGATTATCAATAAGCTGATCCATTGATCTCCAACGACATAAGTCCATATAGCGTAGACCCTCATTAAAGAACTCATTTCTACGCTCTTTACGGATTGCAAATAGAGTTTTGTCGGTAATCACCTGACCAGCAGAGTATGCACCCCAATCAGTCTCAGCCTCTTTACTCATATCTATAGCATTGATTGTAGCATCGATAGTACCGGCTTTAATGCCAGCACGAGTTCTGATAGCCTCCCAATAAGAATCAACATTTCCACCTCTTGAACCATAAAGCATTACGTAAGCCTCCATATAGTTTAGCATTGCTTCTGTAGAGCGGAAAGATGGACATGCTGCCGTAGAGCTAGTTGTTGATATATAATCTTGCGCACCATCAAAATTACCACCTTTGCGACACATATATCCTGTTGTTGCAGCATTTGACCAATAGATAGGAGGGGCATTTCTCTCTACAGGTTTTTCACACACATCAATATTTGTTAAAGCATTAAGCTGATTTGGTGATTTGAAGAAGATAGCTACACGATTATCACGATCTGGACTCTGCTCTGTACCATTATCACCTAGACGAACTTTTAATAAATCACCTTCACCATCCTCTATTGTGAATAGAGAACCTGAAGCATAATAAGGTAGACCATTTACATCTAAGAATGAAAGAGCCAAACTACGGGTTGCACCATTAGATAGATTTACATTGTTAACACAATGTACAGTTTTATGTACAAATCCTAAACCAGAGTTATAGGCTCTCCAAAGTAGAATCTCAGGATAACCCGACATATCTGTATCGCCAAACATATTGAAAAATTCATTGTTTTCAGATGTTGACTGAGGATAAATACCCGAATTTTCAGTTAAAACAACTTTACTTGCTAGTGCATCAGCAGCTTCGATAGCCTCTTTTAAGAAAAACTCGACCTCTGCACTAATACTTCCAGATTCAGCATATAGAGTTCTACCTACATTATAATCCATTGCACTACCAGGCCAGCCTGTGCCACCAGGTACAAATGCTGTACCCTCAAAATATCTCTCCCAACACGCTTCAAAAAGAGCAACTCTCGATTTTAGAAGCTGCGCCATCGATTTAGAAAGAAGATTGCGTGCATTACCATCTAACGACTCTTCGCCCATTAATTCAATAGCCTTATCTAGGTCGCTAAGGATAAAGCGAGCCACCTCATTACGTGGTCTACGCTCACTTGCAAGCTCGAGGATTTCGAAATCTGTCTCCAACACCTCTTCTACGATTGGGTAGTCACCAACGTTTTGAAGTTTGTCGAAGTAGGCATAGGCTCTAAAGAAATAGCCCTCACCAATATGGTGCTCTATCTCACTTTCACTTCCTGAAATCTCGCCTGCCTCATATTTTGCTAAAGCTTGCTCCAAAAAGTAGTTTGCTTTATATATTTTAGTAAAATCCCAAGCATCACTACCCTCGGTTGTTACCTGCCAATACCCTGCAATATTTCTATCTTGTGGTGTGGTATGAGCAGTATTATCTGTACCTGCATCGCTTTTCCATAATCCATAAGTATTTCCACTTCCGTGCTCTGGAAGCCATTCATATAGTGGCATTAAATAGGCTAAAAGTTGTGAAGCATCTGTAAAATAACTCTCAGGTGTTACGAACGATTCTGGTTCAATCTCCAAAAAATTATTACAAGATGTTACCCCTGAGCTAACAATCCCAGCAGCTGTTAATATCGTAATATATTTAAAAATTCTTTTCATATTATTTATTTTTTAATTTGTTACGTCAATAAAGGTTTGAAGAACCTTCTTCCGCTTTTTGCGAGCGGAGCGAAGCCGTGAGTGAAAACGAACGATTTTTGCCAGCCCTTTGGGCGTGCTTTTTCTAAAAAAGCATTAACAAAAGTTATTTTTTATAACTCGAGTTGCAAAAATAACTCGAAAATTTCAAACCTTTATTCGCATTTGTTATATATAACTACTAGAATGTAACATTCATACCTACAGAAATTGTCTTTTGTAGTGGGTAGTTGATACCATAATCAGTTAAGTCTACAGTCTCTGGGTCGTAAATTGAGCTAAGTTTTGTTCCAGTCCATAAGTTTTCGCCAGAAGCAAATACTCTAACATTAGAGAATCCAATTTTATCAAGAACTTTCTGAGGTAGACTATATCCAATTTGAAGATTTTTCAAGCGAATATAAGAGGCATCTTGAAGATATTCTGTTTGAGCTTGATAGTTTTTCATATTGCTATTTAATGCACGTGGATAGTAAGAATCAAGATTTAAACCCAGTTTGCTATCTTCATCATTACGGAAATAGTCTAGGTGGTTTGTAATAAATGAGTTGTTCCAAGTACCCCAGCCGCCACCAAAGAATGATGGGTGGAAAATACCAATATCACGTTTCATAACGCCTTGGAAAAATGCGCTAATATCGAAACCTTTGTAGTCTGCGTTAAGATTAAGACCAAACTGATAACGAGGCGTATTGTTACCAATAATAGAAAGGTCGCCAGAATCGTCTGTAGTCATACTACCAGTACTAATCTTGCCATCACCATTAATATCGGCATACATAATATCACCAGCTTTCCATTCTGACTCGACACTACCACCACTAATTAATGATTGACCACCATTAGGAAGCGTTGCAAGATGTGCAGCCATCTCTTCGTCGGTACGAGCAATACCTATAGTTGTATAACCCCAAATTTCACCAACTTTTTGACCTGATGTATATGTTGTAGATACACCCGTAATAGCACTTGTCCATTTGCTTCCTAAACCTAAAGTATTATTCTCATTAGGATAGCTTAAAATTGTTGATTGGTAGTCAGAGATATTAAATCCTACAGAGTAGTTAAATCCATTATCAAGCCTATCTTTCCATGTAATCGAAGCCTCCCAACCTCTAGTTTGCATATCTGTATTATTCTCTTTTGGAACAGATGTACCAAGTATTTCTGGAAGATCTGGAGCTGGACCAACCATATCTAAAGTGTTACGATTAAACCAGTCGAATGATACAGATAGTCTGTTGTTCAAAGCCGCTACATCAAAACCAATATCGGTTGTTTGAACAGTCTCCCAAGTCATATTTGAACTTATAAGAGATGGAGCAGTTGCAGTATTTTGTTGCGCACCATATACCAGAACCTCACTAGCCGACATCGATAGGTTCATCTCAGAGTATGTAGGATATAGATTTGATGTATTTTGATTACCTAGCTCACCATACGAACCACGAATCTTAAAGGTGCTGATATGTTTTGATAAATCGCCCCAAAACTCCTCTTTTGCTATATTCCAACCTGCTGAGAATGATGGGAACCAATTCCAGCGTTGATCTGCACGATAACGAGATGTACCATCATAGCGTAGGTTAGCCTCAAATAGATATTTACCATTGTAATCGTAGTTAAAACGACCAAAGAATCCGACTGTAGCCCACTCATCTATCGAACCGCTTACTGAAGCAGGAATTGTAGAGTTTGAATTGTCAAGCCCTGAAGTTACATCGATAGTGGTCATGTATGGTACTAAAATACCATCACGCTGAGCAGAAATGCTATTTACTAGATTTTTCTCAGCTTGAAAACCTGCCATTACCTTAAAGTTATGAGCATCATTAAGGGTTAGACTATAGTCAGAGAAGACATTCGGGTTGGTATATTGTGTGCTAGCTGCTGCTTCATACACCGAACTTGTACTTCCTGTTGTAATAGGAATCGGGTCGCCATACACATCATAAGTGTATGTTGTTTGTGTATCTGTATGATCTTTTGCATATTGCAAACGAACATTCATTTCAGCAGTAATATTCCAATTTTTAAGAGGGGTTGCCACAAATTGCAGTTGTTGGAATATTTTATCCGTACGGCTTGTGGTTACACCTCCATTAACCAAACTGTTAAGCGTACTAGTGTAGTAGCCATTAGGGTCAACAGTAGGTTTGGTAGCCCACACACTACTTTTACCATATAGTGTAGTTCCATCTAATGCTTGAGGCTCACTAATATCAACCCTCTGGAATTTGACGTTATAGTTATATTTCAAGAAATCGGTAATTACACCAGTTGCTCTAATGTTTGTAGAGAATCTGGTATATTTATCCTCACCGTAAGCGATAAAACCTTTTTGATCTAGGTAGTTGAAAGAGGCGTATACCTGCGATTTTTCAGTACCACCGCTAATAGTCACATTATGCTCTTGTGCAGAAGTCCAATCTTTCCAAAGTACGTCATACCAGTCTGTATTAGCATAAGTTTTGTTAGGGCTAACCTCATAATATTGAGGAGTTGACTCCATTACAGGCATATATAGATCTGAGCGACCATAGTAGTAGTCCTCAATTGCAGTCACTTTATAATCTTCGAAAATTACAGTACTACCCTGATTTGTAAGAGATTCATTTAGATAATAAGCCATCTGAATTGAACTCATCATATCAGGAACATTTGTTTGAGTGATAAAGCGGAATGAGTTGTTGTAGTTAATTTTAATCTTATCAGCACTACCTTTTTTGGTAGTAATCAAAATCACACCAAATGGTGCACGAGAACCATATATAGAAGATGATGCAGCATCTTTAAGAACCGATACTGACTCAATATCTTGAGGGTTAAGAGTGTTGATATCACCCTCCATACCGTCAATCAATATTAGTGGGTCGCCTGTAGAACCTGTACCGATAGTACCTTGACCACGAATAGTAATAGATGCCGTTTCGTCAAGACCACCACCACCAGAGGTGATATTAAGACCTGGAACAGCTCCTTGAAGAGCAGAAGTTGCGTTAGTTACAGGACGAGATTCGAACACCTCCTCGCCAGCTACTGCTACAGCACCTGTAAGATTCACCTTTTTTTGAGTACCGAAACCTACAACTACAACCTCTTCCATAGATAGTGCATCGACCTCCATCTGCATGTTAATCGTAGGCTGTCCAGCAGGAATTGATACTGTTTTATAGCCAAAAAATGAAAATAGAAGATTAGAAGTTGTGCTTACATTTTTGATTTGGTAAGCACCATTTTGGTCGGTAATGGCTCCTTGGCTTGTGCCATCTACTTGCACCACTACACCAGCCATGGCTTTGCCAGTTTCATCAGTTACTCTACCTGAAATAGTCTGCTTTTGCTGCTCTGACACCTCAAAAAGCGAGTCGGAAGTAGAGCCTGCATGAGAAGTGTAGCTTGTAGCCACCAATAGGGATGTTAGGAATATACCTAATGCCCCAAACATGTAATTTTTTCTCATTGTGTTTGGAATTAGAATTATTAATAATTTTTTCAGCAAATTGATAGAGAAAACGTTTGTTTGCGTCTATCCATATTTTCCGAAAACGTTTGTTTTAAATTTAATTTTTTGTGGTTAAATTTAAAATAATGTATAAAGTTTGATTTTTTAAAGGGTTAAAAATGGGTTAAAAATAAACTTAAATGGGTTAATATCAGTTAAAAATAAACTAAAAAAATCAATTTTGCAAAAAGTAATTAACTTCAAGTAAAACTATTTATTAGTTATATATATATGCAAAAATAAGTAATTAAATTGTAATTTCCAAATAAAATACAGCTTTTTTTAAAAAAAATGATATTTTATTTGGAAATTATAACAAATAGTTATTTTTATGCAAATAAATTATTTGTTCATAAAATTATTCGTTATCAATTATTTTATCATAATACTCTTTAACAACATACCATGCCTTTTTCTTTTCGCCTTTTTCTCCTAGCAGACCTTTTCTGTTCCAATAGTTTTGCATTATTGGGTGCATACGTAGAGGTGAACGGAAATCTATTAGTGCCCAAGGGCAGGTTCCTCGTAGGAATGAGATTTTTTGTTGCATTTCGACCTGTTCTATATAGAAAGCCTCTTGAAACTCCTCATTCCACTGATTATCTACATTGGCATCGCCATGTTTGCCATAGATTGCTTCTGCTCCATATTCGGTGATAATCATAGGTTTGTTGTATGGACTCTTCCACTCAAAATCATCTAAACTTAGAGTGTGCTCCTCGTTTTCTTTTGGCTCAGAGTAGAACGAACCACCATACCAACCAAGATATTCATTCATACCAATCACATCTATAGCATCTATTAAATCATCGTCTATAGTGAGTACATTTCCATCTTTTTTATATTTATTTAATGCCGAACTAAGCAGGCGTGTATCGTCAATTTTACGACAAGAGTCGGCATATTGAGTCAGCGTTTGGGTACGCAACTGCGATGGTGATGTTTCGTTAGATAAACTCCAAATAATAATACCACAACGATTTTTATCACGTCGGATAGTTTCGTGTAGCTGTTGATACATTAAGTCGACTGTAGCAGGATTTTTAAAAGCAATTCCTTGAAACACTGGTACCTCTTCCCATAACATAAATCCCATCTGCTCTGCCATTCTAATCACATATTCATTTTGTGGGTAGTGTGCAGTACGTATAAAGTTGCAGCCTAGCTCTTTTGCTCTTGTCAACATTACTAGAGCATCCGACTCAGAGAATGCACGTCCTGAACGCTCCGCAGCCTCTTCGTGGAAATTGACACCTCTTAAAAATATCGGCTCACCATTTAGAAGAATATCCTCACCTTTGGTCTCAATTGTTCTAAAACCAATTCTTTCGGTAACTTTATCATCGTTAGATGCAATAATTACATCGTAAAGCTTTGGATTTTCTGGGTTCCAAAGCTCAAATTTACCTTTAAAGCTCACTTTAGCAAAACCATTATTGTCGGTCACTACCGTTTCCTTGATTTTAGCCTCTGGAATCTCGATACACACCTTTTGCTCTGCATCTACACCATTGACTTTAATAAATCCGTCAACTATATTCTGACTTCCCTTTTTAAGCTGAATTTTATAATCTTCAATATATGTTTCAGGTACTTTAATCAGACGTACATCACGTGTTATACCGCCATAATTAAACCAGTCGTAACCAGTAGCAGGCACACCTAAAACGTCACGCTCGTTGTTTACTCTGACAATAATAGAGTTGTCGCCCTCTTTGATTTTATCGGTTATTTCAAACTGAAAAGGGGTAAATCCACCAACATGGCTTCCAAGTTTTTCGGCATTAAGAAAAACATCGGCTTTATAATTGATGGCATCAAAATATAGAAATTGACGTTTGCCCTCTTCTTTTTTGATATTCACAACCTTTTTATACCAAATGGTCGATTCATAAAATTTTAATTCCAAAAGTTGAGAATTAAAATCGCCAGGAACATCCAACACATTTCCCCCTTCAAATTGGTACTCAGTGCGTTTGTTGGGAAAGTTTGCAGCTTCATCTTTGTAGATTGACTTCCAAGTTTTAATTCCAACATCATATTGGTCTATAATTATATTCCACTTACCATTAAGCGATTGTTGCTCTCTAGCTGGAGCGTTAATCATGAAATCTTGTGCAGTAGCTATAGTGCAGATTCCAAAAATTTGTAATAATAAAAATAGTTTTTTCATTTAAATAAAGATTATTTTTTTTAAAGGGGAGTTCTAATAATTGGTTTTATTCGATTTTTTATTTTGAGGTTTTAGATTTGGATTTTACAAAATGTGGGCGTAGTGGTGCCTACGGCGCATTTTGTAAAATTCAAAGATGAAGACTCAAAATGAAAAAGCGTTAAAATCCAATTATTAGAAGTTCCCTAAAGTCATTAATTATTTAATAACCACATCCTTTGCACGCTCAGAAGGAATCACAACCAAATCGTGTACCTTGCCCCCAACAACTCTACCTGAAATTGTGGTATTTTTAGGTGCAAATAGTTTAAATTCGCAATCCCAATCGTCAGGCCATGTAGGAGTAAGTACAATTTTATCATCGAGCGTGTGCATCAACATCTCTTGAAGCCCAACAGAACCTGTACCTCCCCAGTTATGGTCGGGAGTCCAGTCGTGACCTGGGCCCCAGAATGATGGGAAGCGGAAAGAACCATCTTTTAATTTTCGGTAATTTACATCTTTTGCCTCATCGACTAAACCCATACGTGCAAAGGCAACATTGCCGTTCTCCCAACTATTTACACTTGTCCAACTTCTCATAGTTTGCCAAGTTTCCCAATGTTTGTAAGTGTTGTGTACATACTCCATGCGTGGATCATCTAGTCCTATCAAGTTGAATGGGAACATTGGGTAGTTAACAAATAGCTCCGTTTTATTCCACCACGAATATACTAGGCTTTTACCGGGAGGGAAAACTGTATCGCCATCAATTTGGTCGGTATGAAAATCGGGAATTGTACCATATATTTTGTCTAAGCCATCGCCTCCGTCAAAAAACTTATCTTTATACTCCTGTGGAAGATTGCGAGCAGCACCAACTACTGCCCAAAGTCCAGAAAGGTCGGGCATAGGATTTGCTACATAATAGTGAGATTCACAAGCAGAGGCAGGGAATATAATTAGCTTACCATCTGGACCATACTCTTTCCAATTAGCGTTATATTTAGCTTTGTGTCGATAATAGTTGTCAAAGAAGCTGATAGTGCCCTCTACTAATGGCAGCCATTTTGAAATATCACGACCAGAGTAGCGGTAGTATTCCAAAATCATATACGAAAACTCTAACATTGCGGTGTGGTGATGAATAGTACACCAGTTAGTTGCCAAACCCTGCTCTATCCAATCTGGGCGGGTACGTTGTTCGCTAACCGAATTTTTAAATCCGTAGTGCATAGGCATAGGTAAACCATATACGGTACCTGTTTCGTCAAAAATCCATCCATCAAAACCATAATTCTCTTTAACCCTTAACTTTCCAGTTTCGATAGTCTTTAAGAAGAAATTAAACTGCGACTCCATGTGTTCAAAATCGCCCCATTTTAGCATTGGCCAATATACCCAACGTTGATTTTGGAGTGTGTAGTTACCACCGCTCCATGCTCGCCAATCGGGATGATAGGTGTGTCGTTTACTAATTGTACTTGGATCTACACTTAGTAGACCGCCATTAAACATAGTAGGATTTTCGCCATTTGCATTAAGTGCGGTCATATAGCGAAATAGGTTGTAGTTGCGACCAACTCTCCATACCGAATCTGCCTCATTTTTCTCTGGATTTAAGACAATATACCCTTTATCCCAAAATTTTGACCACCACTCTTGGTTCTCTTTCCATGCAATTTTATTAGCGACATTATTTTCGCTCTTAATTTTTTCAATCTCTGCAAGCCAATTATCAAAAGTTCTGCAACGACTATTATGGAACCAAAATGTAATCTCTTGACTCTTTACAGCCTCTTTCGATTTGTATCTCCAACCAGCAAAATCAGTAAGAATATATTTTCCACCCACCTTTTTATCAAAAACTATATTGGTGCCCTCCATCTGTCCACCCCAAACAAGATCACGCATAGGGTCGTACAAATTATCATAATATTTTAACAATCCATTTTGCTCATAAGCAAATTTACTTGTAAGTTTATCTTCGGGATTGATGTGATAGAAGGTAAATTTATCGTTTTCTTGCTTAAAATTGTCTGGTTCAAGTGCAACTTCGTGGTCCCACTCACCAGTATCCCACCAACCCCAACGAGATTTATCTATATCTTCGTTTGGAAGGTATCGTACATCGGTACGCCACGACTCAAATTGCGAAAAAAGTTCGATTTTCTTATCCGAATTACACTCAATATGAACTTTTGGACGATTTACATCACACCAAACCTTAAATTCGATTGCACCATACTCTTTATGGTCGGCTTTAACTGTAATTGAACTACTTTGCAGATCTAATTTCTGTGAAAAATCGATCGCTCCATCAAAAATATTTGGCTCACTCCACAATCTTACACGTCCAAGCTTTGGAAAACCATTATATTCGTCCATTACGCCACTTCTCTGCATATAAATGAGCAGTTCATTATTTTCTACCCATACATTCATACCAATATCGCCACCTCCTACGGGCATTGATGCCGAGGCATCTTTACTTTGCGTATTCCAAGTAATGTTATAAATGTTTGGATTCCATGTGTATGCTGCTATCTGCTTAGAGCTACAAAATATTGTAGTTATAGCTAGCATAATTGCTGTAAAAAAATGATTTTTAATCATAGATATTAAATTTATAGGGTTAGTTGTTGTTTTGGGTTATATCAGTATATGCATACGATTGCAAATATAATGATTATTTACATATTTGCAAAATATATATATAAATATATAACAAAAAGGGTAGAGATTCAAATCCCCACCCCTAATAATTTCTACTCTCTATACTAATTTCAACCCTATTTTTTCTTTTTCTTGCGAGATAGAGCATAGATTTGATATACAAGCTCTTCCATCCACTGTTGGCTAAAACCTAGCTGCATGGCTGTTGCTTTTACTCTATTTGCCATATCGGTAGTGGCTCTATCTTTCCAATTTAGTTTTGTCATAAGAGTGCCAACCACGTTTTTTACAGTTGAACGAAGCAATTTTTTGATTAGCATCGAGCCTTGTAACTTCCATTGAAACTCTGTAGATAGAAGAGTTAAAAGGTCGTTTGTGAAGTTGCCAAAAGCGAAAAAATAGTTTTGAACATCTCTCAAGCCTTTACAGTTGCGACGAATTGAGCTATCTAGCTCTTTAAAAAATAGCTCATCAACTTCATACTCAGCCATTAAGCTCTTTTTGATATGTGCTTTTTCGGCTAAACCCAATTTTCCGCCTACTGCTGGTAGGCGCATTATTCTCTTGTAGTTTGCAAACTCTGGAACCATCTTTATATTGGTAATTCCGACATGCGAGATTACTGTTGCTTGGTTGTAAATAGAGATTAACGACATAAATTCCTCTACATCCGATTGAATACCATCGTCCTCTTGCTTCTTTTTGCTTGAGAAGCCAAATAAATTTGAAAATAGTCCCATTGTTATATTTTTACTTTTATAATTTTACACAAAATAACTATGCAAAATTAGTTATTTTTTGCAAACTTCAAAAATGATTTTATCATAAGCCGCCTTAATTATACCTAATCCACTTCAATATTTCTTTCCAAGAGCTACCTTTGCCATACATAAACAGACCTACTCTAAATATTTTACCAGCCAAATAAACCACAAAAGCGGCAGTAAGCAGAAGCAAAGTAATAGAGAGTGTAATCTCCCAAATTGCAACTTCGCCCGAAGGTATTCGAGCCATCATTGCTACTGGCGAGGTAAATGGTATAAAGCTAAGAAGTTTAACTAAACCCCCTGAGGGGTCGACCTGTGCACTCATCGACACCATTAGCGCAAAAATAAGCGGCATCATTATCGGCATAACAAATTGATTTAGCTCCTGAGGATTTTCTACAGCACTACCGAGCGCAGCAAACATTGCACCATAAAGGGCATATCCGCCAAGGAAGTAAATTAGGTAGAATGTTAAGATTTTAAGCAGAAATATAGGATTGCTGGCTGCTGCAATTGATTTGATAACCTCTTGATTTACATCGTTATTACTAGCAATCTCTGCTGCTGAAGAGATAGAGGCTACATCTGTGTCGATAATTCCCAATGTGGAGATTATCCAATATACAATAAATGTGAGTACCACCCAAACAACCACTTGTAGCAGCCCTACAAGCCCAATTCCAATGATTTTGCCTAGCATAAACCAAAAAGGTCGAACGTGCGATACAATCAGCTCAATTACTCTACTGCTCTTTTCTGCTATTACGCTCATAGCAATCTGATTACCATACATAATCACAAACATATAAATCATAAAGCTGAAAATCATCCCCACAATCATTCTCATTATCGTAGAGTCGCCAACTGCCCCCTCGTCGGTAAGTTTATAGCTATTAAGATCTATATCGGCATTAATATCTTTGATTATTTCATTGATATTTTCGATTTCATAACCCGAAATTTTACAATTTCGCACCACTTTAGCCAAGTTATCCTTAACTTGTCGTTTGCTCTGTTGCGAAAATTTATCTTTGTAGTAGTAGGTAAATTGGGTTAAATCATCTACTATTAGTGCACCATCGGCTTCGCCCTCTTCGACGATAGATTTTGCCTTAGCTTCGCTCTCAATGCCTCTATCTTTATAGATTACAAACTCTGATGAGCTAAGCTTATCGGCAATAATATTTTGGCTATCATAAACCACAATATTTACAACCTCTCGTGGGTCGGACTCCATGCTTTGAGCCATAAAATATGAGGGGAGCACCATCATCGCAACCAGAAGAATTGGGGTTAGAAGTGTGCCTATAATAAAACTTTTTTTGGAGATTCTTTCGTAAAACTCCTTTTCTATAATTAATTTTAACTCTCTATTCATCGTTTTACTCTGTTAAAGAATTTCTAAATTCTAGGTTTGAATTTGATTTTTCGCCTTTTACCATAGTAAGGAAAATATCGTTCATTGTCGACACTCTATCCTCAATTCTGTTAATCTCCACAGTCTGATTTACACAGCTTATTAGCTCACGTTTCTCTATTGTGGGGTTAGGGACAATAACTGCTCGATTTTCAGACATTTTTACGATGGTAGAGATTGGTAAAAGTTGCTCACGAAGTAGCTCAGAACTTCCCGAAAACAAGACCTCTATCTCACCACTGCTATATTTACGTCTAATCTCATTAATTTCACCCGAAAGTATATTTTCAGCCTTATTAATAAGCGTAATGTTATCGCAAAGCTGCTCTACAGAGTTCATGTTATGGGTAGAAAGAATAACTGTAGTGCCTCTATCTCGAAGCGAAAGAATTTCGTTTTTTATAAGCTCAGCATTTATAGGGTCGAAACCGCTAAAAGGCTCGTCAAGGATTAAAAGTTCTGGCTTATGAATTACGGTAATGATAAATTGTATCTTTTGAGCCATACCCTTGCTAAGCTCCTCTATTTTTTTATCCCACCAAGAGCTTATCTGCATACGCTCAAACCAAGGCTTAATTTTCTGCATAGCCTCAGCTTGTGACAGCCCTTTAAGTTTTGCAAAAAACATAACCTGTTCGCCAACTTTCATTTTTTTATACAAACCTCGCTCTTCGGGAAGATAACCTATCTTATAGATATGCTCTCTGCTGAGTTTTTCGCCATTAAAAAGTATTTCGCCACTATCGGGCATAGTAATGCGGTTTAGAATCTTTATAAAGGTGCTTTTCCCTGCACCATTTGGACCTAAAAGTCCATAAATAGAGCCTCGTTTAACCTCCAGAGAGAGGTTTCGTAGAGCTACATTTTCTCGATATGTTTTGCATACCGATTGAGCTGTTATAATCATAAGTTTTTAGTTTATAGAAAGCTTGAATCCAGAATTTAGAACTTCCTTTAGTTTGTTATAGCACAAATATATAAAATATGTAAATAATGAATGAGTCATTATTGTAGGTGTTTTTTATTTATATATCATCTATTCTTCATCTCTTCATCTCTTCATCTCTTCGCTTCTTCATCTCTTCATCTCTTCACAACTTTATATTTTGCAAGAGAGCACACGTACCTGTTTATATATTTTTATTTTTTTTATTACTGCAACTACTGCTGATATTACAGCAATAGTTGCAGTAGTACAACCTCTAATTTAAGGGGAGTTCTAATAACTCAAAGGCTCAGAAAGTTCAATATCAAAGAAGCGGAAAAGACCACAAGGGATGGTAACTTTACACTCATCGCTGCTGAATTCAATGTTTTCGCCTGTTGCAAGGTCGGTAATGCTCTTAACCTTAGCTGTTCCGAATTTTATAATTGCATCTTTTTTAGTAGGATTTACATATCCACCATCGATTACGGTTACACGAAGATGGTTTGGAGCTGATTGAGCTGCAACCCATCCTACTTCGCCTTTAACAGTTAGTGGCATAGCTTTAGTACCCTCTTCAATGGCATCTTCTACAACTTTATAATACTCTTTTGGCGAATACTGTTTTGTTTTTTGAGCATCGCTATAATAATATTTACCATCAGTGAAAAACTCTTTAGTTTTGCCTTTATAAATAGGGTTTAACTTCTCTTCAACTGTTCCTCTAGCAGCATTAGCATCGTAAGGTGGTGTGATAATTACGTGACCATTATTAAATGACGATATAAAGTTCAATCTACGCTCTTTTGCTCCCGCTGCATAGGTCGAAAAGTCCCATGAAGTGGTTGGAGCAGCTGGCCAAGTACCGTTAAGTCTCCCCATAACGTAAGGATTTGCCTCCTCTCTCTCTTTATTGTATAGACATACCCATTTTACGTTATTTCCCTCGTTCAGCCAATCTTGATTTGGCTCTAGCATAGTTAGTCGTACAGGATTAAGACTTACAATCTCTTCACGTTTAGGAACATACAAAATACCCTTTGCAATCATCTCCCAAAGTAGGCTCATATACTCTTGGTCTACCTTAAAATTATCTAAATATTGAGCACCAAGCGAGATATGATATACCATATTACGCAGGAAGTTGGTTGGTAGATTTTGGTGAGAGTGTTGGCGTAGGCGGTTGTAGCTTGCATTATCTCTAGCGCAGCGGCTACCCCAGCTATCAGTAGCACCACTTAACCACACACCCATACGACCCATAAGGCTTAGTTCCATAGATTTGTCGGTTGTCTCCTCCATAGATGGAACAAAAGTGGCTGCATATTCACCCGAAACCAGCTTACTCCATTGGTGTTCATATACATTACCCAACCAGAAAACATGTTTTGAACGGATAAATAGCTTGGTATTATGCTCACGAGCATGGTTGGCAAGCGGATAGATATAGTTGTTCATAAGCCAAACAACATCTTCGCCTCGACCCTCCATCTCTGGAAATATTAATACTGTCTCTTGGTTGTCGCCTGTCAAATCCATTATCTTCTTTTGAGTCTGCGGGCTATAATAGAACGGGTCGTTACCGTGTCCACCCCACATCGACATTCCTTTTGAATTTCCTTTATATGCTTCCTTAAGATTAGCAATAATTTGCTCTTGACTATTGGCATATTTTTGACGACGGTCACGACGAGTACGATAAAAGTCGTTTTTCATGGTATCACGATTCCAAAATTCAGGTTTTTCAGAACCACCCGAATTACCACCATTTAAGAATGTTGGCGATGGATAATTTGCGTGTATTTTATCGGTAATAGCTTTAGTTTTTGCATCACGATTAGGTCCTTCCGACATAAAATGAACAACGGGACGTTCATTTAAAGGAGATTCCCACGATGGTAGTTCAAAATTTGCAAGCTCTTCACGCATTTTAGCACTCTCATCCAAAATTGTTGTGATTTTACCCTTTGGAACCAAATTTTGGTAGGCTGTGCTCCACTCCTTATTGTTCATATCTATAATATGGATGCAGCTACCACCACTTTGCGAGCTTGCAAGGATAAGTTTTGTGCTTGTATTATCTTTACAAACGTCGTTGTAAGAGTATCTAGTTTGATACCCTTTTGTTGTGGCTGGTGTGTTGTCGTAGGTAGGAAGGATTATAGCCGAGCCAAATAGCATAACATGTTGCGGTTTGCTATTGATATTCATAACCTCACATTGTGCTACACGATAGCCAAAACCACCACATACACTGCTCATTAAACCATAAGCCGAAAATGTAATCTCATCACTACTCTCTAAATCTACCTCAGTAATAAACCCAGCACGTGTGTCTTTAGTTGAACCTAACATTAGTAGGTCGCCTTTGCTTTTATCGGTATCATTAATAGATATTGAACCTGCAACGGTCATACCTTTAAGCTGCATATATTTATATGGCTTAGTTGCAAGTGGCTGAAAAAGGTAGACTCCACCTTTTGCCGACATACTATTTGGTGTGCCTTGCATTACCATTACCTCGCTCCCATCACTCTTTGTAAGAGTACGCATAAGGTTTGGTGTGTGGGTAAAACCCTCTGGACCACCAGGTCCAAAACCTTTCTCTTTGGAGTAAGATGAAGCAGGAGTAGTAGATAATATCTCACCTTTTGCATCGAGATAGTAGAGATTTGTGTCGTAGGCACCAGCAGCAATATAAGGTTTGCCATCTTTGTGAACTACGGTTAAAGCTGAGATAGGAGTCTCTCCTAGACTCTTTTGCCATAGAACTTTGCCATTTTCATCAAGCGCATAGAGCGTACCATTACTATTTGCAGCAACTATATCGTCGCTACCATCGCCATCTAAATCGGCACAATAAATATCTTGGTTAAAAAAGCCCGATAGCTTATTTTCCCAAAGTTTCTTGCCATTAAAGTCGTAACAAAGCACTACACCCTCATAACTACTAGCTATGATATACTCTTTGTTGTCGATATCAGCTGTTCGAACTAAAGAAATTGTATAAGGAGTTTCGATACTCTCAATTGGCTTCTGCTCTGAGCAAGAAGCTATGGCTATTGCCGAAAATAGGGGAATTGTCAGTAGTAATTTTGTAAATTTTTTCATGGGTTAGGGGGATTTTAAAATTATAAATTACAAATTATAAATGACGAATGATTCTCCATTTATAATTTATAATTTACAATTTACAATTTATAATTTATTTACTTCTTTTTCTATTTATGTAAAGTCCGTGAATTACACCATCGGCAAGACCTACACGGGGTACAATAATCTGGTTTATGCTGCAATATTTGCATACAGTAAGAAAAATCTTCATCGCTGGCATAATTACATCGGCACGATAGGTGTTTAAGCCCATTTTTTTGATACGATCGTCGAAACTAATATCTTTTAGTTGATCGTAAAGAAGTCGAAGCTCTACATAGTTTAACGACTCTTTATCACGCTTAGCAAGCAGCTTGTGAACCTTATTTATGTTACCTCCAGAGCCTATAATAGTCGTTGGAGTGTAGTTTTTAGCAAATTCAGAAAGCCACTTCTTAAACGCCTTCTCTTCTGCCTTATCAACAGCACCTGAAAGCATACGCACTGTACCTAGTGGAAATGATTTTGATTCTACTCTTTTACGATTACTGTAGAGTGTTAGCTCAGTACTACCACCACCTACATCTACAAAAAGGTAGCTCTCTTGTGCATTCATAATTCCTGCTAAATCTCCCGCTTCAAAGATTGTTTCAGCCTCTTCGGTGCCCGAAATTATCTCAATACCTATTCCGCTGCTCTCTTTGATGGCTTTTACCACCTCTGCGCCATTTTTTGCTTCACGCATAGCACTCGTAGCACAAGCTCTAAAATCCTGCACATTATAACTTTTCATTAGGTGCGAAAAGGCAAGCATTGCCTCCTTAAATCGGTCGATTTTTGCTTCAGAAATTGCACCATCGGTGAATACATCTTCACCCAAACGGATTGGAACACGAAGATAGGCAGCCTTTTTAAAAGCTACACCTCCATTCTCCTCCTCCACATAATTTATCAATAGACGTATTGCATTCGAGCCTATGTCTATTGCTGCTAAAGTTTCTCTATTCATCATAGCACAAATGTACAAAAAAAATTATAAATTATGAATTGTAAATTATAAATTATAAAAAAAAACTATTAATCATGCCAATAAAGGTTTGAAATTTTAAACTATTTTTCTGGCTAATTCTCAAAATCTGTTTCCGTACACAGCAGTAGAGACGTAGCCCTGCTACGTCTAAAATCGAATTTTGATAATACCCCGTAGAGACGTTGGGTCTTGGCAGTTTGTAACCGAACCAAAGCAATCAAAATTGAATTTGCCAAGCCAAATCCAAACTCAGACGTAGCAGGGCTACGTCTCTACAGCCGAGCCACAAATTGTAATTTTTAACAACAGATTTTGAGAATGAGCCATTTTTCTATTTTAATTAGTCAAAAAACAACTTTTTTTATAATTCTAGTTGCAAAAATAGCTTAAAAAAGCTCGAAAATTTCAAACCTTTATTCGCATGAATAATTATTTGTTTTGATAACTCCGTAGAGACGATGTGCACATCGTCTGTAATCGAACATTGCAATTACGAATATTGATTGCTGTGTGTGGTTACAGACGTTAGACCTAACGTCTCTACGGATGTTATTAAATCATAAAATATAAAATTGAATAATAATTATTTTTTGCAAGATAATTGTTTTACACTACTTAAAACAAAACAAGAAAAACTAAATTATATAAATTAAACAAACTATGAAAAAATTATTTTATGCAATTAGCCTGCTGTCGGCTACTATCTTCTCGATAGCATGCAATAAAATTAAGCCTGAGGGAAATATTGTAACCGAGACAAAAGAGATTGCCACTTCAATTTCAAAAATAGATGTTAGCAATGTGATGACTCTTCTACTTACCGATAATGTTGCGATAGGGGAGGTTGTAATATCTGCACATGAAAATATATATAATGACTACCTAAATGTAAAAACCTCTGACAATGAGCTAGAGATATATCTCGATAGCAACAACTATAGTAGCGATGTTGATATTACAATACAAGTTTCATCATCACAATTTAGTTCAATAGAGGCTTCTGGTGCCTCAAATGCCACTATTGAGGGATTGCCTGCGCAATTTCAAGATTATGAAATCGAACTTTCGGGTGCTTCACGCTTTAAAGGAGAGATAGATTGCAATACTTTAGGTGTTGAAATGTCGGGTGCTTCGTACCTAAATCTAACAGGTACTGCTGCTCAAACTGTTGCAATTGATGCCTCTGGTGCTAGCTCGTTCGACTCTACATATCTCACTACAGCTGATTTGGAGGTTGAACTTTCAGGTGCAAGTAATGTGATAATTAGCGTTACAAACTCTATTTCTGGCAAGCTTTCTGGTGCTTCTACTGTAAATTATCTGGGTAGTGGGGTCAAGGTTGATGTTTCAACTAGCGGCTCTTCTTCTGTGAATAATGTTAATAATGCGAATAAAGGTTTAAAATAACAAAAAAATAAGAGCAGCGGAAATCTTTCCAAATATAAAAGCTGTTAATCCATCTGCAGATCTTACTTTTGATGCTCTTTGAATATTTGTACGTTCGACCAACCAATTAAAGAATGATTCTATTGGTTGTCTAAGTAGTGTAAAACAATTATTGCCATATTCTTAATAGCACTCTTGGAGCGATATTTTTCACTATTAAATCTCAATATAGAACCACTATATTTTCGATTCAATAGCAAAAAATCTCATC
>JAWXTR010000003.1:0-67262 GCA_044433365.1 Rikenellaceae bacterium
GGCGTTGGAAAGTTTGCCGATTTTACAACTACCGCCCTCGATAGCATTGCTGCAATGGGGGTAAATCATATCTGGTATACTGGCGTTATCGAACACGCCTCAATCTACTCTGCCGACACGGTGGGGGGCATCCAGATGAACCACCCCGGAGTGATAAAAGGGAAAGCAGGTTCGCCCTATGCCATAAAAGATTATTACGATGTAAATGGATATCTTGCCGAAAGCCTAGATAGTAGGATGGAGGAGTTTGAGAGCCTAGTGGAGCGTTCGCATAGAGCAAATTTAAAAGTTATCATCGACTTTGTCCCAAATCATGTTGCTAGAGGTTACCACTCTGATGTGGCACCAGAGAGTGTTGAAGATTTTGGCGCAGCGGATGATAATAGTGTCAGCTTTAGTGTTAACAACAACTTCTACTACATCCCCTCCGAGCCTCTACGCCCTAAATTCTCTACAGAAAAGGATTGCAAAGCGTATCGAGAGTTTCCAGCAAAAGCTACGGGCAACGATGTGTTTTCGGCGGAGCCTACAATCGACGATTGGTATGAAACAGTAAAATTAAACTATGGTGTAGATTACCAAAATGGAAAGGCTGAGCATTTCGACCCTATTCCCGACACATGGCGCAAAATGAGAGATATTTTGATGTTTTGGGCATCAAAAGATATTGATGGATTTCGTTGTGATATGGCAGAAATGGTGCCGGTAGAGTTTTGGCATTGGGCAATAGCAGAGGTTAAGCATCACTATCCAAAAGTTATATTTATTGCCGAAATTTACAATCCATCGGCTTACGAGGAGTATATACGAGTTGGGGGGTTTGACTATCTTTACGACAAAGTAGGTCTTTACGACACACTTAAAGCTATTGTGCAGGGTAGAAAGCCAACAAGTGCAATTTCCGACGATAGAGCCTCGATTGCTCCAGTACAGCGCAATATGTTAAACTTCCTTGAGAACCACGACGAGCAGCGAATTGCATGGCATGAGTTTGCAGGTGATGCAAAGGCTGGAATACCGATGATGGCTGTTTCGACTCTTTCCGATAATATCCCTATGATGCTCTATTTTGGGCAAGAGTTGGGCGAGATTTCAGCCGAAGCGACAGGTTTTTCAGCTGCTGATGGTCGTAGCACTATTTTCGATTTTTCGACGCTTCCGCTCTATCAAGCGTGGCGAAATGGAGGTAAATTTGATGGTGCACACCTTAGCGCAGAGCAGAAAAAACTTCGCTCACACTATATTTCGATTTTAAAAATGGCTAATAACGAAATAACCTTTAGAGATGGCTCTTTCGAAGATTTAACCGCTGCAAATCCTGCTTCGGATAGCAGAGTTTACGCCTTTGCAAGGTATACGGATAATAGGTGTGCGATAGTTATCGCAAATCTATCGGGTAGAGAGGTAAAAACTAGCTACACACTTCCAAAATCGCTTGAAAATTTTGACGAAGATGATTTCAAAACCATCCTCTTCAATAACGAAAACAGTTTTGATAACGAGGGGCTGAACTTTGCGCTTGCCCCTTATCAAACGTTAATAATTTATAATTTATAACTATTGACTGCCCGTAGAGATGTTGGGTCCAACATCTGTAATCGAACACAGAAATAATTACGCATTACGAATTACGCATTACGAATTAATTACTGTTCGATTAGAGACGATAGACCTATCGTCTCTACGGGGCGGAAAATAATTTATAATTTGTAATTCATAATTCATAATTTACTATGAAACCTGATAAATCTTTTTGGCAACTATGGAATATAAGTTTTGGCTTTCTAGGAGTACAGATAGCCTATGCACTTCAAAGTGCCAATATTTCACGAATTTTTGCAACACTTGGAGCTGATCCCCACTCTCTAAGCTATTTTTGGATTCTTCCGCCACTTATGGGTATGATAGTTCAGCCTATAGTTGGCTCTATGAGCGACAAAACGTGGACTCGTTGGGGTCGTCGCAAGCCTTACCTTTTTTTTGGGGCACTTATAGCGGTATTAGTCATGGCTCTGCTTCCAAATTCTGGTAGTTTGGGGCTTACAGTGCAGGCTGCAATGAGTTTTGGACTGTTTATGTTGATGTTGCTCGACACCTCGATAAATATGGCGATGCAACCGTTTAAAATGCTTGTTGGCGATATGGTAAACGAGCGTCAAAAGGCTAAAGCCTACTCAATTCAGAGTTTTTTATGCAATACAGGTAGTTTGGTTGGTTATCTTTTCCCTTTCCTACTTACCTATTTAGGTGTTAGCAATGTGGCAAGTGCAGGGGTTGTGCCCGACTCTGTAATATATTCATTCTATGGTGGTGCTGCAATCTTAATTTTATGTGTAATCTACACAAGTGTTAAGGTTCAGGAGATGTCGCCTAAAGAGTATGAAGAGTTTCACGGTATTTCTCAGGAGGATAAAGAGGCAAAGCGTGATTTCGTGTCGCTACTAATTGCTGCACCAAAAACATTTTGGACTATTGGCATCGTTCAGCTATTTTCGTGGTTAGCATTTATGTATATGTGGACCTACACCAATGGCGCAATTGCTCAAAGTGTGTGGAACTCTACCGATACCCACTCTGTAGGTTACCAAGAGGCTGGCAACTGGGTAGGAGTACTGTTTGCAGTGCAGGCGGTAGGTTCGGTTATATGGGCAATGGTTCTTCCTCAGTTTAAATCTCAAAAACTGGGCTATGCATTAAGTCTTGTTTTAGGTGGAATTGGATTTGTCTCTACAGGATTTATACACGATGAGTATCTACTATTTATCTCATTTATTCTAATAGGTTGTGCATGGGCTGCAATGCTTGCCATGCCTTTTGCACTTCTTACCAACTCACTATCTGGTCAAAATATGGGTGCCTATTTAGGGCTTTTTAACTGCACAATATGCCTACCACAAATTGTAGCTGCTCTAATTGGAGGAGTAATCTTAAAAATGGTTGGTGGTGTTCAGGTAAATATGCTGATAATTGCTGGAATTTCACTATTTTTGGGAGCAGTTTCGGTGGTAATGATAAAAGAGAAGGTAAAATAATTATGAATTATAAATGATAAATTATAAATTGTTTTCCGCCCCGTAGAGACGATAGGTCTATCGTCTCGAATAGGTGGTCTATCGTCTGTAATTGAACATAGAAATTCATAATTCATAATTTTTTCCGTGTCCGATTAGAGACGATAGACCTATCGTCTCTACGGGCAGTCAATAATTATAAATTGCAAATTCAAAAACATGAAAAAAATAGCAACCATAATCATGACAGCAGCAACCCTGTGCGCCTGCAACTCTCAGCAGAGCACGCCAAATAGGACAACAACGGTAGATTTAACCTCCATAAAAGAGAATAAATCAGAAATTACAAGAGTAGAACCACTAAGTTGGTGGGTAGGAATGAAAACCCCTCTTCAACTTATGATTCAAGGCGATGATATTAGCTCTTGGAGTGTGTCGCTTGCAGAGGAGTCAAACGACGTCTCTATTGAAAAGGTGACAAAAGCCGACAATCCAAATTTTCTATTTGTAGATATAGAAATTGGCGAAAATGCCAAGGCAGCAGAGTATAATCTACTCTTCACAAAAGGCGGAGAGCAGTTTAAATATGGCTACACTCTCGAAAATCGTCGTGAGGGTTCAGCTCAGCGTGGGAGTTTCACTACAGCCGATATGATTTACCTTATTATGCCCGATAGATTTGCAAATGGCGATGAGTCTAACGACTCCACCGATGATACAGCCGACAAACTTAACCGTGATGAGCTTTTTGGTCGTCATGGAGGCGATATTCAAGGTATAATCAACAATCTCGACTATATAGCCAAGCTAGGTGCAACAGCAATTTGGTCTACTCCACTGCTTTTAGACGATGAGTCAGAGCACTCATACCACGGTTATGCCTGCTCCGACTACTACAAAATCGACCCACGTTACGGTTCTAATGAGCTTTACCGCTCACTTGTAAGTGAGGGTCATAAAAGAGGTCTAAAAACCATTATGGATATCGTTACCAACCACTGCGGTGCAGCCCATTGGTGGATGAAAGATATGCCATTCGACGATTGGGTACATAAATTTGATAGTTATACAGGTACAAACAATATCTTTTCTACAAATATGGATCCTAACGCCTCAAAATTTGATTTAGAGATTCAAGAGAGTGGTTGGTTTGTGGAGTCAATGCCCGATATGAACCTAAACAACCCCTACCTACTTCAATATTTTAAACAGTGGGCTATATGGTGGATAGAGTATTCAAATTTAGATGGTTTTAGAGTAGATACCTATCCCTACAACGAAAAAGAGCCTATGAGTGAGTGGTGTAAAGCGGTAAGAGAGGAGTTTCCCAACTTTAATATCGTTGGTGAGTGTTGGACAGGCTCAATCCCTCAACTAGCCTATTGGCAAGCCGATAATGCAAATAAAGATGGTTTTAACTCCCATCTTCCCTCTATTATGGATTTTCCACTTCGTGATGCAATTTGTGAGGCTCTACCATCGGATGGAGAGAATTGGGGAGAGGGGATGTTTAAGGTTTATAACGCTCTTTCGCACGATTTTGTCTACGAAGATTTATCAAATATGCTTATCTTTACAGCTAACCATGATACCGATAGAATTGGCGATATTGTGGGAAAAGACCCTAAGCGTGCAAAAATTGCAATGACACTTTTAGCCACTTTAAGAGGTATTCCTCAGATTTTTTCAGGCGATGAGATGATGTTCGTATCGAAAGATTTAACAATGGGGCATGGCGGATTGCGTGTAGATTTCCCGGGGGGCTGGTCTACCGATAAAGTCAACCTATTTAACGCTAAGGAGCGAAATAAGGTGCAGAGCACAGTTTTCGACCACACTCAAAAGCTCTTTAATTGGCGAAAAACTAAAGAGGTGATACATTCAGGTAAAACACTACACTTCGGTACACGTGACAACACCTACGCCTACTTTAGATATAACGATACCGATGCTGTTTTTGTCTTTATCAACAATTCCAAAAGCGCAAAAACCATTCCTTGGTCGAATTACAAAGAGATTACCGAGCAATTAAGCAGTGGGGTAAACGTACTAACAGGTAAAAAAGCAAGAATTAGCGATAAAACTAAGGTAAAATCTCGTGAATCGTTAGTGGTTGAGTTTAAAATAATGCGTGATTCGTAATTCATAATTCATAATGCATAATTCATAATGCAAAATTCACAATGCATAATTTATAATTCATAATTTATAATTCATAATTTATAATTTATAATTTACAATTAATTAACTATCTTTGCATAAAATTAGTTCTTAATTTGCAACTTAAGTAGGGTAAAATAATGAAAATTCGATTAAAAACAGATTACCGCACCAACCATAATGAGGTTTTGGAGGTGGTCGTAGATAATAAAAGTTATCCACTAAAAAATGGTGCTATACAATCAGAAAAAATAGTAGATATTCACTCTCAAACAGGTACTATAGAGTATCGCTATAGAGTAGGCGAAAAAGAGGAGTGGGGAAAGCCTCACACTCTAACTGTGGGCGAAAATGTAGAGCAATGTTTGGTCGTAGACCGTTGGCAAGATATGCCAAAAAACAGCCCTTTTTACACCTCTCTATTTACTCAATCTGTTTTTAAAAGAGTAGAGCCGAAATGTTCTGTTTTAGAGGAAAATTCAGTTGTAGTGGCTGTAAATTCCCCTATCGTTGAGCCTTCGCAAACCGTTGTAATGGTAGGAAGTGCTGGGGAGCTTGGCAGTTGGTCGGTAAAAGATGGTGTAAAGATGTGTGATAGCAAATTTCCACTCTGGCTCACTCCATCTTTGCCAAAAAGTGATGCACTATTATCAGCAGAGTTTAAATTTGTCATAGTCGACACTCTTACAGGCGATGTAGTGGCGTGGGAAGAGGGTGAAAATCGCACTTTATGCTCTTTACTAGGCGAAAAGGAGAATTCTATTCAGATTACACTTACTCAGCCAATATTTTCACTACCTCTTTGGCGTGGAGCAGGCGTAGCAATACCCGTTTTCTCGCTTCGTAGTGAAAATAGCATGGGTGTAGGCGATTTTATGGATTTAAAAAAGATGGTGGATTGGGCAGCTATTACAAAGCAGAAAATTATCCAAATTTTGCCTATCAACGACACCACAATGACCCACACTTGGCAAGATTCTTACCCTTATAATGCAAATTCTATCTTTGCGCTTCATCCTCAATATATTGCCCCTACAAAAGTGGGAATTTTAAAAGATAGTAAGCTACAAAAGGAGTATGAGGCTAAAGGTGCAGAGCTAAACGCACTAGAGAGTATCGACTATGAGGCTGTTACAAAGCTGAAAAACAACTATATGCAGCAGCTTTACAGTGAAATAGGAGAAGAGCAGCTCTCTAGCGAAGAGTTTAAAGCTTTTTTTAAAAAAAATAGCTATTGGTTAGAGCCTTACGCACTTTTTTCGCTACTTCGTGATAAATATTTATCGGTAGAGTTCTCGGCTTGGGGCAAGGAGTCGCTATATAGTGAAGAGTTGATGGCAGAGTATCGCAACGACCACTTTACTGAGCTTGGCTACTACTACTATGTTCAATATAATCTCCACCTACAACTTGTCGAGGTGCGGGAGTATGCACAAACCAAAAATGTGGTGTTTAAAGGGGATATTCCTATTGGAGTAAGCCGTACAAGCGTGGATGTATGGGTTTCGCCAGAGCTTTTCCACCTAAATTCACAAGCTGGAGCACCGCCCGATGATTTTTCAATTATGGGTCAAAATTGGGGTTTCCCAACCTATAATTGGGCTGAAATGGCAAAAGATGGTTATAGTTGGTGGAATAGACGCTTTAAAAAGATGGCTGAATATTTTGATGCCTATCGTATCGACCATATTCTTGGGTTTTTTAGGATTTGGGAGATTCCTCTCGATGCTGTACATGGTCTGCTAGGGCACTTTAGTCCTTCAATGCCATTTTCTGTCGATGAAATGCGTAATAATTATGGTTTTTACTTCGAAAAATCGTACTGCACATCCTCAATTAATGATTGGATAGTCGACGAATTTTTCAAGGAGGATGCCGATAAAGTTAGAGCTAAATATTTAGATTCTAATGGTGATGGCACCTACACCCTAAAGCCTCAATTCGATTCGCAAACCAAAATTAAGGCTCATTTTAATGGAAAAGAGACTCCATTTTGCACCGCTTTAATGTCGCTTCTAAATGAGGTGCTATTTATCGAAGATCCATATCAAAAAGAGCACTATCACCCTCGAATTTCAGCGCAAAATAGCTATAAATTTAGAGCTATGAACGATTATGATAAGGAGCGATTTAATGCTCTTTACAACCACTTCTACTACCACCGTCACAATGATTTTTGGTATAAAGAGGCGATGGCTAAGCTCCCTGCGCTTGTAAGAGCTACTGAGATGCTTACATGCGGTGAGGATTTGGGTATGATTCCCGATTGTGTGCCTGCGGTTATGGATAGCGAGCAGATTTTATCACTAGAGATTCAACGTATGCCGAAAAATCCTCAATTGGAGTTTGGTGAGCCATATAACTACCCTTATCGTGCTGTTTGTACCACCTCTACCCACGATATGAACCCTCTTCGTGCTTGGCTTTTAGAAGATTTTGACACCTCTAATCGTTATGCTCGTCAGATGCTCGGCATTGATTGCGATATTGTAAATGAAAGCATGAATGATATTGCTGGAATTGTTTGTGAAGCTATATTAGAGCAACATCTTCACTCTCCTGCAATGTGGACTATTCTACCGCTGCAAGATTGGCTATCTATGGATGAAAAGCTACGTAATTCAGACCCAAATTCGGAGCGAATAAACGTACCGGCAAACTCTCGCCACTACTGGCGATATAGAATGCATCTAACTATTGAAAAACTAATTACTCAAGATAATTTTAATAGCAAATTGAGAGCTATGATAGGCGAAAGCTGGAGGTAAATGTGTGTGTTGTTCACTTTTTCTAAAAAGTGTTAAATATAGTTTTTTAATTACCTTCATTTTTGCACTTTTGTGCAAAAATGAAGGTAATTTAGAGGTTTTTAAGCACGTAACTTTTGTAAATTAGCTTAAGGGCACTTCTAAAAATTGGATTTCATCTGCTTTTCCATTTTGAAGTCTCATCTTTGAATTTTGCAAAATGCACCGTAGGCACCACTACGCTCACATTTTGCAAAATCCAAATCTAAAACTTCAAAAAGAAAAATCAAATAGAACCAATTATTAGAATTCCCCTTAATGTTAATTTTGCAAATGACCCTCAAAGTCACGTCCATCATTAACACCCACAACCGACAATCTTAAACATACAAAATCCAATGTCCAACATCTTGCCATTTTCCTAATTTATATCCCACTTCCCTAAAGAACGAGACCTGCTCGAATCCAAGCTTTTCGTGTAGTGCAACACTAATATCATTAGGAACAGTAATGCAGGCTATAAGTGCGTGATATTGTTTTGTTGCTACTACCCACTCAATCAGATATTTCATCAATTTATTGCCAATTTTACGTCCTTTATGCTCTGGAGAGAGATATATTGTTGTCTCAGCAGTAGTACGATAAGCATCCCTAAAATTCCAACTACTAAGATAACAATATCCCACAACCTCACCATCAAGGCAGTAGACAAAAAACGGATAACCGCCCTCTTCGATATGCTCTAGTTTATGGATTGCATCGTCCCGGTTCCACAGTTTTTCATCAAAAGTAATTGCACTATTTTCTACGTAATAGTTATATATCTTTGCTATTGAGCCAGCATCCTCATTTGTTGCTTTTCTAATCATAATTTCACTTTTTTAAGAGAAGTTCTAATTGGGGGGGGAACCCTATTGATAATCAATAGAATAATGAAGTCCAATACTCTGCTTCATCTGCTGAGCATGACGAATAATGATATAACCGACAGTAATCATATTACGAAGCTCACAAAGCGAAAGGGAAAGGGTCGATTTACGATACAACTCTTCGGTCTCTTGGTATATTATCTCCAAACGTTTAAGCGCACGCTCTAAACGGATATTTGAGCGCACAATACCGACATAATTACTCATAATCTGCTGCATCTCCTTATAATTTTGAGTAATTAAGACATACTCCTCAGGGTGCGAAGTGCCTTTGTAGTCCCATTCAGGGATATCTTGACAAATTTGGTAATTATCAATGTTTTTAAGGATATGTTGCGCAGCCGCCTCAGCAAAAACCACCGCCTCAAGAAGCGAATTTGAAGCCAAACGGTTTGCACCATGCAATCCAGTACAAGATGTTTCACCAATAGCATAAAGACGATGAATAGTGCTCTGCGAATCGCTATCAACCTCAATCCCACCGCAACAGTAGTGAGCAGCAGGCACTACAGGAATCATATCTTTGGTAATATCAATACCTATCGACAAACATTTGTTGTAGATATTAGGGAAATGGTTGATAATATCTTCGCTTTTTTTGTGGGTAACATCGAGATATAAATATTCGTCGCCACTAATTTTTAGTTCATTGTCGATAGAGCGAGCCACAATATCACGAGGGGCAAGCGAACCCATCTCATGATATTTTTGCATAAACTCTTTACGGTCACGAGTACGCAAAACAGCCCCAAATCCCCTCATAGCCTCCGTAATCAGAAACGATGGACGCTCACCAGGGTTATATAGAGATGTTGGGTGAAATTGGATAAATTCCATGTTCTTAATCGACCCTTTAGCACGATGCACCATAGCAATACCATCGCCAGTAGATACCAATGGATTGGTGGTGGTATGGTAGATATTACCTACTCCCCCTGTTGCTATGATTGTAGCCTTTGAAAGCACAGTAAATACGCTTTTATTCTTTAAATTTACCACATAAGCACCATAACACTCAATATTAGGAGTAGATTTTTTGACAAGCTCACCTCTATGATGCTGCGTAAGGATATCCACAGTAAAATGGTGCTCCAAAATTTCGATATTTGGGTGCGATTTAGCTCTACATACCAATGCACGCTGGATCTCATTACCAGTGTTGTCTTTATGGTGCAAAATGCGATGTTCGTGGTGTCCACCCTCACGGGCTAAGTCGTAACGCCCCTTATCCTTATCGAAACGTACACCCCAATGTATCAACTCCTTAATCTGCGATGGTCCATACTCCACCACCTTGCGCACAACCTCACTATCGTTAAGATTAGAGCCACAAACAAGCGTATCTTTAATATGTTTTTCAAAATTATCAGGCGAGTAGGTCACCGCCGCAATACCACCTTGGGCAAAATTTGTATTGGTATCCGAGATATCACCTTTTGTTATAACCAACACTTTGTGATTTTGAGCCAATTTCAAGGCAACCGACAAACCAGCTGCTCCTGAGCCTACAACTAAAACATCGACAGATTTATTCATTTCATTTAATATAATTTGCTTATGGGGAGTTCTAAATTCTGGATTTAGAGATATTTTTGAAGTTCCCTTACGTTTTATTAAAAAGTTTAATGTATATTTGCAAACAAAGATAGTGTAAAAAGGGTATCGTTGAACACCAAAATAGTAATTTTTTTTAAAAAAATATAGTTATGATTAAATCCATCCCTAATTTAATAACTTTAGCAAATCTTTTTTGCGGTATGCTAGCTGTTATTTCTGCTGTTAATCTCGATTTTGAAGCAGCTTTTATCTATGTTATTCTGTCAGCTGTTTTCGACTTTTTCGATGGTTTTATGGCACGCCTACTAAAGGCATACTCCGAAATCGGCAAACAGCTCGACTCACTAGCCGATTTAGTAAGCTTTGGCGTTGCACCCGCAATGGTGGTCTATTTTATGGGCTTAGAGTATACAGGTCTGTTAATTGCCCTAGCCTCAGCCTACCGCCTAGCAAAATTTAATATAGACGAGCGACAAACCACTACGTTTATAGGCGTTCCAACTCCAGCAAATGCGCTACTATTTATGTCGATAGGCTATATCTGCCAAGTGGAACCTTACGGTGTAGTGGCAAATTTTCTATCTGGCAACATAACCCTAAGCTTTTTAACACTTGTTTTCTCGTATCTGATGATTAGTGAAATTCCATTTTTTTCATTAAAGTTTAAAAGCTATGACTTTAAAGAAAATTGGATAGTTTATAGCTTTCTACTGCTCTCACTAGTGGCGTTAATCCTCTTTGCAATCACAGCACTACCATTTATTATTATGGGATACGTAGCAGTATCCATTTTAAAGAATTTTTTTGAATAAATTTTAAAAACTTTATTTTTTTGTATTTCAGAAAGTTATATGTTTTATCAAATTTTAAGAGTGATTTTTTTCAAAAAAAAGTAGTCAAAAAATTTGCAAATTAAAAAATAGTTACTACCTTTGCACTGTCGAAATAAAAAACATATACGACTAAGATTGACCCATGGTGTAATGGTAACACAGCAGATTTTGGTTCTGTCGTTCCAAGTTCGAGTCTTGGTGGGTCAACAAAGCTAGCAATAAATTGCTAGCTTTTTTTGTGTTTATATTTGCTTAGTATATTGAACCAGAGCAATCGGGGCTCTTTCTCAAAAAATGTTGTAAAATTTCCAACAAGTTTGTATTATTGCAAAAAATTAGAGACAAAAAAGGTTTTTCCGACAAATATTTTGAAATTATTTAGCTTGGTTTTATCAACAGGTTTATTGGATAATTTTACTATTATAGATTGGTTTATTTGCAATGTTTACTGATGTTGGTTTCAACGTCTATAATCGCACCAAGGTAACCGCACTAAGGTAGAGACGTAGCCCTGCTACGTCTGGGTTTGGATTTGGCTTGGCAAATTCAATTTTGGTTGCTTTGCAAATTCGATTTTAGACGTAGCAGGGCTACGTCTCTACTGTGCCGGGTGCGGTTACAGACGTTAGACCTAACGTCTCTACTGCTGGGTTTGGTTACAGACGTTAGACCTAACGTCTCTACAGAGTTCGGTAAAAGCATTTTACATCTTTTAAAAACACTTTTAAGGATCATTACGATAGAATTTTAAACTATTTTTTCGCTGGATTATCTAATGCAAGAGCCGAAGCATTAAACTCAAAAATTAAAGATTTTAGACACAGACTTAGAGGTGTTAAATCTTTAATGTTATTTTTTAACCGAATTGAAAAATTGCTTGTTTGAGGGGGGTAACAACAGATTTTGAGAATGAGCCGGAAAAATTCTTTGAATTTTTCCTCTTTTTGTGATCCAGCTAGGGCTCGAACCCTCAAAGACGCACAGACCAACATTAAAAGTGTTGTGCTTTTACAATTTTTAATGCGTAATTTTTAATGCGTAATTCAAAAAAGAGGAAAAATTCAAAGAATTTTTCCTCTTTTTTGTGATCCAGCTGGGGCTCGAACCCCCAAGGATGCACAGACCAACATTAAAAGTGTTGTGCTTTTACAATTTTTAATGCGTAATTCATAATGCATAATTCACAAAAAGAGGAAAAATTCAAAGAATTTTTCCTCTTTTTTGTGATCCAGCTGGGGCTCGAACCCAGGACCCCAACATTAAAAGTGTTGTGCTCTACCTACTGAGCTACTGAATCTTCCAACTAAGATTTAACGGCTATGTTTTATCTCTATTGCGGTGCAAAGGTAGTAATTATTTCTTAACTTCCAAAATTTTTCGTAAAAAAATTAAAAATATTTTAAATAAATTTCTACTACAATCCATAATTACCTATTTTTCAGGTAGTTCCCAATTGTCGGTTCTGAATGAAGAAACTGGCAATTCTGAGTGTCCGTAAAGGTCACCTTCTACATATTCTTTAAATGCGTAACGTACTGCAACAGGGTTTTCGACCTTTTCGCTCCATACAATCACTGGATAATCTCCTTTTGCTAACTTTGCCTGTGCAGGATAAAAAATCTTATCTTCGCCAGCAATCTCAAAACATTTTGATTCAAATCCTTTAATATTAATACCATTAGGTGCATTTTTAAAAGATAGATGAATAGAGTTATGTTTAAAATTCTTCTCCGCAGACACAATTTTCATCTTATCATACTCAGGTGAGAGATAATCAAAGCCTTTCATGCCATAAGTGTCGCCAAGTGCAAGATATGCAAAACGCTTGCCTGTAGTAACTTTAAAACGTGGATGTATAGATAGCGGCTCTCCTATATCAGTTTGAATAACTATTTGACAATTTGATATTTTATTTTTAATTTTAACTTGAGATTCTCTCATCGAAACGTTAAAGAATGGACCGCCACCGTAGCCAAGAGGTGCAAGTTGAGCGAAATATAGAGGAAACTCTCCGCAATCAAATTTTTTGCGCAGCGTATTGACAAACTCTGGCATCAACTCTTCGTGCTGTTCACGATTAGGGCGATTTGCACATCCTTGATACCACAACATACCTTTAAATTTATACCCTAAAATAGGGTGAATCATGCCATTATAGAGAAATTTAGGCTCTCGGTTAGGCTCTTTAGGCATTACGCTACTTTTTGTAGCAGTTTGGTCAACATCAGGGAATTTTTCAAGCATATCTTCGCTCATCCACGACTCGATTTTTGAGCCTCCCCAGCTAGAGTTTATCAAGCCAATAGGAATATCAAGAGCAGATTGCAGATGGTGTCCGAAGAAGTAGGCAACTGCACTAAAATCGGCAACTACATCGGGTGTGTTCATCTCCCATCTCCCTTTGCAATCATCTTGCTCGGTAAATTGAGGGTTTTTAGCGATTGAAAACATGCGAATTGGAGTCTTTTGCTTAGCTAAAGTGATATAGTCGGTACCTTCTAATACAGGTTGATTTAGATTGCCTCTTACAGGCATCTCCATATTAGATTGACCCGAACAAAACCACACCTCACCGATTAAGATATCGTGAAGTTCAAGTTTGTCGCCATCATTAAAAGTTATCGAATAAGGTATGTTTGAAGCCTCTGGAGTAGTGACGTGCAGCGACCATTTTCCATCGTTACCCACTTTTGTAGAGTAACTTTCACCGTTCCAAGAGGTCGTAACGTCCACCTTTTTCCCAGAGTCAGACCAACCCCAAAGCAGCACCTCGCTCTGCTGTTGAAGAACCATATTATCAGAAAGAATAGCAGGAAGCTTTACCTCCGCCTGCGCTGAAAATAGCGAAGAGCCTATAAACAGCAGTGAAATTAGTAGTTTTTTCATGTTTTTATATTTTTTAGAGAGTGTAAATTTAGTAATTATTATGGGAAATCTCAAAAGTCAAATTTTAAAAGTTGCTTTACGGCATTTATTGTCTAGTATCTTATCTTTTTGTAATTTCCACGTGTTGTAAATTCGATTATTTCTTTATTTCTTAAATTCTGTAGTTGTTGCCTGATTTTTTCTTTTATGAAATTATTATTTGGATGTTTTTCTTGTAATAGATCGACAAAACTATATATTTGAGAAAGAGTGAAATTATCAGACGGAATTTTGTCAATACAGTTTAATATATCTATAATCCACCCTCTGCTTTCAAGGTTTTCTGTTTTTAATGATTTTACCCTTTTGTAATTTAAAAGAACTTGTTGTTTTTCAATTTGGCGAGAGTTTTTAATAATAAAAATTTTGCCATTTTCAGGAATTTTATCTATTTCAATATTACATCCTACCCAACCAGAGCGACGAGCATTGAGAGAAAGAGGATTTCTTTTTTCAATTATCTCGGGAACAAAAAAATGATTAGGAATTAAAAGAAAATTGGTCACCGTATTATTGTTGTAAGTTAAGAAGAAAAAATTTGGATTTTTTAATGATGTAATACGTGAAATCATTGTATCGTATGCGCCATCGGTTATTTTTCTCCCTAAATCACCTTTTTTACTCTCTTTGCTCTTTAATTCAAAATCTGATTTACAATCTTCACAATAAAAATCAGCGACAGGTTTATTGTTCCCATATTTTATAATATATGATTTTCCACAAATAGGACAGAATAAATTTCTTTCTACCCAATCCTCAGTTATCACCCTTATTTTTTGTGGATTACTATTATAATTTACAGCAATCTCATTATTAAATTGTAAATTCATTCCTCTATTTTATTATTTTATAAAATCACAAACAAAGTTAATCAAAATATTCTTTAACTACACAGATTATTTCGAAAATATTAACCAAATATAAATTAAGTAGTGTAAAACAATTATTGCCATATTCTTAATAGCACTCTTGGAGCGATATTTTTCACTATTAAATCTCAATATAGAACCACTATATTTTCGATTCAATAGCAAAAAATCTCATCTCCAATAGCACTATTAAAAATACACCAATAATTATTTTACCCTACTTATATCTTTTTTAAACCATTTTTAACAAAAAAAATAGTATATTTGTAGGTTGAAGTAGTGTTTTTATTGCTGCTTATATTACTGAATATTATAATAAAATATATAACCATGTTAACATTAAAACAAATTCGTGATAGCCGTCAGGAGGTTATCGAAAGATTAAAAGTAAAAGGTGTAGATGCTGCTGAGCGTCTTGATAATATTATTGCGCTTGACGACAAACGTAAGGAGTCGCAGAATGCGCTTGATAGTATTAATGCTGAGCTTAATGGCATTGCTAAAGAGGTTGGTATGCTATTTAAAGCAGGCAAAAAAGATGAGGCTAATGCGCTTAAAGAGCGCACAGTAGAGCTTAAAGAGAGTGCAAAAGCGTGTGAAGAAAAAATGGTTGAGGCTCAAGATGAGATGAACGCAATTATCGTAACTCTTCCAAACTTACCTCACTCATCTGTACCAAAAGGCATGACAGCCGAAGATAATGTTATTGAGCGTAGTGAGGGCGAAGTTACTCTTTCTGAGGATGCTAAACTTCCTCACTGGGAGCTTGCTAAAAAATACGATTTAATTGATTTTGAGCTTGGTAATAAGCTTACAGGTGCAGGTTTCCCTGTATACAAAGGCGATGGTGCTAAACTTCAACGTGCACTTATCACCTTTTTCCTTGACGAAAATACAGCAGCTGGATATAATGAAGTTATGCCTCCGCTTATGGTAAACGAAGCTTCTGGTTTTGGTACTGGTCAGCTTCCAGACAAAGAGGGACAGATGTATCATGCAACTGCTGATAATTTCTATCTAATTCCTACTGCTGAGGTGCCTGTTACAAATATCTACCGTGATGAGATTGTAGCAGAAAAAGATTTTCCAATCTGTATGACTGCCTACACTCCATGTTTCCGTCGTGAGGCTGGTTCGTATGGTAAAGATGTTCGTGGTCTTAATCGTCTACACCAATTTGACAAAGTAGAGATTGTGCGTATCGAGTCGCCAGAGCGTTCGTATGCTGCATTAGAAGAGATGGTACTTCATGTTGAAAATATTGTTAAAAAATTAGAGCTTCCATACCGTATTTTACGTCTTTGTGGTGGCGATATGAGCTTTACTTCTGCTTTAACATTCGATTTTGAGGTGTTCTCAGCAGCTCAAGAGCGTTGGTTGGAGGTGTCGAGCGTTTCAAACTTTGAATCGTTTCAAGCAAACCGCCTAAAACTTCGTTATCGCCCTGCGGATAGCAAAAAAACAGAGCTTGCACACACACTTAATGGTAGTTCACTAGCTTTGCCTCGTATTGTTGCTGCACTTCTTGAAAATAATCAAACTCCTGAGGGTATTCGTATTCCTAAGGCTCTACAGCCATATATGGGCAAAGAAGTTATAAAATAATTATAAATTATAAATGGCTGAGCTTTTTAAATCATTTATCATTTATCATTCATCATTTATCATTAAAAAAAATGGATCTAACACTAGTAATCCCACTATACAACGAAAGTGAATCGCTTCCGCCTCTTATGGAGTGGATTGATAGGGTGGTAAAAAAAGAGGGTTTAACTGCTGAGGTTGTGATGATTGACGACGGTAGTAGCGACGACTCTTGGAATGTAGTTACTCAGTTAAAAGAGAACTATCCCTATCTTAGTGCCATCCGTTTTGGTCGAAATTATGGTAAATCCGCCGCTCTTTATTGCGGTTTTGAGCGTGCTAAAGGCGATGTCGTAATCACAATGGATGCCGATATGCAAGATTCGCCTGACGAAATTCCAGAGCTTTACAGAATGATAAAGGTGGAGGGTTACGACCTAGTTTCGGGGTGGAAGAAGCGTCGTTACGACCCGCTAAACAAAACTCTCCCTTCAAAATTTTTCAATCGTACCGCTCGTCTAGTTTCGGGCATAAAACTACACGATTTTAATTGTGGGCTTAAGGCTTACCGCTTAAAAGTTGTTAAAGCAATTGAGGTTTATGGTGAAATGCACCGCTATATTCCAATTCTTGCTAAACATGCTGGTTTTAAGAAGATTGGCGAAAAGATTGTAGAACATAGAGCACGTGAATTTGGTGTTTCAAAATATGGTTGGGAGCGAATGATTAAAGGCTATCTCGATCTGCTTACTGTAATGTTTATAGGGCGTTTTGGACGTTCACCAATGTATATTTTCGGCACTATGGGTACGCTAATGTTTATTATTGGAGTCTCTATTGTACTATATTTAATAGGGTTTAAACATTATCTTATATATAGTGATCTACCACAAAGACCAATCACCGAGCAGCCTCTATTTTTCATCTCACTCAACACTATGCTGATGGGTACGCAACTGTTTCTAGCTGGATTTCTAGGTCAGCTTATTACTCGTAACGGGTATGAAAAGAATAGTTATAAAATTGAGGAGAAGATTTAATCATTAAACATTTATCATTATAAAACTTGAAACTAATAGAATTAACATTATCGCCACAGCAGGCTGCAAAGGAGTCGGTTTATCGACCGATTGCCATTAAAAAAGCTGGTTATTCTGAAGAGTCGACCATTCGTATGGTGCGAAAATCGATAGATGCTCGAAAAGGAATTAAAGTAAATGTTGCTATCGAAGTGTTTGAAAAGGACGAACAACCAACTCCTCTAACTCACTTTGAGTGGGGTGATGTGTCGGGTAAAACCGAGATTATCGTAGTTGGTAGCGGTCCCGGAGGGCTTTTTGCTGCATTACGACTAATCGAACTTGGCTTCAAACCGATAGTTCTGGAGCGTGGAATTGATGTGTCAGCACGCAAAAAAGATATTGCTGCGCTTAATCGCAACCAACCTGTAAACGAAGAGTCAAACTACTGCTTCGGTGAGGGTGGTGCAGGTACCTACTCTGATGGTAAGCTTTTTACACGTTCTAAAAAACGTGGGAGCCACCGTCGTATCCTCGAAATTTTCAACATTCATGGTGCTAGCGACTCTATTCTTTATGAGTCACACCCACATATCGGCACCGATAAGCTTCCACGAGTTATTGCCGCTATGCGTGAGCGTATATTGGAGTGTGGAGGAGAGATTCATTTCAATAAAAAAGTAGTCGATTTTAAAATCAAAGATGGCTCAGTTACAACCGTAGTGACTGCTGATGGAGAGCGAGTTGCAGGAGCTGCTGTAATACTTGCTACTGGTCACTCTGCTCGTGATATTTATGAGCTTCTTCACAAAAAAGAGGTGGCTTTAGAGGCTAAAAGCTTTGCTATGGGAGTGCGTGTAGAGCACCCACAGCGAGTTATTGACTCAATTCAGTATAAAATGCCAAACCGTGGTGACTTTCTTCCTGCTGCTGCCTATTCGCTTGTAACACAAGCTAATGGACGTGGTGTGTACTCATTTTGTATGTGTCCCGGAGGATTTATTGTGCCAGCTGCTACAGGAGCTAATGAGACGGTAGTTAATGGTATGTCGCCATCGGGCAGAAACTCAAAATTTGCCAACTCTGGAATTGTTACTGAGATACGTGAGAGCGACTACGCCTTTTTAAAAGAAAAACATGGTGTACTTGCAGGTTTAGAGTTCCAACGCCAATTTGAGCGTGCCGCTTTCGAGGCAGGTGGAGGTATGCAGATAGCTCCAGCGCAGCGACTTAGCGACTTTGTGGCAGGTCGTGACTCAAAAAGTTGCGCCGAAACCTCTTACCACCCTGGAATAATAGAGAGCAATATGCACGACTGGATGCCCCGTTTTATTACTGAGTCGTTGCGTGCAGGATTTGCCGATTTTGGTCGAAAAATGAACGGTTTTGTCTGCTCTGAGGCGATGATTTTGGGTGTAGAGTCTCGAACTTCTTCGCCAATTCGTATTCCACGAGACAAAGAGCTGCTTTCGCATCCACAATTTAGTAATCTATACCCTTGTGGTGAGGGTGCAGGCTATGCTGGAGGTATTGTTTCGGCTGCAGTCGATGGTGAACGTATAGCAGAGGCAATTTCTCAAAAATTCAACTAAAATTTTATCCCTATAGTTGCTCAGACATAGCAATTATAGGGATAATTTTAAATGGGGAGTTCTAAATTCTGGATTTTGAGAGTTTTTGGTCGAAAAAGCTCTGAAAGTCAGATTTTAGAAGTTCCCTAATATAACCCCTTAACAATATATACAAATGGAAAAATCTAAAAAACCACTTTGGACAAAAAACTACATTTTAGCTTTTTTGTCTAACATGATGATCTTCTTTTCATTCTATATGCTTGTGCCAATCCTTCCTTTTTATGCCATGGAGAACCTGCATTTAGACGAATCTTCCACAGGTGTAGTTCTTGCGCTATATACCATTGCGGCTCTTTTAATTCGACCGTTATCTGGTTTCTTGGTTGATAAATTTAGTCGTAAGCCACTTTATATAATTTGCTACTCTCTATTCACTGTTATATTTGCTGGTTACGCTTTGACACAACTAATATCTTTTTTTGTAATCTTACGAATACTTCACGGTTTTGGTTTTGGATTAAGTACAGTTAGTGGTTCAACAATTGCAATAGATGTTATGCCAGCCGAGAGGCGAGGTGAGGGTATCGGATATTTTGGGTTAAGCTACACTTTCGCCCAATCCTTAGGTCCTTTAACTGGATTTTGGCTATATAATCATTATGATTTTGAGGTGATATTTCTGATTGCTTTTGGATTTGCCATTATTGGACTACTTTCAATCTTCCCAATATCACTACCTTCGTTAGAAAAACCTAAAGTTGCTGAGGTTGATGAAAAAATATCGCTAGATAGATTTTTATTAGTCAAAGGATTACCTTGCATACTGCTTCTGCTTCTTGTAGGTTATGGATATGGCACGCTCTCTAATTTTATTGGGCTATACTGTGCAGGTAGTAGCTTTGAATGTGACCCTGCTCTGTTTTTTGTTATATTTGCTGCAGGTGTGGTTATTTCACGTTTACTATCGGCAAAAGCCATCAATAACGACAAAGTTGTTTCAGTAGCATTAATTGGGGCAATTCTTATCGCTTTAGGCTATATTGCTCTTGCATTTTGCGCCGCTTCGTGGCTATTTTTTGTTGGCTCTGTTGCTATTGGTATTGGCTTTGGGTGCGTCAATCCTGCATTTCAAGCACTACTTATAAACCTTGCGCCTCATAATCGACGAGGAACTGCAAATGCCACTTTCTACACCTTCTTTGATTTGGGAATTGGTGGCGGAATAGCACTTGGTGGAGTAATAATCGAATATTTTGACTTTACAACCCTATTGTCTATATGTGCATTATTAATATTGATTGGGGTAGCATATTTTAAATTTGTATCGGCTAAGTATTACGAATTAAACAAATTAACATAAGGGAGCTTCTGAGGCGGATTCCAAAACTCCTTTTGCGAATCCCCCTCTTGAAATTTGTTATCATGAATTACAATTTATGGCTCGTTTGTAGAGACGTAGCCCTGCTACGTCTGAGTTTGGATTTGTCTTGGCAAATTCAATTTTGGTTGCTTTGGTAAGCTCATTTTGCTTTGCAAAATTCGATTTTAGACGTAGCAGGGCTACGTCTCTACTGCTGCGTGCGGAAACAGTTTTGAGAATTACCCTATAAATCGTCAACCTTTTTGTATTTCTCTTCCATGTTTAAAGGTAGTGTAAAAGTGATTTCCATAAAGAGGATTTCTAAAAATCGAAAATTTCCTAAATAAAAATCGAAAATCTCCATAAAATTATAATTTTTTAAACTGCATCCAAAGATTTTTATTATCTTTGCCCGTTAGAAAAGAGATTACAAAATTATACATTTTACAAAATAAAAAACATGGAGTACAATTTTCAGGAAATAGAGCAAAAATGGCAGCAAAAATGGCGTGAAGAGGCTGTTTATAAGGTAGAAATAGATAATAGTAAGCCAAAATATTATGTATTGGATATGTTCCCTTATCCATCAGGTGCAGGGCTGCATGTAGGACACCCTCTAGGGTATATCGCCTCAGATATCTACTCTCGTTACAAACGTCTAAAGGGATTTAATGTTCTGCACCCAATGGGTTATGATGCTTTTGGTCTACCTGCTGAGCAGTATGCTATCCAAACAGGTCAACATCCTGCTGTTACAACTGAAAAAAACATTGCTCGCTATCGTGAGCAGATGGATAAAATTGGCTTCTCGTATGATTGGTCTCGTGAGGTGCGCACTTGTGAACCAGACTACTACAAATGGACACAGTGGGCTTTTTGTAAAATGTTTAACCACTATTTTAACACCTCTACTGATAAAGCTACGCCTATCACAGAGCTTATCGCAATGTTTGAAACTTCTGGTACAGAGGTCGTTACTGCTGCTTGTGGCGCAGAGCACTCTTTTACTTCGGATGAGTGGAACAGCTACGAAACTGCAAAAAAAGAGGAGATTCTACAAACCTATCGCTTAGCTTTTAGAGCTGCAACGCTCGTAAACTGGTGTGAGGGTTTAGGTACTGTACTTGCAAACGACGAGGTAAAAGATGGTCTATCAGTTCGTGGTGGCTATCCCGTAGCGCAACGTCAGATGATGCAGTGGTCGCTTAGAGTAACTGCCTATGCAGAGCGTATGCTTAATGGTCTTGATAAGTTAGAGTGGAGTGAGTCGTTAAAAGAGATTCAACGCAACTGGATTGGAAAATCGGTTGGTGCTCAAATGTTCTTCCCTGTCGATGGTTTTGACCACCAATTAGAGATTTTTACAACTCGTGCAGATACAGTTTTTGGGGTTACATTTATGGTTTTAGCTCCCGAACACGACATAATTAGCGAGATTACCACTGCTGAGCAGAAAGCTATAGTAGAGGAGTATATCGAGCAGAGTAAAAAGCGATCAGAGCGTGAACGTATGGCAGACACTAAGCGTGTAAGCGGTGCATTTACAGGTGCTTATGCTGTAAATCCATTTAATGGTGTAAAAATTCCTATCTATATCAGTGATTACGTGCTTGCAGGTTATGGTACAGGTGCTATTATGGCTGTTCCTGCTCACGATAGCCGTGACTGGGCGTTTGCACGTCATTTTGATATTCCTATCATTCCTGTTGTTGAGGGTGGCAATATCGAAGAGGCTTCGTATGATGCAAAAGAGGGAAAATTGATAAATTCCGACTTCTTAACTGGTTTGGAGGTTAAAGAGGCTATCAAAACTATGCTTGAAGCTATCGAAGAGAAGGGAATCGGTAAGCGTAAGGTTAACTACCGCCTACGTGATGCTATCTTCTCTCGTCAAAGATATTGGGGTGAGCCATTCCCTGTATATTACAAAGATGGTGTTGCTATGCTTCTTGAAGAGAGCGAGCTTCCGCTTGAACTTCCACAAATTGAAAACTTTGGACCAACTGCACAAGGTGAGCCGCCGCTTGCACGTGTAGAGAATTGGAAAAAAGCCGATGGTGAGCCTTTCGAGCTTAGTACAATGCCAGGTTTTGCAGGCTCTTCAGCCTACTACCTACGCTATATGGATAGCAAAAACGACAAAGCCCTAGTTTCGAAAGAGGCTAACGAATATTGGCAAGATGTAGACCTTTACATTGGTGGTATTGAGCATGCTACAGGTCACTTAATGTACTCTCGTTTCTGGAATAAGTTTCTTTTCGACTTAGGTTATATCTGCAAAGACGAACCTTTCAAAAAATTGGTTAATCAAGGCATGATTCAAGGTCGTTCAAATTTTGTTTATCGCAAAGTTGGCACAAACACCTTTGTTTCACTTGGTGAAAAAGATAAATATGAGACTCAAGAGATTCATGTTGATGTAAATATTGTGCGTAACGATATTCTCGACACTGAAGAGTTTAAAGCAAGTCGTCCAGAGTATAACGATGCAGAATTTATACTTGAAGATGGAAAATATGTGTGTGGATGGGCTGTTGAAAAGATGTCGAAATCTATGTTCAACGTTGTAAATCCAGATAATATCGTTGAAAATTACGGTGCCGACACCCTACGTATGTATGAGATGTTCTTAGGTCCACTAGAGCAATCTAAACCTTGGGATACAAACGGTATTGATGGTGTTCATAAGTTTTTGCGTAAGTTTTGGCGACAATTCTTCAATAAAGATGGCGTTATGGAGCTATCTTCTGAGGCTGCAACTAAAGAGGAGCTTAAAGTGCTTCACCGTACAATCAAAAAAATCGGTGAAGATATCGAGAATTTCTCATTTAACACCTCTGTTAGTGCCTTTATGATATGTATGAATGAGCTTTCGCAATTAAAATGCAATAAACGCCAGATTTTAGAGCCTTTAACAGTGATTCTTTCGCCTTTTGCACCTCATATTACAGAAGAGCTATGGCGCACGATGGGAAATGATGAGTCGATTTGCAAAGCCACTTTCCCAGAGTTTAATGGCGAATATCTTATTGAAAATAGCTTTGAATATCCTGTTTCATTTAATGGTAAAATGCGTTTTAAACGTGAGTTTGCCCTTGATATGGCTACAGCCGATGTAGAGAAGGCTATTAGAGAGGACGAGCAGACTCTAAAATATTGTGATGGTAAAGCTATCAAAAAAGTTATCGTTGTTAAAAATAAGATTATCAACGTAGTAATATAATACTATTTTCTTAGGGAGTTTCTAAGGAAACTCCCCTTTACTTGGCAACACTACAACCAAAAGAGACCGAAATGCAACTAAACACCAAAAATTTTCTTAGCGAAGCTAGAGCCTACATTTTTATGATGTTAGGACTTATAATCTATTCGTTTGCATGGACTGCAATCTTAACTCCAGCGCAGGTAGTCGGTGGAGGTATACCGGGTATTGGTAGTTTAATATTTGAGGCAACAGGGGGAGTTTCGCCAACAGGTGAGCTAATTGGTATACCAATTGGTTACTCCTATTTTGCGATAAATACGGTGCTTATTGCTATCGGATTCTTTATTTTAGGACCTCGATTTGGCGCGAAGACCATATTTGCAATGTCGTTTAACTCCTTGATGCTTACTGTTTTTCAGTTTTTGCTAAGTTCTCATCCTGATATACTTGGAATTGGGGGAGATAAGCTGCTTTCGGCAATCTTAGGTGGTGCGCTTTGTGGATTTGGTATTGGCGTATGTTTTTGGCAAGGCGGAAGTACTGGAGGAACAGATATTATCGCTATGATACTCAACAAATACTACAATATATCTCTTGGTAAGACAATCATAGTGGGAGATATATTGATTGTAGGAAGTTCCTACCTTTTAACCAGAGATATTACCTCTATAATCTACGGTTACATTACCGTGAGTGTCGTAGGCTATGCAATTGACCTATTTTTGCAGGGTAATAAGCAGAGTTGTCAAATATTTATTATTTCAAAAAAATATGCTGAAATTGCCGATAAAATAGTCTATACCGCACAACGTGGAGCCACTATTTTAAACGGTGAGGGTTGGTATACCAAACAACCTCAAAAAATTGTGATGGTAACTTGTCGCAAACAGGAGGCAAATATTATCTATCGCCTTATTAAAGAGGTAGATCAAGATGCTTTTGTTACAAACTCTGCTGTTTCAGGAGTTTATGGCAATGGTTTCGACGCATTTAAAAAGTAACTTTATTATGAAACTAGAGACAAAATCAGATAAAATATTAGCAGGAGTAATCGCTCTATGTGTTGTGATTATTATAGCAATGGTTTCGATAAAATTTATCGCACCCTCAATCCAAAACGGCAGAGAAGATAGCGATGAAGCTGAAAATCAAGAGGTTGTTGATACCCGTGAATTTCTTTACGGAATATGTATTGACTCACTCCATGTTACTAAGGGTAAAGTGGCTTCTCGTGAGACAATCTCTGTTATTTTAGACCGTTATGGCATATCGCAAGCTGAGGTAAATCGTATCTGTGCAGTAGGTGAGGGCACGTTTGATGCTCGTCAATTTAGAGCTGGTAATTCATACGCTGCAATTACTAACGACGATAGCGAAAAACCTCTTCAATATTTTGTATATGAGATGGATGTTACCGACTTTATTGTATTCGATTTGCGTGATACGGTAAAGGTTACACATGAGCAGAAAAATATCGAAAGATTACGCCAATTAAGAGGTGCTACAATCGAGAGTTCGCTTTGGAACGCTATGGTTGCTAGCGATATGAACACAACCCTTGCTGTAGATATAGAAAATGTATATCAATGGAGTATCGACTTCTATGGACTTCAAAAAGGTGATGGTTTTAAGGTGATTTACGACGAACTTATCGTAGAGGGAGAAAGCATAGGAAATGGCACCATTTACGGAGCGTGGTTCGACTGTAGCGGTAAACGAAATTATGCCATTGCTTTCAGTTATACCGACGATAAAAGCGTAGTGGAGAGTGGATATTGGGATGAAGAGGGAAAAAGCCTTAAAAGCCAATTTTTGAAAGCTCCACTAAAATATTCTCGTATTAGCTCTCGATTCTCTCCATCACGTATGCACCCTGTGTTGCGTATTCGTCGCCCACACTTAGGTGTTGATTATGCTGCACCATCTGGAACACCCGTACACGCAATTGCCGATGGTGTAATTACTGCTAGAGCCTATGCAGGAGGTAATGGTAACTACATCAAAATCAAACATGCTCAAAACTACTCTTCGGGCTACCTTCATCTACGTGGTTTTGCTAAAGGAATTTCAGTTGGCACACGAGTAAAACAGGGCGATTTAATCGGTTATGTAGGTTCGACAGGTATCTCTACAGGTCCACACCTTGATTTCCGCCTTTGGAAAGGTTCGACAGCTATCGACCCTCTAAAACTAGAGAATGTAAAACGTGAGGATTTACCTCAAAAATATATGGCTGAGTTCTCGAAAGTAAGAGATAGAATTATGGCAGAACTAGATGGAAAAGAGTATATTGAATCTATCGAAACTGATAGTTTAGCTACTGATTCTTTGGCTGTTGTAGAGGAGAAGAAATAACAATTTACAATGAATCAAAATAAAATAGATATAGAGATTACACGCTTTATAAAAGAGCACCACGTAATGACTTTAGCAACGCTTAATGGAGATTTGCCCTACTGTGCAAATCTCTTTTATGCCTATAGTAGCGAGCTACAGGCTTTTGTATTTACTAGCTCTAGCTCGACGCTACATGGTCAAAATATGGCTGCAAATCCTAAAGTTGCAGCCTCGATTGTGCTCGAAACAAAAGTTGTTGGCAAGGTAAGAGGATTACAAATTTGTGGAGAGTCGGTATTGGCTGAAAACGACGATTTAGAGAGAGCAAAAAAATCATATCTAAAGCGTTTTCCTTATGCAGTTTTTGCCGATTTAGAGCTTTGGCTGCTTCGCCCTAATTTTTTAAAACTTACCGATAATCGAATGGGTTTCGGCAAAAAAATAGTCTGGAAAGATGGAGAGTAGTTACAAAAAAGTGGCTGTTGTAGGCTCCTCTGGCTTTGTCGGCTCACATCTTGTAAGAGAGCTAATTAACCGAAACGTAGAGCAGATTGTCTGCATTGTAAGAGGGTCTAAAAGCGTTGAAAAACTTGGCTATACACTCCAAAAATTTGGGTTAGATTGCTCGCATAGCTCAATTGAGATTATGGAGGGCGATTTTGATGATTTCCTCTTTCTAAAAGAGTGTTTTTCGGGTTGCGATGCAGTTTTTAACTGTGCAGCTAAGGTTTCGTTCGACAAAAACGACAAAAAGAGTATAATCTCTACAAATGTTCTTATAACAGAGTGTATAGTAGAGGCTGTAAAGGAGTGTGAAGTGGAGCACTTTATACATCTTAGCTCAATTGCATCACTTGCAAGCAATGGAGGGCAACTAATCGACGAAGAGTCGTATCCTACCACCTTAGAGGGTAAATCTGACTACTCAAAAAGCAAATTTTATAGTGAAAATGTGGTTTGGAGAGCCACTACTGAGGGGGTAAATTGTACAGTGCTTTTACCTGCTGTGATAATTGGCGATGGAGATAGTCGAAATGGTGGTTCTGCAAAATTGACCGCTATATTCTCAAAAAGACAGCTATTTTATGCAGAGGGGGTTACAGGCTTTGTTTGGGTGGAGGATGTGGCACGAGCTATGGCGGATGTGTGTGGCGATAAAAGAGCCTTTTCTGAGCGTTACATTTTGTGTAGCGACAACCTCTCTTTTCGTGAACTAGGCGAAATTTTATCGGGGCAAAAATCTCGAATTAGATTGAGTAAAAGAATGATTTGTGCGATTCAAAAAATTGTAAAAATTTGTGAAAATCTAAAAATTTCGGTAAAAATCAGCAATTCTCTACTTTCAAACTTAATAAATCGACGATATTATAGCGGAGAAAAAATTAAACGTGATTTGGGCTTTAATTATAACACTCTAAAAGATATCAAGAGAAGATAGTTGATAAATATAAATTTTATGGTTACTTTGGTTGTAAATCCAAAGTAACCATTTTTGTTGAAAAATTGTTATTTTGCTAAAATATAACAGTTTAGCATAAAAATAACCTAAAAAAATATCGCTTTTTCATTTTTTGTAACTACATTTGCACTAAGAAAACATTTAAAATATAATGCAGAAATTAAGAAACATCGCAATTATTGCGCACGTTGACCACGGTAAAACTACATTGGTCGATAAGATGATCTTACAGGGAAAACTGTTAAGAGATGCTGAGAAAAAAGAGGATTTAATTCTTGATAACAACGACTTAGAGCGTGAAAGAGGTATCACCATTCTTGCTAAGAATGTATCGGTAAAATATAAGGATTATAAAATCAATATTATCGACACTCCAGGTCACTCCGACTTTGGTGGAGAGGTTGAGCGTGTGCTTAATATGGCTGATGGTGTTCTGCTACTAGTAGATGCTTTCGAGGGTGCTATGCCTCAAACTCGTTTTGTGCTTCAAAAAGCTCTATCTTTAGGCAAAAAACCTATCGTAGTGGTTAATAAAGTCGACAAACAAAACTGCCGCCCAGACCAAGTGCATGAAGAGGTTTTCGACCTTATGTTTGCACTTGATGCTACAGAAGAGCAGCTTGATTTTACAACTATCTATGGTAGTGCTAAAAATGGTTGGATGTCGACTGACTGGAAAGAGCCTAAAGAGGATATTTGCGATCTATTAGATGCAATTATTGATGATATACCAGAGCCAGAAGTTGCTGAGGGTACTCCTCAAATGCTTATCTCTTCGCTTGAATACTCTTCTTATGTTGGTCGTGTTGCAATTGGTAAATTAACTCGTGGTACGCTTTCTGCTAACCAACCTGTTACGCTTTGCAAACGTGATGGTGAAACTTTTATTAAAAGTCGTATTAAAGAGCTTATGCTTTTTGATGGTCTTGGTAAAGAGAAAGTCGAAACAGTTAATTGTGGTGAGCTTTGTGCTGTTGTGGGTGTTGAAGGCTTTGAAATTGGCGATACAATTGCCGATTTTGAAAATCCAGAGGCTCTACCTCCTATCGCAATCGACGAACCTACAATGAGTATGCTATTTACAATCAACGACTCGCCTTTTTATGGTCGTGAGGGTAAATTTGTAACTTCTCGTCACATCCGTGAGCGTCTTGAGCGTGAGCTTGAGAAAAATCTTGCTCTACGTGTTCAACCAGGTGAAACAGCCGACTCATTTATTGTTTATGGTCGTGGTGTACTCCATTTAAGTGTGCTTATCGAGACTATGCGTCGTGAGGGTTATGAACTTCAAGTTGGTCAGCCTCGTGTAATCTTTAAAGAGATTGATGGCAAGCGTTGTGAGCCAATCGAAGAGCTAACAATCGACATTCCTGAGGATTTCGCTGGTCGTGCTATCGAGCTTGTTACTAAACGTAAAGGTCAAATGATTTCGATGGATAGCAACGAAGAGGGTCGTAATCGTCTTATCTTTGATATTCCTTCTCGTGGTATTATCGGACTTCGTAGCAACCTACTTACTGCAACTGCTGGTGAGGCTGTAATGGCGCACCGTTTGAAAGGTTATGAGCCTTATAAAGGCGATTTCGAAATTCGTCAAAACGGTTCGCTTATTGCAATGGAGACAGGTAGTGCTTATGCTTATGCTATCAACAAACTTCAAGATAGAGGTAAATTCTTTACTGCTCCTGGCGATGAAATCTATTGCGGACAGGTTGTAGGCGAAAATACACGTCCTGAAGATATCGTTGTAAACCTTACAAAGAGTAAAAAACTTACAAATATGCGTGCTAGTGGCTCGGACGATAAAACATCTATCGCTCCTCCAATTATCTTCTCATTAGAAGAGGCACTTGAGTATATACAAGGTGATGAGTATGTAGAACTTACTCCAAAATCTATCCGTCTACGTAAAATTTACCTTGACGAGGTAGAACGTAAACGTCGTAGTTAATCAATCGGGTTTGGATTAATTGTAAATATAAAAGAGGGCAACCCAAAATGGATTGCCCTCTTTTTGAAAAGATACAGCAATAAGTATCATATCTAAATAAAACATAGCACATTAGTAAACTTATATATACTGGTTATAAGGCTAAAAATAGGAAATAGCCTATAACACCACTTTTTGAGAAAGAATACTACCCTGTATGTAGTGAGAAATGTAATCCGTTTCTACTCTACATTACGAAATATTCATATAGATAATAAACTCTTTGAATATTATAATAGAAATGTTTTTTGCTAATTTTGCAGATAGAAAAAATAATAACGTAATAGTAGACCGATATGAAACCGTTAATCAAATATAGAGGAGGAAAATCAAAGGAGATTCCTCATATAATACAGCATATTCCAAAATATAGTGGACGGTACATCGAACCATTCTTTGGCGGTGGAGCTTTATATTTTCACTTAAAACCCCAAAGAGCAATAATCAATGATATTAATTCAAAATTGATTGAGTTTTATAATGGAGTTAAATTTAATTATCCTGCTTTGCGCAAAGAACTTGATGAGATTGAAAAGATTTATACGGAAAATCGGAGACTTTTTGATTTTTTAAAGGCACAAACACCAAACGAGCGGGTTGAGGATAAAAACGAAGATTTGTATTATGAACTTCGTACTATGTTTAATAATACAGTAGAAAAGAGATATTCAGATGCTTTACTTTACTTCTTCATTAATAAAACAGCATATTCGGGTATGATACGTTATAATGCAAAAGGAGATTTTAATGTTCCTTTCGGGCGATATAAAAATTTAAACACCTCGCTTGTAACCTTACAACATAGTAAACTTTTAGAACATACAGATATCTTTAATGCAGACTATAAAGTTATTTTTGATATGGCAGAAAATGACGATTTTATGTTTTTAGATCCGCCTTATGATTGTGTTTTTTCTGATTATGGAAATAAAGAATATAAAGATGGATTTAATGACACAAACCACACGGTACTTGCAGATGATTTTAGAAATTTAAAATGTAAAGCATTGCTTGTTATCGGACGTACTCCTTTAACAGAAAAACTATATGGGGATATGATAATTGCCGAGTACGCAAAAACGTATGCAGTAAATATACGAAATAGGTTTAAGTCGGCAACCTCTCATATTTTAGTTGCTAATTATCAAACGGATATAAATAATCTCTTTTAATTAAAAAAATATGGCAAGAATAGATAGCAAAGTTATTTTTATAACTACCTCTCCAAGAACTCCATCTAAAATGGTGCCTGAAATAGAATTGCTAAACTCTCATTTTGTTGGACAAGTTTGGAATAATGCGTCACAAATAGCATTTATAGATTTATTAAAAGATGAGAATTTTTTCAATGGGGAAGGTGCTAATGACCCTGCGTTTAGTGCAAGAGATAGAATAAATCGAGCTCCTAAAGCATTAGGTTTTATTAATCTATCTCCTACTATTAGTCTTACACCAGCAGGAGAAGAGTTAATACACTCTCGCAGAAAAGAAGAAGTGTTTTTGCGACAACTTTTAAAATTTCAAATACCCTCACCTTTCCATAAACCAAGTGAGAAAGCAGCTGACTTTTGGGTAAAACCCTATCTGGAACTATTTCGTCTTATTCGTCATTTTGGGTCATTAAAATTTGATGAACTAATGATTTTTGGCTTACAATTAGTCAATTATCGACAATTCAACACTATCATCTACAAGATAGAGCAATTTAGAATAGCAAAAGTGCAAAATCAAGGCAGCTATAAAATTTTTAAAGGCAAGTATCTGAAAAGAGAGTTACAAGAGATTTACCAAGATGATATTTCAGCTGGAGAAACCAATACACGCGAAAGTCGTAATACTTCCGTAGATGAATTTATAAAAACAAAAGCACGTAATATGCGAGATTATGCAGATGCTTGTATTCGTTATTTACGTGCAACAGGAATGATAAACATTTCACATATAGGAAAAACACTTTCTATCGTTCCAGAGAAACTTCCAGAAGTAGATTATTTTCTGAAATACTCAGATAGAGACCCTTGTTTTGTAAACGACCAAACAAATTATTCAAACTATTTAGGTAATTCACAACTGCCTGTATTGCTTACAGACAACAGAGATTTATTATTTGAAAAGTTACAAACAGAATTTAGAGACTTAGAAATTTCGGTAGATGCAACATTGACAGAATTAAAAGATCTTTTCAACGAAGAAACTTCTAATCGTAAAGCAAGGTTGATAGAGAATCAAATATCAGAAATAAAAGATTATAAAATATACGAAGATATTCAGAATACGTTTGCACAAATAAATGATAATTCATTGTATGATGCTCCGCTTATGCTTGAATGGAATACGTGGCGAGCAATGACAATGCTTGATGGTGGAAACATAAATGCCAATTTAAAGTTTGACGATTTTGGTAAACCAATGTCTACTGCACAAGGAAATATGGCTGATATTATTTGTGATTATGGCGATTTCGGACTTTCTGTTGAGGTTACAATGTCATCAGGACAACGCCAATACGAAATGGAGGGCGAACCTGTTACACGCCATCTTGCCAAACTAAAAAAAGCAATAAATAAACCTACATTTTGCTTATTTATTGCTCCAACAATCAACGAGGCTTGTATTGCTCATTTCTACGCATTACATAAAATGAATATATCATACTACGGAGGGAAATCAACAATTGTTCCGTTACCGCTAACTATTTTTCAAAAAATGGTAGAAGATTCATATAAAGCAAATTATACGCCTCAATCGCAGCATGTAAAACGATTTTTTGAACGTTCAAATGAACTGGTTAAAACGTGCGAGAACGAACAACAATGGTATGATCAAATTACTACGGAAGCATTAAATTGGTTAGAATGTAATTATTAGATGTATGTAAACGCTTATCTATATTTGTTAAAAAACTTACAAATATGCGTGCTAGTGGCTCGGACGATAAAACATCTATCGCTCCTCCAATTATCTTCTCATTAGAAGAGGCACTTGAGTATATACAAGGTGATGAGTATGTAGAACTTACTCCAAAATCTATCCGTCTACGTAAAATTTACCTTGACGAGGTAGAACGTAAACGTCGTAGTTAATCAATCGGGTTTGGATTAATTATAAACAACAGATGAGGATGACTATGTCATCCTCATCTGTTGTTTTTAAGTGGCAGCAGTAGAGACGATAGGTCTATCGTCTGTAATCTAACGTAAGCAAATTATAAATTATGAATTATAAATTGTAAATTATGAATTATGAATTATGAATTATTCTAAGTTCGATTACAGATGTTGGACCCAACATCTCTACGGGGTGTGTCACACTAATTAAATTAAAAAAAAATATTGCAATATCCAATTTTTTTGTATCTTTGGAGGGTAAGCTGCTAATATTTAATATTTTAGAATTAATAAATTTACATTATTTTTTATAGTTATTGATATATTATAATTTAAAATATTGTATTTCATTTACAAAATGAAACTTTTTTGTTTAAAAAATAATCAAAGGGAATTTTAATAATATCTTTCCCGAAAAACAAATTTATATGGATTTTTTATACGATTTACTATTCAAAACTTCCGTTGTTCAGTCTATTTTAGTTATTGCATTGACAATATCTTTAGGATTGGTTTTTGGAAGAATTAAAGTGAAGGGCGTTTCTTTAGGAATCGCATGGGTGCTGTTTGTGGGTCTTTTCCTATCTCATTTAGGAATGGTTATTAACCCTGAGGTTGAACACTTTGTAAAAGAGTTTGGTTTAATCCTTTTTGTCTACTCTATTGGGCTTCAAGTTGGGCCTGGATTTTTTGCTTCGCTTAAAAAGGGAGGCTTGTCGCTAAATCTAATGGCGGCTTCGATTATTCTGCTGGGTTGTATTACAACCTACGTCTTATACCTAATTACAGGTTTAGATTTCGAGCAGATGATTGGTATCTATACTGGTGCTATCACAAATACCCCTGCCTTAGGTGCTGCTCAGCAAACCTATAGGGATATTACCGGTGACGATGGTAGTTTCTTAACTTTAGGTTATGCTGCTGCATATCCACTTGGTGTAATTGGTATTATCTTCTCTATGATTGCTGCAAAATCTATCTTTTCACGTTTTTTTGGAACTAAAGCAGTTGCAGCTGAGAAAAAGGGCAGTGGAGTGGTACATATAGATGTTAAGGTTACAAACCATGGTATAGAGGGACGTACTGTAGAGGATGTTTCGCATCTTATCAACCGTGATTTTGTGATATCTCGTATTGTAAACTCTGCATCGCAAATCGATATTGCTAAGCAGTCGACTGTGCTTAGAGATGGTGATATTTTACGTATCGTTACGCAAATTGATTGCGTCGACTCTATCGTTGCAACTATCGGTGAGCAGGTCTACACTTTCCAAGATAGCGACCACTCACTAGAATCTAACCTTATCAGCCGTAGAATCGTCGTTACACGCCCAGAACATAATGGTAAGCGTATTTGTGAACTAAATATACGTGCTGTATATGGTGTAAATATCACTCGTATTTACCGTGCAGGTATCGAACTACTTGCAACTGGCGACCTTAAGCTTCAACTTGGTGATAGAGTAAAAGTTGTAGGTAGCGAAGAGAATGTAAATAAGGCTTCGGAGATATTGGGTAACTCTGTTAAACAGCTCGACCATCCAAATTTATTCCCTATCTTTATCGGTATCTTTTTAGGTATCATTTTAGGTTCAATTCCGTTCTATGTTCCAGGTATGCCACAAGCTATTAAGCTTGGTTTGGCAGGAGGGCCGCTAATTGTTGCTATCTTAGTATCTCGTTTTGGTCCAACTTATAAGTTGGTGACCTATACCACAAATAGTGCAAATATGATGATACGTGAGATTGGGGTTCTTCTATTTCTTGCCTCAGTAAGTTTGGGTGCAGGTGCAAATTTTGTTGAAACAATTGTTAATGGTGGTTATATGTGGGTGCTTTATGGTGTAATTATCACCATTTTACCTCTTCTTATTGTGTCGTTTGTAGGTATTAAGTTCTTAAAAATTGATAGTGAAACTATGATGGGCTTAATGGCAGGAAGTACAACCGACCCACCAGCTCTAGCTTATGCAAATAGCATCGCTTCAAACGATAGAGCATCAGTAGCCTACGCTACAGTATATCCGCTAACGATGTTTTTAAGGGTTCTTTCGGGTCAGATTATGATTTTGATAGCCCTTAGCTAGGACCTAGAAACTTTTGGTTAAAACCAAAAAAACATTATGAATTATGAATTACTGCCGTGTTCGATTACAGACGATAGACCTATCGTCTCTACGGAGCGGAAAACAATTTATAATTCATGCTAATAAAGGTTTGAAATTTTAAGCTATTTTTTTGGATTTTTCTCAAAAACTGTTTCCGCACACAGCAGTAGAGACGTAGCCCTGCTACGTCTAAAATCGAATTTTGCAAAGCAAAATGAGCTTACATAGCAATCAAAATTGAATTTGCCAAGCCAAATCCAAACTTAGACGTAGCAGGGCTACGTCTCTACAGCCGAGCCACAAATTGTAATTTTTAACAACAGATTTTGAGAATGAGCCATTTTTCTACTTTAATTAAGAATATGGCAATAATTGTTTTACACTACTTAGTCAAAAAACAACTATATTTTTGATGCTTTTTTAGAAAAAGCACACCCAAAGAATTGACAAAAATTGGTCGCTTTCACTCACGGCTTCGCTCCGCTTGCAAAAAGAGGAAGAAGGTTCTTCAAACCTTTATTGGCATAATTTATAATTCATAATTCATAATTTATAATATATAATTAAAATGAAGTCCTACAAAAAATATTACATACTCCTAACTATCTTAGTTGTGCTACTGTTTGCTGCAAATGTTTTCTTTGGGGCGATAAATATCCCTTTTAGCTCTGTTTTGGATGTAATTTTGGGTAGAAGTGAGCAGATGTCGACCGAGAGTATTATAATCTTAAATTCTCGTATTCCACAAACTATTACTGCGCTTTTTGCAGGAGTTGCACTAGCTATAAGCGGCTTAATGTTGCAGACTCTTTTCTCAAACGCACTAGCATCGCCCTCGATTATGGGTATAAGCTCTGGGGCAAGTATGGGAGTGGCAATTGTAACACTGTTTTTGGGTGGTAATATCGCCTCATTTGGTATTGGAGGACAACTAGCGATTATGGCTGCTTCGCTTATAGGGGCACTGTTGGTGCTGTTTGCTATACTTTTCTTCTCTTTAAAGGTTCGAAATACGGTGATGTTGTTAATTATTGGTATAATGGTGGGTTATGTGGCAAGTTCGGTGGTTTCTCTGCTTACCTACCTAAGTACTACTGAGGGAGTCTACACCTTTGTAATGTGGGGAATGGGCGATTTTTCGTCGGTTTCATCCTCAAATCTGGGCTATTTTACCTGCTCTATATTGGTGGCAATAATTATTGCTTTTTTGACTGTAAAGCCGCTAAATGGGCTACTGTTAGGTGAGAGTTATTGTGAAAATTTGGGGATAAACATAAAAAAGGCACGTATTACAATTCTATTTTCAACAGGTATATTAACAGCAGTGGTAACAGCTTTCTGCGGACCAATCTCGTTTATCGGCTTGGTCGCTCCGCATATAGCACGCCTACTAATTGGAAGCTCCGACCATCGTGCATTACTTCCAACTACTGCTTTAATTGGTGGAATCACCACGCTACTTTGTAATCTTCTATCTACAACTGCGGGCGGTGGATTAATTATTCCGCTAAATGTAATCACACCTTGCTTAGGTGCACCAATTATCATATATGTTATTGTAAATAGAGATAAGATTCCTTATTTTAGTAATTAGACAAATCCGCAAAACCTTTTTTTGCGGATTTGCTTATCCTACTCCCTAGTCACTAGCTTCTTACCGCTACGAACCCCCAAATCAGAGAGCATTTCAGCTTGGCGAATAAGATTACCACTACCTGTTGATAGTTTATTCATCGCATTATCATAGCTACGTGTAGTTTGGTCTATATTTCGCTTGATAGCCTCCATATCGGTCAGAAAGCCTGCAAATTTATCGAGCATTAATGCCCCACGTTTTGCAATTTCGATAGCATTTTTATTCTGCGCATCTCTACTCCAAAGGTCGTAAATCAATTTTAAAGCAGTAATTAGATGTGTTGGAGTTACAAGTAATATTTTTTTCTTGTAGGCATACTCCCAAAGAGCAGTATCAGATGTTAGAGCAAGCATATAGGCAGGCTCAACAGCCATAAACATCATCACAAAATCTAACGACTCGTTTTTATATTCATAACGCTTAGCACTAAGTGAATCAATATGGCGACGCACCGAAATGATATGCTCTTTTTCAGCGGTTTCAGCCTCTTCTACAGTTGTAGCTGAACTATAACGTACATAGGCGGTCATCGACACTTTAGAGTCGATTATCACCTCTCTGCCATCTGGATAGCGCACAATTACATCAGGGCGAAGTATATTTCCCTCATCGGCACGTGTACTCTCTTGCAAAAAGTAGTGTTCACCTTCGGTTAGTCCCGAGTTTGTCAATATTTTTTCAAGAATCATCTCACCCCAATCCCCTTGAAATTTAGGGTTGTATTCTCCCTTAATCGCTTTTACTAAAGAGGTCGCCTCATTGCCCAATTTATGGTTTAATTCCATCAATTTTCCTAGCTCAGTGCGAAGTGCAGCACCCTCTTTTGCAGAATCTATATTTTGTCTATCTACTCTCTTCCCAAACTCCGAAAGCTCACGAGCTAATGGCTCTACAAGGCGAGTAACGCTTTGCGAAGAGTCCGCCAGAAATTTTTCACTACGTTTTTCGATAATTTCGTGAGCTACATTTTCGAAAATAGTTTTGAATTGCTCTTGTTGCTGTTCATTTTGCTGATTTATAAGCTCTTCACGCTTTTTTAAAGAGTTTATCTGCTCTTGATAACTGCTTATTTCAGAGCTTAGAGAACTGTTTTTTTCTCTTATTTGTGAAATATTTTCGGCAAATTCAGCTATTTGGGTTTCTAGCTCTTTTTGTCGCTCTAAAAGCCTATTTTCTGCAAGTTTAGCACCATTAATCTGCTCTTTATAACCGCTTGCTTGAGCCAACAATTGGCTGTTTTGCTCTATTTGAGAAGCTAAAGAGTCTCTGAGGTTCTCAACTTGTGCAACTATATTGTTAAAACTAACATTTTGCTGCTCTTCTCGCTCTTTAAGTGCTCTAATTTGCTCATTTGCAACGCTTAGCTCTGACAATAGTGAGCTATTACGAGCGGCAATCTCTTCTATCTGTTGAGAGAAGGCATCACGTTGCTCAAAAATTTCGTATTCTCTTTCATCACTTCTCTTTTTACTCTGTCTAGCTATCAAAAAGGCTGCAACTATAGCAATTAATGCAACAACGAGTGTTCCCAACATTATTAATTCATAATTCATAATTCACAATTCATAATTTATAATTATACACCCTCTATCTCCCCTTTTTCAATAATTTCGTCGACCTCTGTCAAATATTGGTAGAAAGTCTCACCAAAGGCTCTGATAATTGGCTCTTTTAGTGATTGATACACCTTTACCTTGCTCTTTAGTCCGCATTTTACTGCATCTGAGCAGACGCTCCAGCGGTGGTAGTTTAGCCCTATCATTCCATTGTTAAAGGTCTTTGTACGAATTGGATATAGATGGCATGAAATAGGTTTTTTATAATCAATTTCACCAGCTCTATACGCTTTTTCGATAGCACAAAGGGTTAGTCCTCCCTCGTTAACTGTATAGGCACACTCTGCTCCATTTACTAGTGGAGTTGTAAGGTCGCCATCGCTATCAATTACAAAAATTCCCTGCTCATCTATCGCTTCAGCCCCCTCTGGGGTCATATATTTTTTGATTATTTCGATATTTTTATCAATCTCATCCACTTCGTCTACCTCTAACGGTGCACCGCTATCGCCCTCGACGCAGCAGATACCTTTACAGGCTGCTAAATCGCAGCAAAAATACTCTTCAAAAATATCTTGACTTACAATTTTATCTTCTATCTCTATCATTTTTTTATTTCTTTATCTGTTTAGAAGTTCCCTTTAATGGTTGGTTATATATGTGAATAAAGGTTTGAGCTTTTTAAGCTATTTTTGCTATTCGAGTTATAAAAAAATAACTTTTGTTAATGCTTTTTAAAAAAAAGCACGCCCTTTGGGCTGGCAAAAATCGTTCACTTTCGTTCACGGCTTCGCTCCGCTCGCAAAGAGCGGAAGAAGGGCTTTCTTGCCCTTTATTGGTATTATATACAGTTTGTTACATCTCAATTCTGTTATTTAGAGCATGAACAAGCGTAATTTCATCGGTTAAATCGATTCCTTCGCCCACTCCAATACCCTTTGCAATAGCCGAAACCTTCACTCCATAAGGTTCTAGTTTTCGACGAATATAAAAGGCTGTTGTATCGCCCTCTACCGACGAGGGAAGAGCTAAAATAGCCTCTTTCACCTCTCCGTTTCTTACATTATCCTCCAACAGGTCGATTTTAAGCATTGATGGCGAAATTCCTTGCATTGGCGAGATTACCCCTCCAAGCACATGGTAAAGCCCATTATAGCTCCCTGTTGCCTCAATCGAGAATAAATCTTTGACCTGCTCTACAACGCATACCACCGACTTATCTCTCGACATATCACTACAGATAGGGCATATTGGGGTGTCGGATATATTATTGCAGAGGGTGCAATATTTTATATTTAACCTAAAATTTTCGATGGCTCTAGCTAATGCAACAGAGTTAATTTCGGGTTGTCGTAGCAGATGTAGTGCAAGTCGCAACGCCGAACGCTCTCCAACCGATGGTAGTTTTGCAAGCTCCTCTACTACACGTGTTAAAAGTTCGCTTTTCATTATAACTATGAATAAATTACAACCGATAAATCTTCACGGTTTAGATATTTTTGAGCTACCTGTTGCAATTTCTCAGCTGTAATATTTCCAATTTCCGAAATCATCTGTTCGGTAGCACTATTTGTAACCTCATTTTGGATATTTTCGATTGTTACATCGGCAATTCCAAACGGACCATCTAAGATACGTATCACCTCACCTATTATCACACGTTTTACCATATCAAGCTCTTCGGTGCCAATAAGTTCGTTTTTAAGAATCTCAATTTCTGTAAAAATCTGCTCAATTGCCTTATCGGTTGTCTCTTTTTCTAGCTCCGATGAGATAATAAAATAGCCACTATCTTGCATATTTACCGCTGCTGCATGTACCCCGTAGGTGTAGCCATTCTCTTCACGGAGATTTTGCATAAGTCGAGAGCTGAAATAGCCTCCGAGCACTGTTGCAAGCACCTGCATAGGTATAAAATCGGGATGGTTGCGTGAGAATAGCACACGACCGATATTTATAGAGGATTGCACACTTTCGCTATTTTCCACCCTTATCACCTCACCTTTTGCAGTTGGGTTTTCGGTAACTCTACGCATATCTTCCCACTTTGGAAGTGAGTCGACAAGGCGTGCAACATCCTCAATCACTTCAGCTCCAATATTTCCACTTAAAACCACAAAAAGGTTGTTTCGATTGTAGAATTTATTGTAGAATTGTTTTAAATCATCGACTGTAAGATTGTCGTAATCGGTAGCATTCGAGAAAATTGCATAATCATGCTTCTCTCCAAATATAGATTTGACAAAAGCTTCACGAGAGCGCACTTTCATTTTTTCTCTTTCGATTGTAAGCGCAGCTTTTCGTTTAGAGGCGTAGACATCTAACTCTGACTGCAAAAAGCGTGGACGTAAGATTACATCTTTTAGTAAAGAAATTGCATTTTCAGTAAATCTTCCTAATGTACAAATTGTAATGACGCAATAGTCTCTATCTACAGTAACGTCGTAGTAGATTCCATAGAAATCCAACATTTGCGCAACCTCATGCGAGGTGTAATTTCCACACCCCTCTGTTAGAAGATTGGCAGTGGCAGAGGCAACAAAAGATTTTGTTTGATATTTCACTCCTGCACAAAAAACTAGCGAAATTCGCACAACATCCTGAGCAGGTGCAACAATCGTATAAAACTTCACACCCCCCTTAGAAGCACTTAGAGCGGGGTGTAATACCGAAATGTTATCTATTTTCTTAATTTCTGGCAACATTATTTCTTAAATTTAGCTTCAAAAGTAGTTAAAATTAATGAATTATGCCAATAAAGGTTTGAAATTTTCAAACCTTTATTGGCATAATTTATGGGAACTTCTAAAACAGAAAAGCTTCGGAAGTGATATTTTAGAAGTTCCCTAAAATATTAGTGAACTATATTTGCCAGCTTTTAACCCTTTTGTCCCATTACGAAGCAGTAGAGAGGTGCAAAGTCGCTCTTCGAGTGATTTTTGCATCTGGCGAGCTATATCTTCATATTTTGGGTCGTTATATAGATTTGTTAGCTCATTTGGATCTTCAATTAAATCGAAAAGCCAAGGCTCGTCTATTAGACTCAACACCAATTTGTATCTATCGTCGACAGCAGCAGCCCAGTCGTTCTCTTCACCAGAGAGATATACCATGCGACTTTGATCTTTAATGTTGTTCGAGGTGAAGTCGGAAGAGTCGTCTACTCCTGTAAATGTGGTCGAACCATCAACTCCCATCATAGCTAATATAGTTGGGGTAAAGTTTACATTTGAATACGATTTTGTAAGTACCTTGCCAGCTTTAATTGCTTTAGGATAACGAATTACAAAAGGGATACGAGTAGAGCCTTCATAAGGATTACCTTTGTTCATACGTCCATGTTCACCATACATTTCACCATGGTCAGCTGTAAAAACAATTATAGTGTTGTCGAGAACTCCATTGTCATCCAACGCTTTAAGAAGTCGACCTACAGAATCATCAATATGGCTCACCATACCGAAATAATTTTTCAAGCCCTCTACGTTTAATGAGTCAGTATCGTTTTTACCTGTATCAGCCCAAAGTGGACGAGCTGCTCTATTTGCTGCTGAGCCAGAAATTGGCATCGTTGGTTCTATATCTTTATACTTGTCGTAATACTCTGGCAAGGCGTAGTCAGGAGTATGTGGGTCGGGAATAGATAGCATTATAGCAAATGGTTTTTTGCTATCTCTATTGATTATATCGATTGTTTTGTCGGTGAAAAAATCGGTCATGTGAACTAGCTCATACTCATCTTTTATCGCCTTTGTAACTTGATTTTTATTTAAGGCTGTAATCACCTCTCCATCTTTATCGAGCTGAAAAAATGGTGCATGCCCTGAGTTCATCATATATTTGTTGTCGGTAAACCCACCATTGTAAGCCACATTAAAGGTGTATTTTCCCTCTCCTCCCGACATATGCCATTTGCCTACATAAGAGGTTGCATAGCCATTATCTCTAAGAATTGTTCCAAATGTTGGCATATCTTTGCGTAGGGCAAGCTCATTATGCCATGCGCCTGTTTCGTTAGGGTAGTGACCAGTAACAAAACATGAACGAGATGGTGTAGAAACAGGAGTGGAGCAGTAGTAGCGCATACATATAGCTCCCTCTTTTGCCAAACGGTCGATATTTGGGGTAGTTGAGTTGCAATCTTTCCCCCAAACAAACGCTTCGCTCTGAGGTAAAAGCTCTTGGTAGCAGCTTAAAGTCCGAAAGCTGTGTTCGTCGGTGTGAATTACTAAAAGATTTGGCATATCGCCATTAGATGTAGCTATTGAGCCATTTGAAGCTCCACTGTTGCATCCTGAAAGTGCTATTGCACTAGCTGTAAGATAGTAGAATGTTTTATTCATACTCAGATGGTTAGGTTAGAAAATAGGGGTAAAAAAAATATTGGAAAATTCCTTCTATATATTATTAATACCACAAATATATAGAAAAAAATATAAAAAACAGTCAGTATACTCCTAAAGTTATTAAATTTAAATAAATTTTACAAAAAGTTTTGATTATCAAATAAATTAACTAACTTTGCACCCGAATTTAATAAATATAAAAAAGATGAGCTACATTTCTTCAGAGAAAAAGCAAGAGCTATTTAGCACTTACGGAACGTCTAATACCGACACAGGTTCACCAGAGAGCCAAATTGCGTTATTTTCTTACCGTATCAGCCACCTTACTCAACATCTAAAGGCTAACAAACATGACTATGGAACACAACGTTCTCTACTTCGTCTAGTAGGTAAACGTCGTAGTTTGTTAAACTACCTTAAAAATGTTGATATCGAGCGATACAGAGCAATCATTAAGGCTTTAGGTCTTAGAAAATAATACATTCGTAAGTTATTTGCAAAAAAAATCCCGAACCTTAGAGGTTTGGGATTTTTTGCGTTTTGGTAAATTATACACCTATTGTGTATCAAAAGGGCTCATTCTCAAAATCTGTTTCCGGCCCCAGTAGAGACGTAGCCCTGCTACGTCTAAAATAGAATTTTGCAAAGCAAAATGAGCTTACCAAGCAATAATAAATAGAATTTCGCAAAGTAACCAAAATTGAATTTGCCAAGCCAAATTCACACCCAGACGTAGCAAGGCTACGTCTCTACTGCCGAGTCATAAATTGCAGGGAACTTCTAATAATTGGATTTTAGCGCTTTTTCATTTTGAGGCTTCATCTTTGAATTTTACAAAATGCGCCGTAGGCACCACTACGCCCACATTTTGTAAAATCCAAATCTAAAACCTCAAAATTAAAAATCGAATAAAACCAATTATTAGAACTCCCCTGTAATTCATAACAACAGATTTTGAGAATGGATTCCTATCCTTCGGTAGGTAATCCTTGTAGGTTTAATTTTGTGCTTTTTTTAGATTGATTAAATATCGAACCTATCTGCTCAGCTGTTGCGCTGTTTGCAGGAGCAAAACTATCAGAGCCAACATACTCCATTAGCGACTTTCTAAACTGCAATGCAGCTACTCTGCTATCTAAATCGCTTTCAATATCAATAGAACAGATTATTAACGAACCTTTTCCAACTTTTGCTTCGACAACTAACCCCAATTTACGGTTTAGCTTCCAAGAGTCGATTGGTTGAATAAGTGGGCGGTATGATTTATCCCATGGATATGGCTCTTCAAACTGGTCGAGAATCATAGGTTGACAAAAGTTAAGCAAATCCCACCATTGCCAAGAGGCGTAGCTCTCAGTAGGGAACGATTTAAAGAGTGGGTGGTCGTTTTGAGCAACAATACCACAAGCCGACGACTGTCCGCCCTCTTCGCCAAAGCTAGTCCAATAGGTTGTTGTGAAACAGCTAGGTAGATTGCCTTTGAGTGTGCCAATTTTAGGAGTTAACAACACCTTTTCACCCCTTTCAAGAGCTGCTAGAGCATCGCTACCCCATTTGTTAAACTGTTTTACACCCTGTGGCACCTTTACAGCCTTATCGGTTGAGAAAACATAAAAATCCCAATCATTTACAAGATTATTTGCCTTTGAAACAACCTCTAAATTGTATCTTTGAGCAGTAGGAAGCGACGAAAGCGACATCTCAAAATCACCTACTTTTTGTGCTGAACCTCTATCAAAACTCTTACCGCCTATTTTTTGCTCTTTTACAACTTCACCTTTATTGTTTCTTACAGTAACAGTCAAGTCAGATAGGTCGATAACCTTTTTATCGAAATGAGTAACATCTATTTGAGCCTTTAGAGTATCGCTATTTTTGTAAGAACGCTTTGCAAGACGAGCCAAAAGCACCGTAGGGGCGCAAAAACGACGAGTACGCTCAGCTGTAACAAACTTTTTAGGGTTATAGAAAGCATCCGTAAACCCTACAGGTGCGCTATTTTGACCTGTAAAGTCGTTTAGCGATAGCCATTGAAATCCAGCAAGATTTCGGGTGCGCAAAGCAGCCTCAAACTCCTCACGAGTAAGCTCTACCTGCCACATTCCCGAATTTACCACAAAATCGTCGAGTTGGTCTATCATTCCTCTCTCTTCCAGCTGCTCAGCTGCAATCTCTAGGTAGGTAGGACGTAAATATCCCTTATATCGCTCCATCTCGGTAAATAAATCGGGATATGCACAAAATTGCGCCAATTCGTGCGACATTAATGGAATATTAAATAGGTTGTGGTGAAACTCTACCCCCTCATTCCAATCAATAGTGGTTTGTGGAGGAATAGTACAAAACTCTGTATTTTCGGGAAGTGGTGGCCAAAAAGCTTGGTAGCGTGTACGAATACGTCCGCCCTCAAAAGAGTCATCTTTTATGTGGCTTAGCACCTCAAACTCTATTTCAGAAGATGGATTTGAAGAGCTACTTGCCTTAATTGTGTACAATCTACGACTATCCTCATTTTTCCATTGACTTATTAAATCAAGTGCAATAGACTCTTCGATAAAACTCTCATTTCCAAGCCCCATCATCACAAACGAAGGGTGATTGCCAAGATACGACAACACTCTCGACGACTCCTCTTTAAAGAATTTATGCTCTGCTGCTTTTTTTACACCCGACCACTCATGTATCTCAGGAGCAAGATATAATCCCAATTCATCGGCAGCTACAAAAGCCTCCATTGGAGGGGTCCAAGAGTGGTAGCGCACAAAGTTAAGACCATACTCTTTATGCTTTTTCATCACCTCTCTCCACTGCTCAACACTCATAGGTGGATAGCCATACTCGGGATATACAGCGCAATCTACATTACCACGCATATATACCTTTTTGCCATTAACATAGAAAAATTTGCCATCACTGCTAATCTCTCTCATACCAAAGTTGGTATCTTCGGAGTCGCTATAGCTCTCATTTGCAGCATCTGAGTTTAAAGTAGCGACTATATTATAAAGTTTTGGGTTAAACTCATCCCAAAGCTCCATTTTATCGCCTAAAGGATAGATTAACTCAACTTTTTGAATTTCTGCACCATCCAATTTTCCGCTAAAATCAATTTTTGCAGGGTCGTGGCTATTCCCGTCGTTATACCCTAAAGCATCTAATGAGAGCGAATATTCTCCGCTCTGTTTTGTGCTATTTTCGATTGTAACTACCACTTTCACCTCTTTTTTTGCAATATTTGGGTAGGTATCAATTTTTTTAATCGAAATAAGGTCGTTAGCGTCGATTTTCATATCGCCAATTATACCATTCCAAGTGCCTTGCGTTTGGTCGGAAACACTATGTGGCATAGAGCCTAAATCGTAGATATGACCATTATCCATTCTTATAGATATGGTGTGTTTTCCGCTTTTAAGGTGCGATAGAGAGTAGGTGTGAGGAGTTGCAAGCGACTCATCTACCCCCAATTTTTCGCCATCTACCCAAACACTACTTTGCCAGTGGCATCTCTGTAGCGAAAGAGTTATATTTTTACCCTCGAAAGAGCTAGGAATCTCAAATTCACGATTATACCACGCTACACCGATATAGTGGTTTTTGGGCATAAGAAATTGCACTAGTTTAAAATTGTCGTCGGCTTTGCTATATTTTTCAAGTGAAGGGTGGCGAGCTTCTAAATCGAGTGGTACCCACCATACAGTAGAGGGTTGAGGTTTTTCGCCATAGCCTTGCTCTTGAAGCGAGCCTGGAAGAGATAAAGTGGAGGAGAAAGAGCGGTTAAACCACTGCTCAGTAACACCAATATTCTCAGGGTCTAACTGTACTTGCCACTGACCCGCAATGTCGACAGATTGAGTGCCTTTACCGCAGCAAGATGCTAACAAAAGTGTAGATAGTAGATAGAAAATTCGTTTCATAGTAGTTTTGATAAGTTGGATATTAGGGAACTTCTAAAAACTGACTTTCGGAGCTTTTCCGTTTTAAGGCTTCACCTTTGGATTTTGCTACTTATGGCGGTAGGAGCCACTACAGCCATAAGTAGCAAAATCCAAATCTAAAGCCTTAAAACAAAAAATCTCTCAAAATTCAGAATTTAGAACTCCCCATTAAGTAGAGTAAAATAATTATTGGTGTATTTTTAATAGTGCTATTGGAGATGAGATTTTTTGCTATTGAATCGAAAATATAGTGGTTCTATATTGAGATTTAATAGTGAAAAATATCGCTCCAAGAGTGCTATTAAGAATATGGCAATAATTGTTTTACACTACTTAGTTTGTAAAGGTACAAAATAAGTAATTTAAAAATCAAATAAAAATGTATAAAAGCTAATTTTTGATGTAAAATATCGTTTTTTGCCAAAATATGCAACAATTAACTTCTAAAGTGAACTTTTAAAATATGATTTTTGGAGTTTTACTATTTTAAAGTTTAATCTGAGAATCACAATCTTTCCAATATTGAAAACTATTTTTTACAAAACTGCTATATTTTAGAAAAAATTTGTAAATTTGCATAATGGGAACCTTTAAATTATGAATTTAGTGGAGTTTTAAATTCATAATTTTGAAACCTAAAAACGGGAAAGCTTCGAAAGTCAGATTTTAGAAATTCCCTTTAGAACTCCCTATAATTTAATTCGTTATCTTACTATGTTAGATTTTTTTAATAGGTTTTCGATTTTTGAACTATCTTTTTTAGCTGCTCTATTGCTCACATTTGTGATTTTAATGGGTTACTACCTATGTATGTTTTTACCAGTGGTCACCTACAAACTATCAAAAAAAGATGAAATAGATGATAATAGTGTTAGAGCCATCTCTGTTGTTGTTGCAGTTCAAGATGATATTGATTTTCTGGAAAATGAGGTTGAGAAAATTATGAATCAGAACTTTAGTGAGCCATATCAGCTTGTTATTGTCGACAACCAATCTGTACTTCCTCGAACAATCGAGATTTTAACAGAGCTAAAAGAGAGATACGAAAATATCTACATTACAAAAATTCCAATCTCTACAAAACCATCTTTTACACCTCAAAGCAACCGAAAATTGGCAAATGCAGTGGGTGTAAAAGGGGCAAAATATGAAAATATAGTGCTTCTATCGCCACGAGTTAAGATAAAAAGCGAAAAATGGCTCCATTTAATGGCTAAAGGATTTGACCATAGCAGTATCACCACCTCATTTTGCCGAATCAAAAAGAGAGGCGGTATTGCAAATATGGCAGCTCGTTCACGAAATATTCTTCACGCCTTTTTCTATCTCTCAAAGGCTATAAATGGCAATCCATATATGGTTACAGATGGTGCTTTTGGGTTTAAGCGTAATCTATTTTTCGAAAATAGTGGTTTTACAAAAAAATCTAGGCTTGCACGAGGTGAAAGTGACCTATTTATTCAATCGGTTGCTAAACCAAAATCCATATCTTTGGTTTTACACCCTAATGCGACTGTAGAAAGAGACCAAAAAGGGGGGATTGTACAGTTTCTTAGCGACCAATCGTTTTATAGCTACCACTATCGATTTTATCCTCTTTCTACCAAAATATATAGTATAGTATACCATATTTCTACTGTGATATTTTGGTGTAGTGCAATATATCTATTGGGATTTGGTGATATGACTTTAATGATAATATCGGGTTCAGTTACATTTGTAAAACTAATGACCCTTATAATCTTAGCGTTTAAACTATCAAAGCGAACCGAGCAGAGGGTTCCGCTATATCTTCTATTCTACGATATATTAGCCCCTTTCGAGCAGCTAATAATCACACTAAAAAATCTTGTAAAACCACGAAAAGATATTTGGGTATAAAATATGAGTTTAAAACAGTTAATTTCACTCTCACTAAGTGGAGATAAAGAGGCTTTTGATACTATTATCAAACGATATGATAGTAGCGTTAGAGGGTATGTTGTTTCGCTTTGTCACAGTGAGTTTGATTGTAACGATATTTTACAAGAGACCTACATAAAGGCATTCTTAAATCTCAATAAATATAATGCCTCTTATCCAATGGATATTTGGCTAAAAACCATTGCTCACAACCTATTTATCGACCTTAAACGTAAGGAGCTAAGAGAAGCAGGTACAATAATTTCTTCGGAAGATACAGCGACTATATCCGTTGAGGAGAGCGGAAGTCCAGAAGAGCTAATTATTACATATCAGAGGGTTAAAGCTGCCGAACAAGAGATTTCGATGCTCCCCTCTCATTATCGAAAAATTATAGAGCTTCGTTATTTTGAGCAGATGAGCTATAATGAGATTGCTGAAGCTCTTTCACAACCTATAGGGACGGTCAAAACGCAGCTTTTTCGTGCGAAAAAACTGCTCTCATCTATCATTAAAGAACTCTCAAAAAGTGGGTTCTAATTATCAACTATTCCCAAAATTCATCCATTATTAATTATCAATTACTCATTATAAAGCATGTTTGAACAGACAATTATGAAATACTTTGGCGAGGAGCTTACTCCCCTCCAAATTCAACAATTTAAGGCAATGGGCGACTCGTATCGCTCATGGAATGAGAAGATAAATGTCGTATCTCGTAAAGATATTGACAATCTCTACCTTAAACATATACTCCACTCTCTTGCAATTGCAAAAATCCACTCCTTTGCCCCTGGCGACACAGTTATGGATTTGGGTTGTGGTGGAGGTTTTCCTGGGATACCTTTAGCGGTGATGTTTCCAGAGACCAACTTTAAAATGGTCGACTCAATCGGCAAAAAAATTACTGTTGTCAATGGAGTAGTTGCCGATGTAGGATTAAAAAATGTTGAAACTTTTAATATGCGTGCCGAACAGATTGATTTTAAAGTTGATTATGTTATTTCTCGTGCTGTAACCGAGTTATCAACATTTTTAGGATGGTCGTGGAAAAAAATTAGAGGCGGTAATAATCATGGCGTTTTCTACCTAAAAGGGGGCGACTTAGCCGAGGAAATCAGCAACGGAAAGGCGGTTATAAAACATAGTGGTGTAATTACTCTATTTGATGTAGATAAAATTTTTGAAGAAGAATTTTTTGAGACTAAAAAAATCGTTCGAATTATTAAGAAATAGAGTCGTTAGGCAAATTCACAAAACCCCCTTTTGTAGATTTGTGGGGATAATCCATAAGTCCTTAAAATAGACAAACAACCTTTGGGTCATTCGCAAAACTATTTGTATATTAACTTTATAGTGGTTTTTTGCGAATGACCCAAATTAAATTGATATTTGTTTTGTGAATCACCCTACTGGGATAGTGTACATATCTGTTTTAAGACCTTTAGCATCATTTTTTTGTGAGTTTAATAACTCTCCGACTCAGTCGAAATATCCTTTAATTTACGGCAATTCATCGCACGCCACGCATACCATATATATGCAACTACAAATGGTATTATCAACGATACATACGACATTACTGTAAGCGTAAAGTGGCTAGAAGAGCTGTTGTATATCGTTAGAGAACTCTGCATATCAGAAAGAGATGGATAGTAGGCAGTATTATTTAACCCTACACATAAGAGAAGCATCATAACCGTTGCAATTGTACCAGAGCTGCTAAACCAAATAGCCTTATCGCTCTGTTTCACTATTCCAAGATATATTCCCCAAAGCACCGAAACCACACCTAGCAACAATATAATCAATACAATAGGCATCTGAATTAGATTAATAAAAAATTTGTACTCTTGTAGATATATATTACCTGTTGCAACATCTACAGCATGACCATTAGATAGTAGAATAGAGATTAAAAAGGTCAAAAAGAATAGTAAAAATAGGGCTGAAGAGAGAAGTAGAGGGCGTTTTGATTGCTCTTTTATCGGGTCGTTATCAATATTGTTGAAAAAATAGTGAATAGCTAAAACACGTGATAAAAATAGTACGGCAAGTCCTAAAGCCACATTTCTAAAATCGGCAACAGCCTCCAGACCGTGCCAAGGTGTTTGCCAAGCAGAGATAATATTATTTGCACCTAAATTTCCGATATTTGCCTTGTCAACAATAAAATTACCACCTGTAAATAGTGTTCCTACAGCTGTTCCGAGCAAAATAGTGCCAAATACACCATTTAGCAGTAAAAACCATTCATAGGTGTGATTTCCAATAAAATTGCCACTTTTTTTGCGATATTCAAAAGATACTGCTTGAATTACAAAAAATAGCAGAATTGCAATCCAAACATAAACTGCTCCGGAGAAGCTAGTGGAGTAGAAAAGGGGAAATGATGCAAAAAAAGCCCCTCCAAAAGTCACTAATGTAGTGAACGTTAAATCCCACTTATGACCAATTGAGTTGATTACAAGTGTGCGCTCTTTTTCGTTTTTTGCGATCGTGTAGATAAGTGTTTGTCCTCCTTGAACAAATAGCATAAATACCAATATTCCGCCAAGAAGCGAAAGTATTACCCACCAATATTGTTGTAAGAATGAATATTCCATAATTTTGTTTTTAAAATATATAAACGATTAAATTCAGAGGAGCTTTAAAATTTCGATTTCGAAAAATAGAAACTCCTCTGGATAATATGGTTGACCTATTGCTGATTAATCTCATCGTGTTTTTCTTCCATACCCTTATCTATCTGTTTTAACATGATTCGCACTTCAGCGATAAGAAGAATTGTGAAAAGTATAGCAAATATAAAAAATGTGGTTTTAACCGAATTGCTGCTAATAGCTGAAACCGACACCGAAACAGGCAAAATCTCTTGAATAGCCCACGGTTGACGACCAACCTCCGTAACAATCCAACCTGCTTGACCTGCAATGTATGGAAAAGGAATAGATAGTACCACAACCCAAAGAATTAGAGAATAACGCTTTATATCTTTTTTATAAAGCAAGAAAAGAAGCATAGCAAACATTGCAATTAAATAACAACCAACACCCACCATTATTCTGAAACTATAGAAATTGAGTGGAATATTAGGTATGATATCTGTCGGTGAGTTTAGGTAGCCATAACCTAAATATTTAAAATTTTCATCCAAAAACTTTTTGCCTTCACTGCTGTTTTTGTCAAAAAGATTTTTTACAGTTGTCATTGTTGCGCTATCACCCTCTTTTTGAGCTTCGTGATACTCTTTAATTTTGCCGATTGCTATTTTGCCCCTCTCCATCTTCTGCGAAGCAGAAAGAATGTCTGCACTCTCGTTTCCAAATACTAAATCGTCGATTCCAGCTACAAAATCTTGTTGCGCTAGAGTTGATAGCATACCAGGGAGCTCGATATCCCAATGGCACACCTCTTTGCCGTCACCAGCCTCTTTTTCAGAGTCAAGAATCCCAATAACTGTTAAAGGGAGACCCTCTCCACCCTCATAAAGAGCCTCCATAGCTGCAAATTTCATAGGTTGATATTTTGCTACATATCGACCAGAACCATCGCCTGTCCACGATACTACAAGTGCTGAAATAAGACCAACTATTGAACCCAATTTCATGCTTTTAATAGCCAAATCTTCGTGACGTTTTTTTATAAGATACCATGCAGAGATGCCCACGACAAATCCCGATGCTAACAAGAAACCCGACGATACGGTGTGAGTAAATTTGTAGAAAACCACCTCTGTAGAAATTGTTTCAAGGAAGCTAGTCATCTCAAAACGAGCAGTTTCTACATTAAAATCAGAACCCATAGGGTATTGCATCCAACTATTAGCTACCAAAATCCAAAGAGCCGAAATATTTGCACCTAATGCTGTTAACCATGTTGATACGAGGTGAAAACGGGGTGTAACCCTATTCCATCCAAAAAACATAACAGCAAAAAATGTACTCTCCATAAAGAATGCAAAAATCCCCTCAATGGCGAGAGGTGCACCAAAAATATCCCCCACAAAATAGGAGTAATTCGACCAATTAGTGCCAAATTCAAACTCTAAGATAATTCCTGTTGCTACACCAATTGCAAAGTTGATAGCAAAAAGACGCATCCAAAATTTTGTAATAGTTTTCCATTTTTCTTCCTTTGTGCGGAAGTAGATTGACTCCATAAAGGCGCAAATAAAGCCTAAACCGAGCGTTAGTGGTACAAAAATCCAGTGATACATGGCCGTAAGAGCAAACTGTGCCCTCGACCAATCAATTAAGTCGATATTCTCCATAGTTCTTATAATATGAGTGTGTTATTGTAATGCTTTATAGCTTTGAAAGTCTACTCTATATTTGTCAGATTTTGACGTACATAAACCGCTTTTTCTGCCTCGCTTTTCCCTGATAAATGGCTCTGAAAGAAGAAAACTTTTAAAATAGCAAACATTACAAATAACTTTATAGCTATAATTAGCCATAAAGTACGACCGACGGTCATCTCCTTAAACCCTCGATAATAAAACTGATAAATTGTTTTAAGTCTATTCATAAAGTTTGTATTTAAACGCTTAAAGTTACAAATAAATATTATAAATACAAATTTTTTAGTAAAATATTACAGTATTTTATCTCAGTAATTAAAAATATCGATTATATACCCGCATAAACTTAAAAAGAGTAATTTCCAGATTAATTAATCTGAAAATTACTCTTTTGATTAAAGGGAACTTCTAAAATCTCTCGAAATCTATAATTTTGAACTTCCCTGAAATTTAAAAAACTATTTTGAAAAACCTAATTCATATTTTGCAGCACGACGGATATTCTCATTTACAGCTTCAGAGCTAAATGTTGAGCCTGAAATTGCATCTACTTGAGCTGTCGCAGCATCTTTTAACCCCTTTCCTATCCATTTTTTAGCAAGAGTGTCGTTGATTAGTAATTCATCAAAATAGTCAGGTGTCTCATTGTTTAATTCATATTCAATATTTGAAATTACACCATTTTTAATATGCAATTTTATCGGTGTTGTACTAGCATACCCAAAAATATCTTTTGCAAGAGTTTTGCTGCTAATAACTACTGTTCCGTCCTCTAAAACCTCACGAACAGCATCTTTTTTGCTCTGAGCAAATAGTATTGCAGAGCTAAAAATTAACAATAAAGAGGTAATTTTAACAATATTTTTCATGCCTTATAAGTTATATTTGTAAAAAGCTCCAAATTCAGATTTTAGAAATTCCTTTATGATAAGAGAGCCTTAACTTTGTTAGAAATATCCTTACCGTCAGCTTTTCCTGCAAGCTCTTTGGATGCAACACCCATTACTTTACCCATCTCTTTCATGCTTGAAGCACCAACTTTTTCGATAATCGCATTTACTGCAGCTGTAAGCTCTTGGTCGCTTAATTGTTTGGGAAGAAATTCTTTTAGAACATTAACTTGCGCCATTTCGTACTCTGCTAGGTCGGCACGTGACTGTTTTGTGTAGATATCGGCAGAATCAGTTCCTTGTTTTGCAAGTTTTTGAATGATTTTAATACATTCATCATCAGATAGTTGATTAACATTTGTTCCTGATGTCTTGGCTTCTATAATGTATTTTTTTACATTTCTTAAAGTCTCTAAGCGAACTTTATCTTTCGCTTTCATGGCATTTTTTATGCCCTCGCTAATTTGATTTTCAATATTTTCCATAATTGTAATAGATTTATAGGTATCAAAGATACAAAAAATATTAATAATGGCAATAAAGGTTTGTTAAACTTTCATAGGGAACTTCTAAAAAATCGAATAAAACCAATTATTAGAACTCCCCTATATTTTTTAGCCACCGAAGCAAAGTAGTCAGTGAAATATGACTGTTTTTGGTGATTTTTCAGAGTTATTTTTCTAAAAAACCTATTTTTAGACTATAAAAACTTAAATTTGATTAATATAAGTAGATAATTTTTTTAAAATATTTTAGGTATTTAATTTTCTAGTTTTTAATTATTTATAATATTTCTATGGTAAATTTCATAATTTTTTTGAAAATTTTTTCGTCAAAAAATTTGGAAGTAAAGAAAAAAGCATTACCTTTGCACTGTCTTAAAGAGATAAACACTACACTCTTTAACAGCAAAACTTTGCCGATGTAGCTCAGTTGGCCAGAGCAGCTGATTTGTAATCAGCAGGTCGTGGGTTCGAATCCCTCCATCGGCTCGATTAGAATTTTTAATTCAAAGGAGCACAAGTTTCGCTAAAAAGTAGATTGTGACAATAAGATCTGGGGAGATACCAAAGTGGCCAACTGGGGCAGACTGTAAATCTGCTGGCGCACGCCTTCGTAAGTTCGAATCTTGCTCTCCCCACACTTCATAATTAATTATGAGAACTCAATGTAAGAGTCTAAAATCTAAGCAATATATTGCGAAAATAGCTCAGTTGGTAGAGCACAACCTTGCCCCAAAGATGGATTACTCCAACCTTGGCAAGAGTTAAAAAAAACCAAAAAACATATTGCGGAAATAGCTCAGTTGGTAGAGCACAACCTTGCCAAGGTTGGGGTCGCGAGTTCGAGTCTCGTTTTCCGCTCTGATAAGAGGATAAGAGATTATCCTCTTTTTTTTGGGTACGCCCAGCATGGGTATAATCGGCTCATTCTCAAAATCTGTTGTTACCCCCTTTAAACAAGCAATTTTTCAATTCGGTAAAAGAAAAACGTTAAAGATTTAACACCTCTAAGTCTGTGTCTAAAATCTTTGATTTTTGAGTTAAGAGCTTCGGCTCTTGCATTAGAGAATCCAGCGAAGAAATAGTGGCTCATTCTCAAAATCTGTTGTCATTAACTAAAATTTATAGCTCAGCAGTAGAGACGTAGCCCCGCTACGTCTGTAACATAACAGCAGTAGGTTATTGTTTTTTGGCAAATTCGCTGGATTCTCTAACGCTAGAGAATCTAGCGAAAAAATAGTTTAAAATTTTATCATAATGATCCTTAAATGTGTTTTTCACAGATGTAAAATGCTTTTACCGAACTCTGTAGAGACGTTAGGTCCAACGTCTCTACAGTGTTTGGTTTGTAATACATCCGTAGAGACGATGGGTCCATCGTCTGAAAAGACGCTACATCTAAAATCAAATAATACATTTAATAGCAAAATATCTCTCAAAATCCAGAAATTAGAACTCACTTATAATAAAAATGAGGGTGACCCAAAAGTCCTTAAAATAGATAAGCAACCCTTGTCACAAGCTCTGTGACAAGGGTTGCTTCTGTAAAATCGGTGTTTTTGAATCACCCTCTTTAATATGTGTAATCCCTATTTAGCTATTTTATCGACCTAAACATTCTGCTAAAGCGGATGTTTGCAGGGAAACTTTTGTTTTTATCGAGTGATAGCCATACAAATGATGCTTTACCGACCACGTGGTCTTCTGGAACGAAGCCCCAGTAGCGAGAGTCGACAGAGTTGTGGCGATTATCGCCCATCATAAAGTAGTAGTCCATACCGAAAGTATATGATGAGGCTGGAGCAGAGTTAATAAATATTTTATCACCCTCTACTTTTAGCTTATTACCCTCGTAGTTTTTAATTATACGCTCGTAAAGCGGTAGGTTATCTACGGTTAAGTCTACCGTAACACCACGTTTTGGCACCGTTACCGCTCCAAAGTTATCAACATTCCATTTATAGCGAGTTGTATCGCTTGGAAATATATCAATATCAGGAGTTTTGTTGATATAGCGAATAACCGACTCTACACCTCTAAATTTCTCCAATTTTTGAGCATTTTCAGCAGTTAAAAATAGCTGATAGCTGCTAATTTGCTGGTTGTAGAAGATATCTTCCGCTACAATTTCCATCTCTTCAAAAACACGTGCTGGAATTTGAGTGCCAGCTGTTTTTACTGTATAAAGATATTGTTTATCTTTAATATCCGACTCCTCAGTAGCATTTACAAACAGCTTACCGTCGACCACCTCTACCACATCGCCAGGCAGTGCAACGCAACGTTTGATGTAGTTGTCACGTTTATCGACAGGGTGGAAGATAACATCGCTTTGCTGCTCTACCGCCTTGCGCCCATAGGCTCTAATTAACTGATAGTAGTTGGTTTGAGGCTCCCTTATTGCTACTGTATCACCTTGAGGATAATTGAATACCACAACATCGCCACGCTCAATTTCGCTAAATCCTTTTAGGCGGTTGTAGGGCTGTTTAATCCATTCAACATACGATTTTTTTTCTGGATTCCAAGGCAGTACATTGTGAACTAGCGGAACAGAAAGCGGTGTGTTTGCCATTTTTGGACCATAGCTAACTTTGCTTACGCCTAAGTAGTCGCCAACGAGCAGAGTTTTTTCCATCGACGATGATGGAATAACATACATCTCCAAAAAGTAGTTACGAAATAGCGAAGCTACAACCACTGCAAAAAGTATTGCCTCTATCCAACCTGCTACGAAGTTGTAGTTTTTGTTTTTCTCCTTTAAATCTTTATGTTTATTCCAAAATAGGCGTTGATATAGCTTTGAGATATAAATATCGTAGATTACAGCCACTCCAATAAGTGCAATCCAGCTACCTCGCCACACCACAAACCATAGTAGGTATACAAGTGTAACCACCGAAAATCGAACCCAACGGTTATTAAACAACTCTTTTATCTTTTCCATCACAAATTCTTTTAATTATGAATTATGCATTATAAATTATGCATTATTAATAAGGTCACTCATAGTATAAACCCCCTTCTTTCCAGCCAAAAATTCAGCTGCGACAACTGCTCCGAGTGCAAAGCCTTGACGACTTTTTGCAAGGTGTTCGATACGGATAAGGTCGACCTCGCTCTCCCATGTTACAACATGAGTCCCAGGTACTACACTACGACGAATAGCTGCAACTTCAAGCTCCTCAGGCACGATTGTAGGCTCTGAAACCCAACGTTTTTTACGCTCAATACCATCCAATACACCCTCAGCAATTGTGATAGCTGTTCCGCTTGGAGCATCCTTTTTTTGAGTGTGGTGCACCTCTTCGATAGTGACATCATACTGACTGTAAGGATTCATTAGCTTTGCTAATCTTCGATTTATATCAAAAAATAGGTTAACCCCGATGCTATAGTTTGAGGCGTAGAAAAATGCTCCGTTTTTGCTATTTGCAAGGGCTACAACCTCGTCGTAACGCTCTAACCATGCAGTAGTGCCACACACTACAGGCGTACCAAAGTCGATACATTTTACAATATTGCCATAAGCTGCTGTTGGCATAGAAAATTCGATTGCAACATCTATATTCGCCATTTTTTCGCTACACAAATCATTAGCGTTGTCTACATCTACTATAAGTGCTACATTATGACCACGAGAGATTGCTATTTTTTCAATCTCATGACCCATCTTTCCATAACCAATTATTGCTATATTCATTGTTTTTTAATTTTTTTAAAAGTAAAAATATTATCTTTGCAAAAATAGATAAAATAATTTAGATTTTTGATATTTTTTTTAATACATACAACTTAAAGAGCCGATATTTTTTAAAAACATACAACTTAATGAGCCGATATTTTTTAGAATTATCTTACGATGGCACCTCCTATAACGGTTGGCAGATACAGCCAAATGCTCCCTCTATTCAGCAAACTATCGAAACGTCGCTATCAAAACTACTTGCTACCGAGAGTAAGATTGTGGGTTGTGGGCGCACCGATACAGGGGTAAATGCCTCATACTATATTGCCCAATTCGACACCGAAAGAATAGATAAGGTGGAGAAAGAGGGTTTTTTATACCACTTAAACTGCATTCTCCCTTCGGATATTGCAATTCACTCAATAAAAGAGGTTTCTGACGATATGCACGCTCGATTTAGTGCCACTGAGAGAGAGTATCAATACTATATTTCCACTCGAAAATCGCCATTTAATCGCCATGTTTATCAATATTACATACCTTTAGATATTGAGAAGATGAACAAGGCGGCCAAGTTGCTTTTAACCTACGACGATTTCACCTCATTTGCCAAACTTCACTCCGACAATAGCTCAAATATTTGCGATGTGATGGTGGCTCAGTGGACACAACAGGGCGACAAAATAACTTTTACAATCCGTGCAAATAGATTTTTAAGAAATATGGTTCGCTCTATTACTGGAACTCTTTTGGATGTAGGAAAAGGCAAAATTTCGGTTGACGATTTTGCCAAAATAATTGAGGCTAAAGATAATAGTAGAGCTGCATCTTCTGCGCCAGCTCGTGGGCTGTTTTTAACGGATGTTGTTTATTAATGCATAATTTATAATGCATAATTCATAATTAATTTTTTTTAGATGAAAATAATTTGTATTGGACTAAACTATAAAAGTCATATTGAAGAGATGAGGCATCTCTCAATGCCTAGTGAACCAGTTTTTTTTATAAAACCTGATACCTCACTACTTCGAAACAACGATCCGTTTTTTATCCCAGATTTCACCTCAAATTTAAATTATGAGTGTGAGATTGCGGTGAAAATAAATAGAATCGTAAAAGCTATAGATGCAAAATTTGCACCTCGTTGCTACAACGAAATTGCGGTAGGTATCGATTTTACTGCTCGTGATTTGCAACAGAAATTAAAGGCTGCATCGCTTCCGTGGGAGGCTTCAAAGGCGTTTGATAAGTCGAATCCTCTTCCTAACGACTTTATTAAGCTCGATGAGCTTGAAACAGGAGTCGATAACCTCGATTTTCATCTTGATATTAATGGCGTAACAGTGCAAAAGGGAAATAGCTCTGATATGCTATTTTCGATTGACGAATTAATTGCTTATGTCTCTAAATTTGTAACACTTAAAATTGGTGATGTGATAATGACAGGCACCCCTAAAGGTGTTGGTAAGGTTGAAATTGGCGACCACCTTGAAGCGTATCTTTGTGGGCGTAAAATGTTGGATTTCGATATAAAATAGATAATTTATAATTCCCCAAAAAATGGAAAATTTAGTTGGAAAAAGCCACTCTATCTCTATGAAAGTAGAGGAGCAGCATACAGCAAGTTATGTTGGCTCGGGCGATATGATGGTATTTGCAACGCCTATAATGATTGCACTAATGGAAAATGCAGCTATGTCGCTGTTATCTCTAGCTTTGTCGATTGAAGATAGCTCGGTAGGAACAGCAGTAGATTGCAAACATACACGAGCAACAGCAGTTGGAGCAGTTGTAACAGCTACAGCAACCGTCGACAAAGTGGATGGAAGAGCAGTTGAGTTTACAATCGTTGCAACGGACGAAAAAGGTGAGATTGGCACTGCACGACATACACGCTTTGTGGTAAATCGTGAACGTTTTCTTGGTAAGCTAGGTTAATGGTTTGAAAAATTAAAAAACTTTATTTAGTCAAGAGGGTGACCCAAAAGCACCCATTTTACACAATCCAGACCAATACCTCCACTCATAACGTTTGTGAGCAGAGGTGATGGTCTGGATTTTTGATTGTGGGTCACCTACTTTGCCTTGTAATTCTAACCTCTAAGTAGGGTAAAATAATTATTGGTGTATTTTTAATAGTGCTATTGGAGATGAGATTTTTTGCTATTGAATCGAAAATATAGTGGTTCTATATTGAGATTTAATAGTGAAAAATATCGCTCCAAGAGTGCTATTAAGAATATGGCAATAATTGTTTTACACTACTTAAAACTTCAAAACATCTACTAATAGATTCCAAAACTTCTCTACAGTAGCAATTTCAACCCTTTCGAAAGGCGAATGAACATCTCGCATAGTTGGACCAACCGAAACCATATCCAAACCCTCACATTTCTCAGAGAATAGTCCACACTCCAACCCTGCATGAACAGCTTTTACTTTTATTGGCTTCCCAAATAGAGATTGATAGCTATTTTCAAAGATTTTTAACAGCTCGGAATTTGCGTTTGGACTCCATCCGGGATATCCATCTGAGTGCTCCACCTCAGCTCCACAACCCTCTAAAATCTCTGATACAATTGCTGCTGTGTAGTCACGTTTGCTCTCCAAAGAGCTTCGTTGACTTGTAGTTACCACTATTTTTTGCCCCTCAATCTTGATAGAAGCCACATTTGTAGAAGTCTCTACAAATCCCTCAATATCTTGACTCATAGCCATTACGCCACAAGGCAGAGTAAACACTGCTGTAATAACGCCAAGGAAAGTCTCTCGCTCTACGACCTTTTCTACGTCGCCATTTTCAGCCACTTTATACTCTATCGACATATCTGGCTCAGTGCGGTGATACTCCTTTTTAATATCCTCAACTATTGAGCTAAAAAATTGTTGAAAATCTGATAAACTCTCTTTATTGATTGTGATACGTGCTACTGCATTACGGGCAATTGCATTGCGTAAACCTCCTGCATTAACATCTATTAAGTTGATATTAAATAGATTGAAACCTGTGAATAAAATTCTACTTAGCAGCACAACACTACTTGCTCTACCCTTATTAATATCATCACCAGAGTGTCCTCCTTTAAGACCAGAAATGTTAATATCTATTATAGCACACTCCACAGGTGCATCTTCAAATTTTAAATCAAAATAACCGATAGTATCACGCCCGCCAGCACATCCTACAAACAGTTCACCCTCATCTTCAGAGTCAAGATTTATAAGTTTTTTACCTGATAACATCGAAAAATCAAGCTCTTTAGCTCCCGTTAGCCCTGTCTCTTCATCTACAGTAAAAAGAGCCTCGATAGGGGGGTGTGCTATAGTTTTGTCGGTCAAAACAGCCATCGCAACTGCCATTCCTATGCCACAATCTGCACCGAGCGTTGTGCCACGAGCCTTAACCCAACCATCTTCTATAAAAATATCGAGAGCATCGTTTTCAAAGTCAATATTTACTCCCTCATTTTTTTCACACACCATATCTACATGGCTTTGCAAAATTATTGGCTCTTTCGCCTCATACCCAGCAGTTGCAGGGGCATAAATCACAATATTGCCGATAGTATCGCTCTTATATTCAAGCGAATTTTTGAGGGCAAATTCTTTTAAGTAGTTTAAAATTTTACCCTCTTTTTTTGAAGGTCGTGGAGTTTGTGTAATCTCTTCAAAATAACCCCAAATATGGGATGGTGATAGTATTTCTAGCATAATAATATTATTTTTAACAACATTACTGCAAAGTTAAAATAATTTTAATTATAATTACTAATGCGAATAAAGGTTTGAGATTTTTGAGCTATTTTTGCAATCAAAATTGTAAAAAAATAACTTTTATTTATGCTTTTTTAGAAAAAGCACGCCCAAAGGGCTGGCAAAAATCGTTCGTTATCACGCACGGCTTCGCTCCGCTCGCAAAAAGGGCTCATTCTCAAAATCTGTTGTCATTAATTAAAATTTATAGCTCAGCTGTAGAGACGTAGCCCTGCTACGTCTCTAACACAAATCGTTATGTTTTAAAAAAAGGGTTTAAAACAATTCGGAGTGTTGTTTTCAGACGTAGCAGGGCTACGTCTCTACCTGTGCGGTGTTATGTTTTAAAAAAGGGGGTTGAAAACAAATCGGGGTGTTGGCGACTCAGCGGTACAGACGTAGCAGAGCTACGTCTGTAACATAACAGCAGTAGGTTATTGTTTTTAGGCAAATTCGCTGGATTTTCTAACGCTAGAGCCGAAGCTCTTAACTCAAAAATCAAAGATTTTAGACACAGACTTAGAGGTGTTAAATCTTTAACGTTTTTCTTTTACCGAATTGAAAAATTGCTTGTTTAAAGGGGGTAACAACAGATTTTGAGAATGAGCCTATTTTTCTTTTACCGAATTGAAAAATTGCTTGTTTAAGGGGGGGCAACAGATTTTGAGAATGAGCCCAGTTTTGTAAATCTCCCTTTATAAACGCAAAAAACCTACCCATATAGGGTAGGTTTTTTTGCGTTTAAATTTCAATTGAAATTACTCAGCAGAGATTGCCTCAATAGGACAAACATCAGCACAAGTACCACACTCTGTACAAACAGAAGGGTCGATTGAATAAACATCACCTGCAGCAATTGCTTCAACAGGACATTCGTCAATACAAGTACCGCAAGCAGTACACATATCTGCATCAATTTTGTAAGCCATAACTTTGTTTTATTTAAGTTAAAAAATTATGCAAATATACATTTTTTTTGTCTACGTGCAAACAAATTTTTTAAAAAAATAGATTATGGGAACTTATAAAATCTCTTTTATATATAAATACCCTTTTAGATTAGCTAAAACAGGCTTTTATAACCCCTACTTAACAAACTCCTTATAGAAGTAAGGAATAGTTTCGATGCCACGATAGAAGTTCTCTAGTGGGTAGTTTTCATTTGGTGAGTGGATGGCATCTGAGCCAAGACCAAAACCAATAAGTATAGATTTTATACCTAGAATTTTCTCAAAAGTTGAGATAATCGGGATGCTACCACCGCTATAAAAAGGTAGTGGGCGTTTGCCAAAGGTGGTCTCCATCGCTTTTTCAGCTGCTTTATATGCTGCAAGTGATGTTGAACAGCCGTAAGGCTCGCCACCATGTAAAAATTTTACCTCTACCGTTACGCTCTCTGGGGCAATAGCTCTAAAGTGCGCTTCGAATAGCTCGGCGATTTTTTCGTGGCTTTGGTTAGGAACTAGACGCATTGAGATTTTTGCTTTTGCCTCACTAGCAATCACAGTTTTTGTGCCCTCAGCAGTATAGCCACCCCAAATACCGTTAACATCAAGTGCAGGACGGATACCAGTGCGCTCTAGGGTAGAGTAGCCCTCTTCACCACAAACTGCATTAAGTTTTAACGACTCTTTGTATGCCTCATTATCAAATGGAGTCTGGGCAATATCGCTACGCTCTTTGTCAGTCAATACCAAGACATCATCGTAGAATCCTTTGATAGTAACTGCACCTTTTTCGTCGGTTAGCGATGCTATCATCTTCGATAGAACATTGATAGGATTTGGAACTGCACCTCCAAAAAGCCCTGAGTGTAAATCGTGCGATGCACCTTTAACAGTAACCTCCATATATGTCAAACCTCGAAGCCCTACGGTGATAGTAGGAGTGTCGAAAGCCACCATACTTGTATCAGAAACAAGTATTACATCTGCTTTTAACATATCTTTATTATCTTCACACCATTTAGTCATGCTAGGTGAGCCAATCTCCTCTTCGCCCTCAATCATAAACTTAACGTTGCAAGGAAGTTCGCCAGAAGCGACCATTGCCTCAAACGCTTTAATGTGCATAAATCCTTGACCTTTATCGTCGTCGGCACCACGTGCAAAGATTTTACCATCACGTATCTCTGCCTTAAATGGATCGCTATTCCAAAGCTCTAGTGGAGCTACGGGCATAACATCGTAGTGAGCGTAAACTAAGACTGTAGGTAGCGCAGGGTCGATAATCTTTTCGCCATAAACCACAGGATTGCCTTCGGTTGGCATAGCAAGAGCTTTTGTTGCGCCAGCAGCTAAAATTTTGTCGGCAATAGCCTCTGCACACGCCACCATATCTGGTTTATGTGCCGACTCAGCACTAATAGATGGAATTGCAATGATTGAAAACAGCTCCTCTAAGAAGCGTTCCTTATTTTGAGATATATATTCTTGTGTTTTTTTCATAGATAAATTACGCATTATGAATTATGAATTACGCATTAATTTTAAGTCCCTCAGGAAGTTTAGCAACATGCGCCTTAACCTGCTTGTTGCGAATAGAGATATAGATTTCGCTACCAGCTTTTGCAAATTCGCTCTTAACGTAACCCATACCAAAGCCAACTTTATATGATGGTGACATTGTACCCGATGTAACAACGCCAATTTCTGTACCCTCACTATCAACAATAGCATAGCCATGGCGAGGAATAGCACGTACATCCATTACAAAGCCTACAAGCTTGCGAGTAGCTCCCTCAGCTTTAATTTTTGCCATCACCTCTCTATCGACAAAATCTTTACCCTCTACAAATTTTGTAATCCAGCCAAGACCAGCCTCAATAGGCGATGTTGTATCGTCAATATCATTGCCATATAGACAGAAACCCGACTCAAGACGTAGAGTGTCACGAGCACCAAGACCAATATTTTTCAAACCAAACTCTTCACCAGCTTTCCAAACAGCTTCCCAAAGTTTGTCGGCATCTTCGTTAGCAACGTAAATTTCGCAACCGCCCGAACCTGTATAACCAGTAATCGAAAGAATTGCACTTACTCCGCCAACCATTGTTTTGGTAAAGGTGTAGTAGGTGTTGTTTTCAACCTCTTCTGTGCAAAGTTTTTGAACAAGTTTCATAGCAAGTGGACCTTGAATAGCAATTTGAGCAATCTCGTCAGAAGCGTTATAAAGCTCTTTGCCAATCTCTAATCCAAATGGCTCAGCCATTTGGCAAAGGTGGTTCCAATCTTTTTCGATATTCGAAGCGTTAACCACAAGTAGGTAGGTCACTTTGTCAATACGATATACTAGTAGGTCGTCTACAATGCCACCTTTGCCATTTGGAAAGCAAGAGTATTGCACTTTACCGTCGAAAAGCTTTGAAACATCGTTTGTAGTCACTTTTTGAAGGAAAGGAAGAGCTTTTTCGCCTTTAACCCAAATTTCGCCCATGTGGCTAACATCAAAAATACCTACACCCTCACGTACTGTAGCGTGTTCGTCGTTGATACCTGAAAATTCGATAGGCATATTATACCCTGCAAATGAAGCCATCTTAGCACCTGCTTCGATGTGATACTTTGTAAATGGAGTTGTTTTCATATTTATAAATGATTTAATTTCGAAAAATAGATTTTAGTAGTTCCCCTTAGAAGTTCCTTTTAAGCTCTTTTTAGACCACCCTGCAAATTTTCTACAAAGATATATTTTAAAATGTTATTTTTATAATAAAAAACAACAAATCTTTTATGCTTTGTCACAAAACTATGAAATTTGTTATTAAAACAACGAAAAGATAAGGATTATTAGTGTTGATTTTCATAAATATGTGTCAAATTGCTATTTGATGTTTTGTGTTTTAGGCTAAATCTATTACCTTTACTAGCAAAAATATTGAAAATATGAAGAGACTACTATTACTATTAGCATTATCAGTAGCTGCAATTAGCGGTTACAGTCAGCAGGCACCGAATATTCAGAATATTCACGGTCGAAAAACTACATCCTTAGATGGAAATTGGAAAAGTTTGGTAGATCCATTCGAAAATGGTTATTACGACTATCGTATGCGACCTACCGATGGTGGATATGCACAAGATAACACCTACTCAGATAGAACAAAACTACAGGAGTACGATTTTGAAACGGCTGCAGAGCTTCACGTTCCCGGTGATTGGAACACACAACGTTCTCAGCTCTACTATTACGAAGGTACTGTTTGGTATCGCAAGCGTTTTGACTACAATTTAGAGGAGTCTAAGCGTCTTTTCCTCCATTTCGAGGCTGCAAATTATGAGAGCAGGGTTTGGCTTAATGGCAAGCCGCTAGGTGTACATTATGGAGGCTACACTCCGTTTAGCTTTGAGGTTACCGACAAGGTGAAAGCTGGCGAAAATAGCGTAGTCGTAAAGGTGGATAATCGTCGCTACCAAGATGCTGTTCCCACTGTAAATTGCGACTGGTGGAACTATGGGGGAATTACTCGCTCGGTGGAGCTTGTAGAGATGCCGCAGCAGTTTATTGAGGATTACTATTTGCAGCTAAAAAAGGGTGAAACCAATATTATCTCAGGGCGTATTGAGCTAAACGGTGCAGCAGAGCAGGAGGTGTCGGTAGAGATTTCGGAGCTTAAAATCAAAAAAACTTTTACAACCGATAGTGAAGGTAATGTAGATTTTGAAATTAAGGCAAACCCCACTCTTTGGACACCTGAAAATCCAAAACTATATGATGTAGTAGTGGCTTCACAAACCGATAAGGTTGAAGATAAAATAGGGTTCCGTACAATCGAAACAAGAGGTAAAGATCTGCTTTTAAATGGCGAAAAAATATTTTGTAGAGGCGTGTGTATTCACGAAGAGCGTTTGGGCGATAGTGGTAGAGCTTTTTCCACTGACCATGCCAAAAGTTTGCTAACAATCGCTAAAGAGATGGGGTGCAACTTTGTTCGTCTTGCACACTATCCTCATAATGAAAATATGGTTAGAGAGGCTGAGCGCATGGGGCTTTTAGTGTGGAGTGAAATTCCAGTCTATTGGACAATCTCATGGGAGAGCGAAGCTACCTATCAAAATGCTGAAAAACAGCTTTCGGATATGATTGATAGGGATAAAAATCGTTGTAATGTAATTATTTGGTCGATAGCAAACGAAACTCCTCATGGTGAAGCACGTCTAAAATTTTTAAGTAGTCTAGCTAGCAAAGCTCGTAGTTTGGATAATACCAGATTAATATCGGCTGCGATGGAAAAGATAGAACCAAAAAAAGGTGAACTGACTGTAAAAGACGATTTAGGCGACTATCTTGATATTATTAGCTTTAATGAATATGTTGGTTGGTATGATGGTATTCACGAAAAATGCGACAGAGTAAATTGGTCGTTTGAGCAAGATAAACCTATATTTATTAGTGAATTTGGTGGAGGTGCACTTTACGGAAACCATGGAGATAAGTATAAACTATTTACAGAGGAGTATCAAAAGGTGCTTTTTGAAAAGCAGATTGCAATGTTCGAGAGAATCGAAGGGCTTGCAGGTACAACACCATGGGTTTTGAAAGATTTTCGCTCACCTCGTCGCCAAGTGCCAACAATTCAAGATGATTTTAACCGTAAAGGGTTAGTCTCTGATAGAGGCGAGAGAAAACAGGCATTTTATGTAATGCAACAGTGGTATAAAAAGCTAGCAGAAAAATGCCAATAAAGGGCATGAAAAACCTCCTTCCTCTTTTAGCGAGCGGAGCGAAGCCGTGAGTGGAAACTCAGCGATTTTTGCCAGACCAAAGGGCGTGCTTTTTTTAAAAAAGCATTAACCAAAGGTTATTTTTTATAATTCGAGTTGCAAAAATAGCTTAATGGAACTTCTAAAATCTAAATCTAAGTAGGGTAAAATAATTATTGGTGTATTTTTAATAGTGCTATTGGAGATGAGATTTTTTGCTATTGAATCGAAAATATAGTGGTTCTATATTGAGATTTAATAGTGAAAAATATCG
>JAWXTR010000004.1:0-55396 GCA_044433365.1 Rikenellaceae bacterium
ACCTTTGCAACCGTAATGAGAAACAAACATTACAAAATGATGGTGCCATAGCTCAGTTGGTAGAGCAAAGGACTGAAAATCCTTGTGTCCCTAGTTCGATTCTTGGTGGCACCACTTTAAAGAGACGCAAAACGTCGCAAAATCCTGAAAGTCAATCACTTTCAGGATTTTCTGTTTTGGGTCATTCTCAAAATCTGTTGTTATGAATTAAAATGGCTCATTCTCAAAATCTGTTGTTACCCCCTTAAACAAGCAATTTTTCAATTCGGCAAAAGAAAAACGTTAAAGATTTAACACCTCTAAGACGATGCCTAAAATTTTTAATTTTTGAGTTATGAGCTTCGGCTCTTGCGTTAGAGAATCCAGCGAATTTGCCTAAAAACAATAAGCTACTGCTGCTACGTCTGAAAAAAACACATCGAATTGTTTTAAACTTTTTTTTTAAAACATAACGATTTGTGTTACGAGGGTGACTCAAAAGCACCGATTTTACACAAACAACCCTTGTCACAGAGCTTGTGGCAAGGGTTGTTTGTCTATTTTAGGGACTTTTGGGTCATCCTCTTAAAAAACTATATTTAACACTTTTTAAAAAAAAGTGAACAAAAAAACGCCTTCAGTGGCTCTTCGAGACCACTGAGCTCACAATTTTCAAAGAAAATTGTGAGGCATATCCGCAAAAGGGGTTTTGCGAATACGCCTATTTATTTTCAAATAATCTTTTATAAAGACCTGCGAATGCTTGACCGTGACGAGCTTCGTCTTTACACATTTCGTGAACTGTGTCGTGAATAGCATCTAGGTTAAGCTCTTTAGCACGTGCAGCGATACGTTTTTTGTCAGCACAAGCACCATGCTCAGCATCCATGCGAGCTTTAAGGTTTGTTTTAGTATCCCAAACCACTTCGCCAAGAAGTTCAGCAAATTTAGCAGCATGCTCAGCCTCTTCCCAAGCGATACGTTTGTAAGCCTCAGCAACCTCTGGATAACCCTCACGATCAGCTTGACGACTCATAGCCAAATACATACCAACCTCCGTACACTCGCCATTAAAGTGAGCTTTAAGACCCTCAAGAACCTCAGCATCTACATCTTTAGCAACACCAATACGGTGCTCGTCAGCATAAGGAGCTTGACCCTCAGTTTCAACCATTTCGTTGAATTTTGAAGCAGGAACTTTACATTGTGGACATTTTTCAGGGGCTGCATCGCCAGTATGTACATAACCGCAAACTGTACAGATAAATTTTTTGCTCATAATTGTAATTTTTAATTGTTATTGTTTTTTTGTTTTTTGTCTATTGCAAAGGTATAAATTAATTTGTAAGTTGTACTATAAATTTGATTTATTTTTTTTATTTATATATAGTTTTAATTTATAATGATTCTGTTTTGTTTTATTTTATGTTTTTTGTGATAGTTGAGGATGGTGTTTTGAAACAATCATAATATAGAAATATATACGCTCGGCTGTAGAGACGTAGTCCTGCTACGTCTGGGTTTGGATTTGGCTTGGCAAATTAAATTTTTGTTTACTCCGTTAGCTTATTTTGCTTTGCAAAATTCGATTCTAAGACGTAGCAGGGCTACGTCTCTACTGCTGTGCTTTGGTTTTAGACGTAGCAGGGCTACGTCTCTACGGGGGGGGTGGCTTATATTTGTATTAGGTCAAATTGACGAATAATTGGTTTATATAGATAATAATTTGTGATTCTGCTAAATATTTACCATATTTGTGAGATTTATAAAATATTACTTAATATGAGATTAAAAAGATTATTACTCCTAATTATTGTGGCATTGTTGTGCTCATGTAGTAGAGATGAGGTGGGAGTGTCGGATTTAACCAGTGAAAAAATTGAAGTTATCATAGGTGCTACCACTTCTGGAAGTACCACTACACGTGCAATTTTAGATGATAATTATGATTTTTCGTGGGAAAAGGGCGATGAAATCTCTCTCTTTGCAAAAGCAGGTAGCTCTACAGCCTCAAAAGTGGGCGATTTTGCCTATATATATGATAGTAACACCAATAAAAATAGCCTTTTTTCAGGTGATATAAGCTCTATGAGCGATGGTAGCTACAGCTACTACTTAAACTATCCTAAAGCCACTAGAGTTAGTGGTACAACAATTACCCACACCATCTCCGATTCGCAAGATGGAACCTACAACTGCAACTACGACCTTATGTGGGGCTATGGCACAGGCGGTGCATTAACTCACAATATGGCAGAGTATATAACCTTACCTTTTAGCAACCATCTAATGCACATAATTCGCTTTGAGGTGCCAACTGAGAGTAATATCTTTGGATCGGATATCACAAAAATGGTGGTTGCATTTGATAGAGATGTTGTAGGTGATATTTCATATAACTATGAATCTACTCTTGCCCCTACAACTTCGGTTTCAAATGGCGAAAGTACCGTAACATTAAACCTAAGTGGAGATAATGTATTGGGAAGCGATGGGAAATATGCTTATATGTTTATTAACCCTACAAATTTTGTCGATTCAGAGCTAAAAATTGTGGTATATAACGAAAATGGCAGCTACTCAAACGAAAAGGTTGCAACTATAAATAGAAATATGGTCGCTGGTGAGATTACACCTTTAACCCTTACACCAGAGGGAGTTTATCTTGCAACGACTATACAACTTAAACTTACTGCTAATAATCTTGGTGAAGATATCACTAATGTTATATTTACTTCGCCTAATGAAAATGCACTATTTACAAACGGTTCAAATGTGGTAACTCTTCCGTACAGTCCGACTAACACCTATGAGGTTGTTTATGAAAATATGTATGATAGTTATTTTTCGGGAAATATTTCGGTGCAGTATGAGTCGGAGCACGCTTTGGTTAGTGGGAATGATATAGTTATACTTGATCTTAATAGCCATATTATTAATCCAATTATTGATAGTATTCCTTATCTTTTATATGAAGATTTTAGTGGACTAACATCAGATTTTTCAATCCATGATAATCAAACTATAGGTGCAAATATAACTGATGGAATAGATTCTGATTATACAGGTACTACAAATTTATCGACTTACGGTCTACCCACTGGTTGGACAGCAGGACGTGTAGGTGGATCAGCAACTTATAAATCTATACGTATATGTGGACGAGAAGAGGCTGGAGGCAAATACCCCGGTCGGATAGATACTGCTCCATTAAATAATTTACAAAAAAGTGTTGATGTAGAGGTGCTATACAATTACAGTGCAGGTGAAACGGAGTATTCTGGGGGTTCTGGATTAATTTTTACTTATGGAGTATATGGTGATCCAGCTTATGAATACGGGTCAGAGACAAATTCCGCTGCACAAAATGGCAATACATCATTAGCAAACACACTTAGTGTTGGAGTATCAGATAGTGGTAGTGGCAGCGTAGGAACATGGATTAAACTAACAACAGGTGGTTCATATTCAAATATCCAAAACAATGGTTCATATAAAATAACAAATGCTACAAGTGCTACGAGAGCAGCATGGAGATCTTCATGTATAAAGGAAGATTATACGGTTCAAAATGGAAACTATTGGTTGTATTTGGACAATATAAGAATTAAAATCACAGGCGGTACAAACACACAAACATACTAAAATGAATAAAATAACATACATAATAACAGCCCTACTACTAACAACAAGTTGTGTAAAGCAGGGCGAAAAAGAGGTTAGTAGTAGTGGTTACGGGGCGATTGAGCTTCTTGCAGCGGTAGATTATACAGTGGAGGAGTTAACACGCTCACTAGTGGAGTTACCTCAAGAGTCGCTACCTACAGTCGACGATTTTTCGGTAACTATAAAGGGTGAAAACATTGATAATGCAACAGGCGATACTGTTCGTTTTGACAAAACTTACGATAATATCGATGCGTATAATAGCGAGATTCCATCGTTAATTGAGGGAGAGTACATAGTGGCGGTATCGGCTGGTGATTCTGTAAGTGAGGGTGCCGATTCATTCTATTTTAAGGGTGAAAGCAGCGCAACGGTCGAGCCATTAACCACAACAGAGGTATCTGTTACAGCAGAGTTTCATAAATCGGCTATAAAGGTGACCACAACCGACTGGTTTGACAAATATTACCCTACAGCCTATTTCGAGGTGACAACTTCGGCTGGTAATAGCTTTAATTTCTCTTCGACCGACTCTACTAAGATGATTTATGTTGCAACAGGTACAACCCTAACACTTAGTGGAAGCGCAATAAAGTCGAATGGATTTAATGTAGATTTTCCAGAGCAGGAGATTGGCTCTACTACAGCTAAAACTCTATCAAATATTACGATAGATGCTTCGGATGTGGGAGGAGTAGAGGTGACTGTAACTTTTAGCAACTCGGTCTACGATTTTTCACCATATATAATTGAGACTAACCCCGATTTGAATAATTCGTAATTCGTAATGCGTAATTCGTAATGCGTAATTCGTAATTTATAATTTGTAATTGAAAAAAATTAATATAATGAGAAAATTTATAACTAGATTTGTGCTACTGTTATTTGCAGCGGTGTTGACGGTAGGGTGTGAGAGTGAATATAGAGATTTTAATGATGATAACTATTATCCATCTGGTGGTAGTGGCGACCAAGGAGATAGCGAAGATCCAGAGGAGGGTGACAATTATGGTTATCTTCAATTTGCATCTATTTTTGCTGAAATTGAGGAGGCTTCCGAAGAGAGCGACACAAAAGCTACTACAGCTACTTCGCTCGACGACTATATTGTAAAGGTGTGGGATACAGATGATGATATTCTATCTTATGAGCTTTCGTATAGCGAAGTAAAAGCAAAAATTGCAGAGAACGACGACAAAGGATTACCTCTACAGCCAGGTCCATACTCTGTTGAGGCATATTCTATCGACCCAGATAAGATTCCAGATGTAGGTACTATCCCACACTATCAATCTGAAGTAGAAGAGTTTGAAATAGCGATGAGTGAGACTACAACAATCGAAAAATTGGTCTGTACAATGGCTAATGTTAAGGCTTCGGTAAGTTTTACAGCCGATATTTTAGAGCGTTTTACATCTCTTACAGCAACTTTAACCTATGGAACTACTGTTTTTACTATAGTGCAGGGAAGTGATGAAAATTACTGCTACTTTAAGGCAATTCCAGCCTCTGATGGAGGTGTTTTAGAGCCTATAGTGTTAGAGATTTCGGGTTTATATAAAGAAGATCCTAGCTCAGATGATGCTGCTGTTGAGATTTCTGGATGGAAACAGTATATCACAAATGTAAATGCTGGCGACTACAAAAAAATCAATATTACAATCGACGATATAGATAATGGTAATCTTAAATTTACTATCACTGTTGAAAACTGGGTACTTGGTGATATATTGGATGTAAAAAGCGTCGTAAGCTCTTCGGAAGAGATAATTGAAGATTCGGGAAATGGTGAGACTCAGCTAAATGCACCAAAAACAACGCTTCTTAATGGTCATGATATTGCTGATATATTCTATGTAAGCCCTTCGATTTTTGATTTTGATGCCGAAACTTGCTCAGATGTATTGAAAGTGCAGGTAACACCAAATGGTACAAGTAGTATTGTTTCAATAGCTGGTTATATTTCGACCGATAACGACGATTTAGCTGCTGAGCTTGATAGCAAATCTCTTCTTAATCGTAAAGTGTCGTTTTGGGGCGAAAATGAACTTTCTGACCATCTTGTTGTTAAAGAGGACGAAAGCGGAGTTATCATAGCTACTATGAAATATACTGGTATGGTGGAGCTTTATAAATATATGGGCAACCACACCGTAACAATTGTGGCGTTAGATTCTCAAAATCGTCAATCTACTACAACTCTAAAAATTAATGTCACTAGCGATTATATCTCATCGGGTGGTCCATCGGTTGTGTGGGAAGGGGGTTACAGTTTTGATGATACTCACACTATCTCTTCATCTTCTTACCCTAATGTGGTGGTAAATATCACCTCTTCTACTGGTATTACAGGCTTTACTGTTCAGATTAATAGCGCAATTCTTACAGCTGAAGAGCTAGAGAGCATTAATTTAGCTCAAACTATGGATTTGGTGAATGCTTCGGGTAGTATGGCTACAGCTCTTAGTTCGCTTGGTTTTCCTATTGGTGATGAGGTGACAGGTAGTAAAAGTTTAACTCTCGATATTACCGAATTTATGCCGATGTTGGCAGCACTTGGCTCGGGTGAGACAACTTTTGTGTTGACTGTAACTGATAGTAGTGGAAGTAGTAGTAAAACTTTGAAATTTAAGGTAGTTTAATTAATTATAAATTATAAATTATTAATTATCAATTACAAAAAATTTATTTGGGATGAGAAAAATATTAAAACATATATCGCTACTGCTGTTTGTCTGCTCGTTAATGGTTTCGTGTAGTCAAGATTTTAATGGAAGTGATACAGGCGAGGTTGAAACTCCTGAATTTACTGAAAATGAGGGAGGGCTAAAGGTTAGTTGGGGGTTGGATGCTACCACTAAATCAGCTGTAACAAAGTCGCTCAGCACTAAATCTTCGGTTACATCGTCGACTCTTACCGAAGAGCAGATTGCCACACTAATGGAGAGCAGCGTACTGAAAATATACGACTCTAGCGGTAATCTAATTCGTCGTTATGAGCCTGCTAATAATATTCCCTCTGAGGTATATCTTGCTGAGGGTAAATATAGCGCAACTGTATCGGCTGGTGATAAGATAGTTTACGCCACTTTCGACCCTACAGAGCTACTTTATGAGTGTGAAGAGGAGTTTGTGATAAAAGCTGGCGAGTACACCAACCTTACTTTGGAGTGTACGATGATTCATGCAGCTGTAAAGGTGGTGTTTAATAGCACTGTTGAGAGTGCTTACGATTTGGGATTTGATGTCTACGTATCTTCGAGCGATGTTTTCGATTTAGACAAGGCTCTTTCGGGTGCCGACCCTACGCTTACCTATTTTGGTGACCATGTAAACGGTATTGGTTATTTTCTGTTAACTGACAGCAACAATAGTTTTTCGTGGGGATTTTATGGTGAGAGTAGCAACCCAAAAATTGGGGAGCAGTCGCTAACAGGGGTTATCGGCTATCCTATAAGTAGAGGTCTCTACACCCTTAACTTTAAATTTTCGGATACACCTGATGGTTATGGTGGAATTACTGTTGAGATTGACGAGTCGATGAATGAGAGTGAAGATGATTTTGTATTTGTCGTGCAGCCCACAATCTCTAAAGTAGATAATGGTATCGAATCGACTATAAATTTTGTTGGCGATGATTTAACCTACAATATTGAGAGTTCGCTAGCCAATATTAGCGAAGTTTCAGTAGCTGGAGTTGATATTTATAGCAGTACAAAATCTACTGGTTTAGATGGTGTGACCTATACTCCCGACCCTAGCGATAGTAAAAAAGGTGTGATTACAATCTCTAAAGATTATTTCACAAAATTTAGCACTGCTGCAACTACAAATATTACAATCTCTGTAAAAGACGAAAGGGGAGGAGCTGCAAGCGAAACAGCTTCGGTAAATGTTAGCGGTGTGGAGAAAGTTGCTACTACTGATTACGATTTGTGGGATAATACAGTTAATTTAAAAGCAACTGTATATCTTAACGATATTGAAAAGGTTCAGATTGCTTATCGTGAGAGTAGCGAGGATGATAGTAATAGTTGGACTACTTGTGATGCCACTAAAGTAGGGGATGATAGTTATGCAGCTAATATTGAACCTATTTGGATTGAGGGTAAAAATGAAAATGATAGTGAAATAGTATATCAATTAGACAAGGGGATATTTGCAGGTAAAACCTATGAGTATAAGATGATTGTTGATAATGTGGAATATGGAGCTAATACCTTTACAACTACTGCTGGGCAAAGTATTCCTTATGGTGATATGGAAAGTACGACTTTGACCTGTTGGGATGAAGATGACGGAAAATCAACAGATTGGGCAAGTGGTAATAATACTGTAGTGATTGCAACTACTACATTGTGTAAACAGAGTACAAAAACAGGTATGGGCGGCAGCTATTGTGCATATTTAATTGGGGGTGCAACAGCTGGAAATCTTACAGCAGGAAATGTATTTTTTGGTGCTTTTGAAATGACTGGCGCCAGTACTGGAACGGCAAGTTTCGGACAAAAATTTGAGTGGGAGAGTCGTCCTAAATCTTTGAAAGTAAAATATGCTGCTACTGTAGGTACTGTAGATTATACTAAATATGACGACTTTATAGCCAAAGGAGAGAACGATAAAGGGCGCATATTTTTAGCGATTGTTGATTGGGGAAGTAGACATGGAGTAACATCAGGGACAAGCTCTCCTTCTGGTAGTTGGGATCCTGCAACTTCATCTTTAGCTGCCAACAAGGAGATTATTGGCTACGCCTCTTATTGGGTAGAAAATACAGTCGATACGATGCAGGAGATAGAAATTCCGATAAATTACTATGATACCTCTGCCAAACCAACCTCTGGAAACTATTCTCTTGTTATCTCTTGTTCAACAAGTGCTTATGGTGAGTATATGAACGGTTCGAGTAGCAGTAAGATGTGGGTAGACGACTTTGAATTAGGCTACTAAAATTAGCAATAAAAAAGCAAAAAATGAATAGATTAAAAATAATTATAGCCACTACCATACTGCTCTTTTCCTCTTTCGAGATGGTAAAAGCGCAAGATATTACTGAGCAGCAGAGCGCAGATAGCTTAATTGAATACAGTGAGCAAAATAGCCTAAATCAGAAAGAAAAGCTGAGAGCTGAGCGTGGTTTGGTCGACTTAAACACCACTTTTGTACCTAAAGGGCAATGGATAGTAGGTGCTGCTGCGTCATATTCGGCACACGTAAACGACAACTACAGCCTACTTATCGTAGATGAGATAAACTCTTCGGGCTACACCTTTAAAGCTACACCATTTGTAGCCTACTCCCTTTCGCCAAATATGGCTATAGGTGCCCGTTTTGGATATGGTCGTTCGCTTATAAAAATTGATAATGCGCAGCTAAAATTTGGTGATGAAGAGTCGGGAATTAATCTTAGTCTTTACGACTATTACGGTCTGACACATAGTTATAGCGGTACTGCTATATGGCGACAATATATCCCACTTGGACAAAATCGTCGTTTTGCTCTCTACAATGAACTACAACTTGAGGTTGGCGGTTCGCAATCAAAATTTGCATTTGACTCACCTGTACAGGGCACTTTTGCCCACTCAAAAAATGCTTCGCTAGGTATTGCACCAGGTATTGTGGCATTTGCTACCGATAGAGTAGCGTTTGAGGTGTCGGTAGGTGTGATGGGGGTCAACTATTCACACACCAAGCAGGTACACAACCAAGTTGAGGTTGGAGATGCAAAAAGCAGTATAATGAACTTTAAAATCAATATCCTATCTATCGGTTTAGGTGTTGCATTTTATCTATAAAAGGAGGTTAAAACATGAAGAAAATATTATTATCTATATTTGCTATTGTGGCTTTAGCTTCTACAAAAGTCGAAGCGTCGCAATACATTAAAATCGACTCTACAAAGGTCGTAACAGAAAAAATAGAGAAAATTCAGCCATTAGCAGAGGAGCAAAAAAAGCAAAAAAAACAGAAAGAACTCTTTCAAAGAGTTCCCAAAGATAAAGATCTTGATAATTTACAAGATAGAGCACGTTTTGCATATAAAGGCGAAATTTTAGGGGGTGTTTCGCTCTCTTACGTCACCGCTTCAAGTCAAAATTCAGAGGTTTTGCTGGTTTTAAATGGTATTGATGCTAGTGGAACTTTGCTTACTGTTAAGCCTTTTGTGGGCTATTTTTATAAAGATAATCGTGCTGTTGGGGTGCGTTTTGGCTACTCAAATCTTAATGCAGATTTAGATTCTGCCGATTTCGACTTTGGCTCTACAAACGACCTAACGATAGCTATACCGTCGGTTAATGCACTGTCAGAGTCCTATTCTTATGGAATATTCCATCGCTCTTACACCTCACTAGATAGAAAAGGCAGGGTTGGATTGTTTGCCGAAGTGGAGCTTTCTACTTCAATGGGCAAATCTACCTTTGGTTATGAGTATGACGGGGTAGAGAAACATATAAATAGTAAAAATAATCGAGTATCATTAGATTTTAACCCTGGTGCTGCTGTTTATGTTATGCCAAACTTCTGCGTTACTCTTTCGTTTGGATTGGGAGGAGTTCAATACAATAAAATAGAGCAAACCGACGATTTAGGTGAGGTGGTAGGTAACCGCCAAAGTTCAAATATGAGTTTTAAATTTAACGTTGCCGATATAAATGTGGGTATGGTGCTACATTTATGGACTAAAAATAGATAAAATGAAAAAATTTTTAAAATATAAAGCGATAATTTTCTTACTGGCTTTTTCCTCTTTTTCGTCGTGTATCAAAAACGATATTCCATATCCAGAAGAGGCTCTCTACATAAATAGTATCGTGGGGGATGGAATTTTATCGAGCACCTCCGACTACAAAAATCAAACTGTAGAACTGGTTTTAGATGAGACTGTAGATGTTGAGAATGTTAATATTACATCGGTAGATTATACCGATGGAGCCGATTTTTCAGTGCCACTTTTAGGTGTTCAAAACTTTTCATCTTCTATCACAACTGTGCTTACAAAATATCAAAGCTATGAGTGGATTGTATCTGCTACACAAGATATTGAACGTTACTTTAAGGTAGAGGGGCAGATTGGCGTTGAAGAGATTGACACCACAAATCGCACCGCTACAGCCTATATATCGGAGGGGAGCGACCTTACCGATATTACAATCACTGCTCTTAAATTAGGACCAGCCGATATTACCACTATGTCGCCCTCAATCGACAAACTCACCTCTTTTTCAGCTGCTAGATATGTATCGTTGAGCTATAATAACGTCGATAATGAGCTATGGACGTTAATGGTCAAAACAACCGATGTAAACGTTATTTTAACCCTTTGCGATGTACGTGCTCGTAGTGTAAATCTTATCGCTTCGGGCGATGTTTCTCTCGATTATGGCTTTCGTTATCGTGCTACAGGAGCGACTGATTGGATAGAGGTATCACAAGATAACATTACCCTATTTGAGGGTCAATTTTCAACAACTATAGAGGGTTTAGATGATCAGAGCAGCTATCAGGTAGTTGCCTACTGCGGAAGCGACGAAACTGCTATTGAAGATATAGTTACCGAAGAGGCAATTGCCCTCGAAAATGGGGATTTTGAGCTTTGGTCAAAGCCTTCTAATACTTGGTATCCATTCTTAGAAGATGGCGAAAAATATTGGGCTACAGGCAACCCTGGTTCTACAACGCTTGGTAGTAGCTACAACCTTACCACTCCAAATAGCGATGATATTCGTCCAGGTTCTACAGGAATATATAGTGCAAATTTGGCATCTCAAAATGTGCTTGTAAAATTTGCAGCAGCTAGCTTATTTGTTGGAAATTATGTTAAAACTGCTGGTACAAATGGTATTATTGGCGTAGGACAGCCTTTTAATTCTCGTCCAAAAGCTCTTAAAGGGTGGCTAAAATATGATTGCGGAATAATTGATATTGTAGGTACTACACCCTCTGGCGTAACAATCGAAAGCGGAGTAACGCCCGATCAAGGATTTATATATATTGCTCTTGGTACATGGACCCCTGAGGAGTATGGCATAAGCTCTCGTGAAACCGAAATGCTCGGAACCGCCGATACCCCAATAATATTCGATACACGTGATATTACCACTTTCTTTAATTCGACCAGTAAGGATGTAGTGGCTTACGGAGAGTTAGCAATTACAGAGAGCGTAGAGCAGTGGCAAGAGTTCACAATAGAGCTTGACTACAACTCTCTTACAACCATCCCTACCCACCTAGTAATTGTATGTTCATCATCTCGCTATGGCGACTACTTTACTGGTAGTTCACAAAGCGTTATGGTTCTTGATGATTTTGAGTTGGTTTACTAAAATCTAGTTCAAAAAATAATTTAGGCGTATTCGCAAAAGGGGTTTTGCGGATACGCCTATTTTTAAGGCGAAAAATCAGTTTTCGTCCCCAGTAGAGACGTAGCCCTGCTACGTCTGAAATCGAATTTTGCAAAGCAAAATGAGCTAACAGAGCAAAACAAAAATTGAATTTGCTAAGGCAATCCAAACCTAGACGTAGCAGGGCTACGTCTCTACTGCCACACTGATTTGTTTTTAAACCTTTTTTTTTAAACATAACGATTTGTGTTTTAGACGTAGCAGGGCTACGTCTCTACCGTGTGTGCGGTGGCAGGGTTCGGTTGCTGGGTTCGGTTACAGACGTAGCAGGGCTACGTCTCTACTGCCACACTGATTTGTTTTTAAACCTTTTTTTTTTAAACATAACGATTTGTGTTTTAGACGTAGCAGGGCTACGTCTCTACCGTGTGTGCGGTGGCAGGGTTCGATTACAGGGTTCGGTTACAGACGTAGCAGGGCTACGTCTCTACCGTGTGTGCGGTGGCAGGGTTCGATTACAGGGTTCGATTACAGACGTAGCAGGGCTACGTCTCTACTGCCACACTGATTTGTTTTTAAACCTTTTTTTTTAAACGTAACGATTTGTGTTACAGACGTAGCAGGGCTACGTCTCTACTGCTGTACATACTGAAAAGAGGAGGTGCAGAAATTGCACCTCCTCTCGGATATTGTGTTACTAATAGAGTTTGGACTCTCTATTGGTAAGGTTTAATTATTCACACGACCTTTGATAGTAACTTTAACTGTTTTTTCAGTTACACGACCCCAAATATCAGATACTTTAACTGTAACATCTTGTTGTACTGAACCATTTGATTTAATACGATAACAAGTATCAGAAATTTTAGTTAAATCATAAGTACCATCACTACCAACAGTACAAGCACTAGTATCTGGAGTATCAAGAACCGAAGTACGAGTAATATAATGAAGATCTTTCTGTAAGTTTCTTTCGTTAGCAAAAACGTTACCATAACGCATATCAACGAATGTAATAGTACTTGGAGATTGAGTAGCACCATAAAGGATACCACCAACTTCTAAATCAGCAGCAGAAGCAGCAACCCATTGGAACTCATAAGATGCAGTTGCATCCATACCTGCAACGTTTACTGGTTTGTAAACCTCGATTTCTTCTAGGTTGTCATCTCTGTGCTCAGCAGCGAATGATACGCCATCAACACTATACTTAATGCAAGTTAATGTATTTTCCCAAGGGTTAACTTGATCTTTTTTCTCGTCAAACCAAAGCATTGTTGGAGCAGAAGCTGTTCCAGCAGGTACGTCAGAGAAGTAGAAAGGCTTAGTTTTGTTAGAAGCGTAAGAAATATCAATCTTGTTTTCGTCTATTGTATTAGAGAAATCAAGAGTCCATCCTAAATCGTCAACTGAAGTTTCGCCAGCCTCTGTAATAAATGATTGGAATACATCTTGAGCTTTGTAAGTCATAGTGTAATCTGTATCAACTTTCTTAAATGTACCGTCGTTGTAAGCATAAACTAGAGATACGTTGTAAGGAGTGTTGTACTTGATTTCTTCCCATGAATTAACAGTAGATGTTGGAGTTATTACATCTACAGTTTTGAAATCTTCATCACCAGCATTACTAGTAGCAGTTGAATCGAATAATGCATCGTAATCATCAAATTTATCTGTATTAGCAGCGATAGTAACATCAGTAGTACCAGGTACAAAGTTTGATAACTGAGTAGAACCATATGGTAGGACAACAACTTTATTACTTGAATTTGCACTACTTAAAACTACTGATACCTTTACATTCATTTCGTAATTAGCATTTGTACCAGGATCATCTAGTTCACCAACGCTATCTTCGTAAACATCTTTGATATCACCAGAAGGCTCCCAACCGTCATTTTCAGTATCGTACATGAATACGTTAGCTAGTTTAGCAAACATTTCATGGTTAGCTACTTTATCTCTATACAAACCGTCAGAACCATCACCAGCTGCATCAAGAGCTTGCTCGATGAAACCAACCTCTACAGCTTGTTTATGGTAAGCGTAAGAGTCGAAAGTGATAGCAGTACCATCTACTGAGTAACCGTAAAGCTCAAGAGATTTGTCAAGGTCAACGATAGTTGCAGCAGCTGGGCGTGCGATAGAAGCTGTTAACTCATATTTGTAACCTGTAGTAACACCATTTGTAGTGTTTTTCAATGTTACATAACCAGTATAGTCACCATCAGGTGTGTTAGCTGGAACTTCGATTGTGAAACGAACATATTTTTGCTCATCGATAGTCATACCTACTGTAAATCCTTCTGTATGTAAAGGATTACCATTTGAATCTAATTCTGCAGAGTTAAATTGAACAGGATTTTCTGTATCATCAGTTATAGTTGTTATCGATTCAGCATCAACTAAAGTACCATTTTTTTGAAGATAAGTAACAGTGAAGTTTCTGATATCAACAACAGAAGAGCCATACATATTAGTTACATTGGTTGCAACAGTCTCATCTGAATAGATTTTCTCGTGTAGGTAGTAATCATATTGAGAGGAGCCACTACCACTTTCTGGTGTATCCCAACAGTAGTTAGGATCAAATGATGGAGCTGAGCAGCTAGGAGCATAAACAGTCTCAAGAGCACCAACAGCATCAAAACCGATTACGTGGCTAAGACGTACGTATTCAACATCAACTTCATCGTATTTACCAGCAGTAGCAGCTGGTTCAGAACCACCTTTAGTAGTAGCTTTAACAACGATATAGAAATACTGTTGACCTGTTACGCCTACTGCGTTAGGATCGATAGTAAGTTCTAGTTCGCCATCTATTTTTGTAGATGGTTTTACTGATACCATATCGCTTACGTCAGCGAAAAGGTGTTTTGTACCTACGTTAGTAACTGCATCTTGAGCTAAGTTACCAGCGATAGCAGCATCGAATTTAGCAGCGTTAGCAGCTGTGTAAATTGGATCTGTGATAACTACAGTTTCAGAGATACCACCTTTTACTTCATTAAAGATTTTAGCAGTTTCCATAGCAGCGTGCTCTAGGTCTGGTTGACCTTCTTCACAACCGATAAGGTATGCTTCAACTGTGTAATCTGCTAGAGCGTCTACGCCACCTGTATAGCCAGCTGTTGCAGTTAATTGTATATTTACAGTTAACGCTTCGCTATCTGGTAATACTTCGAATAGACCGCTGTTTACTTCACCTAACTGTTTGTAATCAGAAGCATGATTTACAAATACTTCAACACCATTATAAGGATAATCTGCGCTAGCAGTGTATTCAGCAGTTGTATAATCGTCATTATAAACTTCCTCTAGAGTGTTATAACCAATCATATTCCAAGCTGCACCTGAAAGGCTAGCTGGATTAATTTGACCAAATACGAACGCTTCAGATTTCATATCTACAGTTTTGTATTGTAGGTATGCAGCTTTTGCTTCTAAAGCAGTTCCAAAACTTTCAGCTGTACTTTCAGCATTTTGAGTGAAACCAACTTCAAGACAACCGTTAGCTTCGTTGTAAGAAACGCTAGTAACAGTAACTAGAGTGTTAAGCTCTGGAGCAGCTTTAGTAACAGCATCAGTGTATACAGAGAAATCTGTAATATCTAGGTTACCGTTAGGTGCGCTACCGTCTGTTGTATTCATTGTGAAGTATCCTTTAACTTCTGCACCTCTGATAAGAGAGATAGTTTGTACAAACTCTGTGCTGAAACAAGTGATACCAGTTACGTTATTTTCGAATGCTTTAGGAAGAGTGTAAGTTTCTTCACCTACTGTTAGAGTGTAACCGTAAGTTGACTCTTCTACAGATACTTGAGTACCTGCTTCACCTGCTGGTGCTGAGTAAACGATATCTTTAGAAACGCCATCTTCTGTGTAAGTGATAACTAGGTTACCATCTGCGTTTGTTGTGATACCATTGATACCAACGTAGTCAGCCATCTCTAGTTTGTAAGCATCTAGTTCAGCTTTTGCTGCTGCTACATCGTCTGCACTTGCATCAACGCTTGCTTGAAGCTCTGTAAGAGTTGTGAAGCTGTTGTTGATTTGTGTTAAAAGATCAGAGTTGAAGCTGCTGCTGATAGATGTTAGCTCTGATTGAAGGGCGTCTACATCTGTAACTAATGTACTCATTTGATCTTCTAGGGCATCGATACGCTCTTCAAGATCTTTAGTACAAGAAGTTGCGTAAGCTAAAGCTCCCACAGCAAGTAGTCCAAACATCTTTGCTGTAAATGTTCTTTTTCTTCTCATAAGAATTAATTTTTAATGTTTTTTATTAAGTAGTTGTTAAAATTTCTACTACATGTCGACCTTTATTGCCATAATGGTCGAGCGCATTGTGGAGATAAAATCGGTACTCACTGGCGTGGCTGTCGCTGTGCAAACCTCGCTCGAAAACTGACAGTATCGCACCCCTGCGATGGTCGGCTCTCTTTGCAGCTTGATAATGGACTTGGTTTCAAATTGCTAGCTGCGAAACTTCGCTCATGTATCTCCCTCTTTTATCTGCCTGTGTGGGTGTACTTTTATGCCCCTCTCGTTCCCGACGATTGAGAGAAAAGGCTTTAATAGGTGCCACTCCACTTTGCAAATATAGCAACTAATTTTATAAGTTGTACAAATAAATTTAATTTTTTTTTTAAATTTTTTATTAATTTAATATTTCGTTTCAATTTTGGTATTGTTAATTTATTATTATTCAATATTTTATGAAAAAAATTTGTTTTTAAATTTGATTTGATTTTTTTTTTGAATTGTTACTGTTTTTTTTAATATGAGGTTTTTTTTTATTCTTAATGCTTGATTGGGGGGGGGTTTGGTGCTCGGGGGGGGTAGAGACGTAGCGGGACTGCTGGGGTGCCAATACACTGAATTGTTTTAAACCTTTTTTTAAAACATAACTGCGTAGGTAGAGACGTAGCCCTGCTACGTCTGAAATCGAATTTTGCAAAGCAAGATGAGCTAACGGAGCAAAACAAAAATTGAATTTGCTAAGGCAAATCCAAAGCCAGACGTAGCGGGGCTACGTCTGTACTGCTGGGTTGTATTACCGTATTGTTATTGGGACTTTCTTTTTAGAATGATGTGTGGTTTTGTTGCAGACGTAGCGGGGCTACGTCTCTACTGCTGGGTTGTATTACCGTATTGTTATTGGAACTTTCTTTTTAGAATGGTGTGTGGTTTTGTTGCAGACGTAGCGGGGCTACGTCTCTACTGCTGGGTTTGGTTTTAGACGTAGCAGGGCTACGTCTATATGGGGGGGGGAAACAATTATGAATTATGAATTATGAATTATGAATTATGAATTAAAAAGGGTGCAGCTAGTAGATTAGCTGCACCCAGTGGGAAGAAAGATTAAAGTAGGTCGCACACTTTTAGTCCTATTGCTCGACTCATGTAGATGTCGTCGTGCTCGCCTATGACTGCGCCGTAGGTGCCATCTTCTTTTAGTTCGTAGAGGTCGGCTTCGTCGAGTGCTCGGCTGTCGTATTCTACGTAGGAGCGTTCACGCATGCGGCGGTTCATTTGGTTTACTAGGTCGGTTTTTGAGCTTCGGGAGGTGAAGAAACCGTAGCGTGCAGGGCGACCCTCGACTACTTGTTGGGGATCGGTGCGACAGAATAGGTTTCGGTAGACTCCTTTGATTTGGTCTAAAACCGTGAGAGTGTGGTCGCCATCGGTTGATTGGCTATTGAGGCTATTGGCTTCGACTACTAGGTGGGCACGGTTGTAGAACACTGCCACTTGGACTGCTCGCCAGACGGCTAGGTCTTGGTCGAGATGAAAGCGGTAGGTGGCGATACACTCCTCTACTGAGCCTGAAAGTGTCGGGAGGCGGTCGATAACCGAAATTACTGACCAGTCGGCTGTAGGGGTGCGCCCTCCTATATCCATGCTAACTACGTAGCGGTTGCGCATTGGGGTGGGGGTGGTGGAGTCGGGGAGTTTCCAGACCCAGAACTCTCCTCCTGCGCAGGCTACGAAGTTGACGGAGTTGTCGATAGCTGCTTTGCCTGAGTGGGCATTGGCGAAAATCTCGCCTTTGTAGAGCGGTTCGCAACAGAACTCTCGCATTCCTTTGACATAGTCGGGGCTATGGGCACGCCTGCCTGTGGATTGAAACGCTTCTTGGGGCGTGGAGGGAAACTCGCAGCCCATGCGCCAATCGGAGTAGCCATCGGTATGTTTTTTGGTACGATACCAGTGGATTGCCTCTAGTGTTGCGCCTAGTTCGAAGAGGGTGTGCTCGTAGGGGGTGAGAGAGGTGATAAACTCGTCGCACTCCTTTTCGTCGGCAAAGGGGCGGGAGTAGATATCTATCTCAAACCATGCTACAAAGAGCGGTAGGTAGCCGTTAGTGCCGCTTACTGCTGCTTGCCAGCCTCGGTGGAAAAAGTTGCCTACACCTTTGGCGGTGCTTTCCATTACGATTACAGAGTAGGGTTCGAGCGGTACGGTGCCAGCGATGGATTGAACTACATCTTCGGGTTGTTTGCCCTCAGTGGCACGCCAAAGACCTACTTCGGTAAGGTGTGCCATCATTACATCGGAGGAGCGCAGGGAGTCGGGTTTCTGCATTGAACCGATATAGATGATGGCTTCTCGTCCTTCGATAACTTTACTTTTTGTCGAACCCTCAAAGTTTTTTAGCTCTATGGGGAACACCTCGGGGGGGTGACCTTTAGCTAGACGGCTATACATGGCTCTAATATTGCGTGATTGCTCTTCTACGTCGGCAACGATGACTGAATGCCATGATTTGCGGTGAAAGAGCTGTATCCATGCCATAAATAGCTGAATAAGAGTGGAGCCGCCCCACTGTCGAGCTTTTAGCAGAATCACCCTGATTGGGCGATTGGCGTAAAGCTCGGTGATAAGTAGGGCGAAGAGCTTTTGCTGAGCGGAGCGCATTATGAACGGTATGGTGCGTTTGGTCTGCTTGTCTTGGATTTTTACGCAGCTTACTGCCCAAAACTCAAAGTCGTACTTCATGCGTTGCTTAGCTATCATGGCTTCGATTTTGCCCTTTGAAATCTTGCGATTGCGGGCAAAATGGGCTACACTCTTTGCTTTTAGTAGCTCACGGGTGAAAGGGTCGTCGTCTGCCATCTTTTTTGGTATTAGATGGTAGGTGCTTTCGGGTGTGGCGAAGAGCTTTATCCTTTCGAGCGGTGAACCTATCCCTTTGAGGGGGTCGTAGAGCTTACTTTTTAGCTTTTGAACTCTGCTTTTGTTTGTATTTTTGATATTCATCCTCTAAAATCTGATTTTTTAGGCGGCGAGCTTCGGCTCTAATTTCGGCTTCTCGACTTGCCACGCTGGTGATTACGGTACATAGATAGGCACGTGAGAGACCCATGTGGGAGCTTAGGATGGTGTAGTAGTAGTTTTTTGGCATAAAGTCTACTAACTCGGGGAAGGTGAAGCGCATTTTGCTAACGATGCGTTTGTATTGGTCGTAGATAAAGAGGTGTTTTAGGATGGTGTACTCCTCTTTTCTTGCGGCAAATGGCTCTGGATAGCGGTAGAATAGCCCTTTCCCCTTTATCATCTTCTTGCTTGGGGAGTTCCAACGAACATCGAAGTTGCGTTCGAAGTCGCTTCTCATTTTTCTCTCTAGGTCTTCTGCTGTTATCTCGTTATCTTTGTTTAAAAATTCTGCTAGTTTCATTGTTTTACGTTTTTTAAATTAATTAATATTTTGTAGAGCTATTTTGTAGAGCTAAGCTCGTGGGATGGCAGCGACTCTTATCCTTGACTTTGCTCGGTTTGTTGCTCGGTTTGTTGGTCGGTTAGACCTAATTTGTTTAACTCTATTAGCTCGTTTAGCTCTTGTTCGGAAAGCGGAGTGTAGGTAGGCTCCTTTTCCGAATTTATATTTGCCAAAAGACGTTTGGAGAAGGGAAGTGTACTATTTTTTAGGTATGTTTTGAAATCTATAAAGCGATTGTTTAACATATTTAGCAACTGATCCTCCATTTTGAGCTTATAGGTAGGGGTTTGGTAGGTGTGGCTAACCACCAAATTAAAGTTCTGAATCTTCTCTATTTCGACCGTATCCCAGTAATAAACCGACGACAAGCTATCTAATCCTGAAATATTTACCAAACGTTGCTCCTCGTAAAACTGCATAATCGTTTTGGTTAGCTTTGTATCTCGCTCATTTATAAAGCTATTGAATATCTCGAAAATTACCATGCTGTTGAGCTGTGAGGTCGAAATCTGCTGAGAATAGAGCGATGAGGCGGTGGCGCCACCTGTCGATTTTCCCTGCATTGCATCGGTTACTCCTGAGACTTGCTCTATAAGTGAAAGCTGTGTGCGGAGCATATCCCATGCTGTGGCTGGATTGCTGTTAGAGCTAATTTGGGTAGGTACTGTGCCCATATTATTGGGGCGGTAGACTATCACTCCGTTGGTTTTGATATACTCCTGCGCAAAACTATCGACACTGCAACCGTCGGGGATACAATCTTCGGGGAGCATTAAGACCCCTTTGGCACTACTACCTATTATAAAGTCTATCATCATGATTAACCGATTGATATAGCGTTGCATATCGATTAAATCGGAGATATAGCTACGAAATTGACCATCTAAAATTGGCATTGTCGAGATTACGTAGGGGTGCGACTCGTGGGCGTAGGGTGTAATCTCGTGTGAGAGGATATGACCGTTGATGTCCATAAACGACACACTCCAGTAGGTTTCGTAGCGGGGTGTTAGCTCTAAAAGTGGTATTTCGGAGCCTGTACCGCCTGCATCTATTGCTAATTGAATGCGCTTTTTGTTTATCGTCTTTACCTCTTTTTCTGATAAATCGGTTATTTCGCCTGTGGCATCCAGGGGGTCGTGTAGGTAGTTTACCCAGTGTGATTCTCGCTCCCAAAGCTCTATAATACGAAATTTTGAGGGGTTGAGAGGCGTTGTAAATTCGGTGTTCATCTTCATCTCGCCTGCTTTGTGGAGAGAAGAGTCATCGGGGGTGTTGGAGGTGAAAATTTTGTGGAAATTGGCTTCGTCTTTTTGACACGTGGCGAAATTTGTGATAATTTCGTCGATTGTGTATTCGTGTAGCTCACCAATTAGCGTCACATCTAGCAGGCGTGGGTCTTCGGCATCGCTATTATAGAAAAAACGGTTGATATTGACTGCATCTACCTTGCCATCGTAGCCGTTTTGCTCGTCTATATAGCTGTAACCCACTTTTGCGCAACATATTCCTGAGAGGATTAGCTCTTGGAGTTGTGTGACGTTGAGTTTTGTGATGTTGTTTAGCTGGTGGCACGACTCTAGGGCGGTGGTTAGAAGCTCGCTAATGCCGTTATCTTCGTCGCTGCGGGCAAAAACGATGCTTTGCGTTGGATTTGAGAGCATTTGACCTGTAAGATTGCGGACAATTTGAGCTATGATGTTGTGTGTTAGTGGCATTTGCCCTGAACGTGCTATTAGTTTGTCTTCTCTCACTTTGCGACCTCTAAAGTCGGGGTCTTCGACAAAATCACTCCATTGATTGCCATTTAAAAAACGGATATTGCGGCGGCGACTCTCCCTTAAATTTGAAAAGTTGTTCCAATGGGCGTAGCAGCGGTGTACTTGCTCTAAATTTTTTGCCTCTGGGTTGAACGGTGCTCTCTTTGGCTCATCTTCTGAGGTTTTAATATCTGTTATTCCCTCTCTTTTGGCTCGTCGTACTAGGTCGACTACCTCTTTATAATCTATTTCTCTTATCATTGCGCTTATTTTTAATTCATAATGCATAATGCATAATTCATAATTTGGGGGGTGATTAATTATAAATTATAAATTATGAATTATGAATTATGCATTGTGAATTGTGGATTATTTTTGTTTTTCGTATTCCAGATAGGCTCGTTGCATCATTACGTTGTATTCGTTTTTTCGAGCATTTTCGCTTACTGCGTTGTTGTAGTCGGCATCCAGATTGCGGAGTTTTGCAATTTGGTAGAGTTTTGTTGCCTCCTCTTCCATTATTGGCACTCTTACACCCTCACTATTGATTACATAGAGTTTTGGGGTGCGTTCTGATGTTTTTGAACTGCTGAGTACTGCTTTTAGCTTGGCTAAATCGACCGAATTTTGCATCTGTTGATTCTCTAAATCTTCTCTGGCTTGGCGTGATGCTGCATTGTCGCTAAGACGCATTGCCAGAAGCTCGCTCTCCTGCTCTTGGTCGTTTAGCGATTTTATGCGGTCGAGATAATCTTTGTTGCTTTTATCTATGGCTTGATTATCTGTATTTGCTTGATTTAGCTTATACTTATAGTAAGTCTCATAGTTTTGGCGGCTGCGCTCCTCGATTTTATCTAGCTTATTTTGAGCCAAATTTTGAATTGTATTGTCGGTAGCCACTGGTTTTACCCCTGCTGAGGCTGATATCATAGAGCCTACATTTTGAAAAATGTTGTTTAAGCCCGAAAAAGCTGCTACTCTCTCCCATTTATTGCGCTCCTCTTTGTCGGCTTGCTCATTTTGCTCGAAAACTGAATCGTAGAGAGGATTGTCTACTTTCATTGCTTCTACCGCCTCTGGATTTGAGTATTTTAGAATTTCGTCTCTGTAGAGAAGTTGCTCATTGGCTGTTGTTGAGCTGTTTTGCTCATTTTGTTGTGTTGTTTCCATTTTAATCTTGTTTTTAGTTGTTTTTGAGATAATTTGGATCGTCTAAGAGCGACAAGCCCGAGCCAATCGTTGAACCTACCGAACCGATGTAGGATGCAGCTGTAGCATTACCGCTTGCTATGTTGCGTTTGTCGGTTAAAAGCGTGTTAAGTTGCTTTTGGTAATTTTGCTCTAATTGAGCTTGGTTTGTGTAGTGGTTTGCCGAGAGGTTTGCTAGGGTATCGGCGTAGCTTTGGTTTAATGCAGATGCCATGGCTACATTTGCTTCGGCGGTATTGCCTTGCGAGACTGCTACGTTGTTGTTGCGCTCCTCAAGTTGGTCGGTTTTTTTGTCCAAACTTTGAAGGGTTAACTTCGCTGTTGAGCTGTCTAAAAAATCCTTACTACTCTCTACATCATACCAGTAGTTTAAATCTTCGATTTGTGAATCCAAAATTGCTTCACTCTCTTTTGCCTTCTTTGCTGAAGAGATACCTCCTGCAATGGCTGAGCCTGCTGCTATGCCTGCTCCAATAATTGATGCTATCATAATTTTAAAGTTTTTAAAAAGGAAGTTTTAAAGTTCGTAATCTTGCATCTCTTTAAAAAGGTGTTTAAAACAACAAAATCAAAACTTCCTTAAAGTTTACGGAGGCAAATATATATACAATAATGTCAAAGATTTTTATTTAAACCCAACTATTTTTAGATAACCTTAAAAAAATCTCCTTTTTGGTTAAAATTTACAAAAACCGCAATGTATATTTGCAAAATAGAGATTAATTCAACCAAATATTACAATATTTTAATTACATGCAGAGAAGTATATTGCATATCTATTACAATGAAGATTTACAAATATTGTATTTTAACCAATTTTAAAAAATTATGACAAAAACTAAAAACAAAAACAATCAAGGCAATTTTATAATGATGGTAGAAGAAATTCGACAATCTTTAACCGAAAAAATTGCCGAAATTTCAGAATCTGAGCAGATAAATGGAGAGAATATCAAACTGCTAAAAGAGATGACCTCTATTGTCAAAGAGCTTGACAAACTCATCAAGGAGAGTAACCCTGAAAAGGCATGCGATAAAAACAGCGAAATTGAATTTCTTCAAAAAATTGCAGCCGACTCAATTATCAATAACAATAATAAAATCGAATAATCATGGCAGAAACAAAAATTCAAAGAGTTACAATTCAGAGTCTTACCACAACTCTACCCGAAAATATAGCAACTGACGGAACACTCGAAAAGCTACATAACGCTCGATATATTGCAGGTGGAGTTGAAAATGTATCGCAATTCAACACTAAGTCTTATATTGCAGATTTTAATGGATTTACTATTATCTATCTACATAAATCAAATTACATTGCGATAGATAGTGAATTAAAACTTCATTATGTCACCTCTAATCTTAGCAATTTGGTATCATTGCAGGAGATAGACACCGTTACAGATAGTGAAAATCTTAAAATTTCTCACTTCGGAAATGTTCTCTATGTTACCGATAGCAATGGACAACGCCAATTTATATTTAAAAACAGTGCCTATAGCGTTGTTAGCCTAGAGAATATCCCACCTATTGATAATGCTAATATTGAGTATGAATATATTGTCACCGAAGCTATGAATATAGTTCGTGACACCCCAATTATGGCGTGTAATGTTGATGATAATGGATATGAAACAGATAGCCAATACAACTACCCTATTGCCATTGCTGAGCTACACAACCAAGATTATATTCATGGGGCATTCTATATTATTATCGCTTATCGACTTTTTGATGGAAGTATAATTAAAAATAGCAGAGCCTATATGATGGAATCGGAGATTGTGAGCAATGGACCTAGAACTATTGTAAATGCTCGAGATGACGACACTTTTAGTGATGGGGAGGTGTATGACTATACCTATTTTAAACAGTTGCACGGTTGCAAACCTACCATTAAATTTGATGTTAGCGATGATATTATTAACAACGAAATGATTAGCTCGATTGTAGTATATAGTACAATCCCTGGCGATATATACGACTTTGTAAATTTTCATAAGATATTCCATGAAAATATTGAAGAGGATTTTGAAAACTCGTTAGATCTACCTGCCTCACTCTTTTATGAAGAGAGCGTTGCCGACTATGCAAAACGCCCTTTTTATGAGATTGAAGAGATATTTTTAAAAGATATAGTAGAAAATCAGGTAGAGATTACTCTCACCTATAGCGACCATATATATCAGATGGAGTTTAATGATGTTTACGAAGCCTCTTTCTCGGTACACAACACCATACACGGCTCTATGATGGAGTACAACTCTCGTCTTCACACCTTTAATCAGCAAACCGAGTTATACAAAGGGGTTGCACTTAGTAATGATTGCGACAATATGAGCGACTTTACAAAAAGATACTATTATATGAGTCTAACACCTCCATATAAAATTGAGTATTGCGTAGAGATTAAAATTGACGAAAATAGCTATGAGGTTAGCTCTGGAGAGGTGGATTACTGTCATATAGCTGGTGATAGTGCTGCTCTTGTAGATGAATTTTATATTATTGTCGACAATTTTCTATCTTACCCCGACTATAGAGCAGAAAAAATTAATATCTACTACAACAATAGTAGTGACAGAATGCTAATCGCTTCGCTTGAACTTACCGCAGCTACTGGCAACAACTTCGCATATTATGTAGATACCACCTATAATTGTTTGACTGGACGTAGAGCAATAAAATGCGTGAAAACCGACTATTTTTCGCCTACTCATGCCCTATCTCAAGAGCATGAACCAATTATCTCTACAAATAAGATAATGGTCTCTGAGCAAAACAACCCCTACTCGTTTGATGTTTCTCACACCTACAGCATTGAGAGTTCGGACTACGAAATATACGCTCTCTCTACCGCTGCCAATCAGATTACCGAAAATAGCTATGGTGACCACCCTCTTGTGGTATTTACCTCTAAAGGTATTTACACCTTAGAACAGGGCAGCGACGATATACTCTACTCTCGAATAATTTTGATTGATAATAGAGAGCAAGCAGAGACAATCAAAACCGTATCGCTGGGCGAGACTATATACTTCACCTCAGAGGACGAACTTTTAGCCTTAAATGGACGTACCATCTCCACTCATTCGAAGGCTCTGGAGAGATCGAAAGATAGATTATCAATGGATTTAGAGGAGTTTAGTAGTTATGTGCAAAATGCTCATCTTTACGCTTTAGTTTGGTATTCAGAGGTGATGGTATACAACTCCGACTACGATTATGCCTATGTGTATATGATAAATAATGGGGGTTGGTATAGTCGTTTGATAGAGGGGAAGTATATTTCAGCAAATATTATGGTGACTCCTACTGGGGTCTTGGCTACAAATCTCCGAGAGGATCAAGATATACCATTAGCTCCTCATATCATTACAAATGCACTTAAATTGGGAAGTTATGACCTTAAAAAGATTGAGTATATATCGCCAATATTTACAATCCCTCAAAATTCTAACATTGAGACTACCGTTAAGGTTAGCAACGACTTAAATAATTGGTATTCGGTGAGCAAAACCCGTTTTGGTACAAAAATTGGACGATTTGGAGCATCTTGGCGATATATCAAGATAGATATGGAGTATAAAACTACATCAAGCAGCAGTTATCTCCACTTTTTTCTCTCGTCTATTGAGTTTAAATTTACACTTAGGTATAAAACTATTGTTGAAGTGTAATTGAGGATTTTGATTATAAACTGAGACCACCATAGCGAAAAACTGTTTGCGAATGGGGTTAAATAGCAATGAATTTCAGCTAAAATAGGGTTATTTTTTAAAAGTTTATTAATTAATACTTATTGTCTTGAAATTCTAAAAAAAAAATTATACTTTTGTTGAAAATTTACGCAACAAACAGATTTTTTAAATTTTAAAAAGTAAGTTATGATTTATTCACACGAAGTAGAACACATGTGCGTTGTAAAACAAGGTAAATGTCACGGTAGCGCTCCAATTCCTCAAGAAGGTAAATGGGTGAAATCAAAAGAGGTAACAGACATTTCTGGTCTTACTCACGGTGTGGGTTGGTGTGCACCGCAACAAGGTGCTTGTAAACTAACTCTAAATGTTAAAGATGGTATTATTCAAGAAGCTCTAGTTGAAACTATTGGCTGTTCTGGTATGACTCACTCAGCTGCTATGGCATCTGAAATTCTTCCAGGCAAAACTATCCTAGAGGCTCTTAATACTGACCTAGTTTGCGACGCTATCAACACAGCAATGAGAGAGCTATTCCTTCAAATCGCTTATGGTCGTACTCAATCTGCTTTCTCTGAAGGCGGTCTTCCAATCGGTGCAGGTCTTGAAGATTTAGGTAAAGGTCTTAGAAGTCAAGTAGGTACTATGTTTGGTACTTTAGCTAAAGGTCCTAGATACCTAGAGATGGCTGAAGGTTACTGTACTCGTATGGCTCTTGACGAAGAGGGCGAAGTAATCGGTTATGAGTTTGCTCACTTAGGCAAATTTATGGAAATGGTAGGTAAAGGTATGGATGCTAACGAAGCTCTACAAAAATCTATCGGTAGCTACGGTAGATTTGCTGAAGCTGCATCTTATATCGATCCTCGTCACAAATAGTAGAAAACACATCTAAAAACAAAACACAATGGCATTATTTGAAAGCTACGACCGCCGTATAGGCAAAGTAACAGCCGAATTAAATAAATACGGTATCAAAGATATTGAAGAGGCAAAAGCTATTTGCGAAGGTTTGGGTATCGATCCTTACACTACTTGTAAAGAGACTCAACCTATTTGCTTCGAAAACGCTGCATGGGCTTACGTTGTAGGTGCAGCTATCGCTATTAAAAAAGGTTGCACTAATGCTGCTGAGGCTGCTGAAGCTATCGGTATTGGTCTGCAAGCATTTTGTATTCCTGGTTCTGTTGCAGAAGATAGAAAAGTAGGTATCGGTCACGGTAACCTTGCTGCTATGCTTCTTCGTGACGAAACTAAATGTTTCGCTTTCTTAGCAGGTCACGAATCATTCGCTGCTGCTGAAGGTGCAATCAAAATCGCTGAAAAAGCTAATAAAGTACGTAAAGAACCTCTACGTGTAATCCTTAACGGTCTTGGTAAAGATGCTGCGATGATTATCTCTCGTATCAACGGTTTTACTTACGTTCAAACTCAATTCGACTACTACACAGGCGACCTTGAGGTTGTAAGAGAAAAAGCATACTCTACAGGTCTTCGTGCTGCTGTAAAATGTTACGGTGCTGACGATGTACGTGAAGGTGTTGCAATCATGCGCTCTGAGGGTGTAGACGTATCAATCACTGGTAACTCTACAAACCCAACTCGTTTCCAACACCCTGTTGCAGGTACTTACAAAAAAGAGTGTATCGAAAATGATCGTAAATACTTCTCAGTTGCTTCTGGTGGTGGTACAGGTCGTACTCTTCACCCAGACAACATGGCTGCTGGTCCTGCTTCTTATGGTATGACTGACACAATGGGTCGTATGCACGGTGACGCTCAATTTGCTGGTTCTTCTTCAGTTCCTGCTCACGTTGAGATGATGGGTTTCCTAGGTATGGGTAACAACCCTATGGTAGGTGCTACAGTTGCAATCGCTGTATCTATCGAAGAGGCTTCTAAATAGTCTTTTTCAGTAGACCTTATATAAAAAAGGGGTATTTCAGAATAAATTCTGAAATACCCCTTTTTTAATTCGTAATTCGTAATTCATAATGCATAATTCATAATTCGTATAGCCCAATCAATAAAACAACGCTCTGTAGAGACGTTAGCGTGCTATATAATTGCAACCAATTTCATAAAAAGCAAAGCATAATTATGCATTATGAATTGCAAATTATGCATTATGAATTATGAATTATGCATTAAATCAAGGAACCGGGTCGTACCCACTACCACCCCACGGATGGCAGCGACTGATTCGGCGGATTGTAAGATAGGTGCCTTTAAAGAAGCCATGTTTGCGATAGGCTTGAAGGGAATACGCCGAGCAGGTAGGGGTAAATCTACATGAGGGTGGAAATAGCGGAGAGATAGAGAGCTGGTAAAATCTAATCAGCAGAACTGGCACAAATATTGCTGCTTTTTTCAACCAATTCAGCGATTTTTCGCAACGCTTTGACCATCGACTTTTCGATTTGTTCATAACTCTCCTCTTTTTGTGAAACAAATATAAATGCTAACAATATCTGAGCCTCCGTGCTCTCTGATAAGATGTGGCGATTAAGGCGATACGCTTCACGTATTCTACGTTTTATAAGATTTCTCTTTACAGCCGATTTACTGTAACGCTTTCCTACAGAGCACAACACTTTTATGGTAGATTTTGCCGATTTAGGGCGATTTACATCCCTTAGACAATCTCCATTCTCTTTTATTATATAACCAATTTTAAAAGGATAAACAAAAAGAGATTCACCCCTAAATAGGAGTGAAATCTCTTTTACATTACATACCTTTTCACTCTTTGGAAACTTATATGAACACGAATTTTCCATCGTTCTAAGGTTTTATTTTTGTCAAGAACACAAAAAAGCTATGCTAACGAACTTTCGCCCTTTTTCTCACTTTTTGAAGTACACTTCGAAATAGGTTTTACAGCGGTTTTGCTGCATTTTTTTGTTGTTGAAGCAGTTGTGCTTTTCTTTGTAGTCGACGAGCAGCTAGTTTTACGAGTACGTGTAGATTTACTTTTTGCTTTCGAAATAATTTGCTCGTTATGTAGAAGTTCCTCTTTGATTGCATCAGCAATATATTTTTTGTCAACCTGCTCACCCTTTGCAGTTGTGGTGATATAGTAATCTAAAGCTGTAATCATTGATGGAAATGTTTTGGTAGATGCCATTACACTCACCTCTATTCCTAATTGCGAAGCTATTAAAGTTGTTGTTGTACCAAAAGTTGCAATTTTTGCTACGCCCTCGCTTTTTCCATCCTCTTTAGGGAACGACTCATGAAACGATTGTACATCAGAAAGGGAGTAGAAAACAGCTATATCATACTTTGAAATATCAACTTTACCTGTTAAATCTTCGCTTACCGTGTGCGAAAGCACCATTTTAGTATATTTGATTTTGGTTTTTTCGAGAGCTTTAGTCATCTCTGGTTTGTGAGGCTCAGAGACACCTAAAAGAAACTTCTCCTCTTTATGCTTTACGACAATATCCATTAAATCAGAGAAACTACCTTTGCCGAAGAAAATTTTGCGTTTACGATATACAATATATTTTTGTAAGTATAGGGCAATAGCCTCAGTAGTACAAAAATATTTCATTTCGTCGGGAATTACGACTCTATTTTCCTCACAAATCTTGAAGAAGGTATCGACATTTCCACGACTTGTAAAAATTATCGCACTATGTGACAAAACGTCGATTCTTTGAGAACGAAAATTTTTAGCTGTTTCAGCCTCTATTCTAATAAAAGGCATAAAATCGATTTCAACTCCGTACTTTTGAATTAGCTCATTAAATGGCGATTTCTCTATTGATGCTGGGGCAGGTTGCGACACCAAGATACTTTTAACTTTCAAAACCTTATTTTTAACAAAATTACTAAATTTCACCCTTTTGCACTACATAAATTTCTTTTGTAAAAAAATCAAAATAGTTGCAATTGGAATGATTTCTGCGCTGCAAAGATACAAAATGTATTCCAAAAATGAAATTTTTTGTTTAAAGAAAAAACTCGCTGTATAGAACAAATAGCCCAAAATTGAGGCTATTGCTATAGAAACTAATAGATATAAAAATATAATATTTTGGTTTTCAACAAAATATAAAGACGAAAGCGAAAAAGGGGTTAAAATTATAGAAATTGAAGAAAAATAGGATTTACTCAAGATATTTAAACTTTCTAACACATTTCTACCACTTGTTATATACTCTATAGATCTATTTAGCACCCATCTAACTAAAACTGAAACCAAAATTATAAGTAAAGTTGCAACAAATAAAAACACTTTTTCAATCTTTACATCAAAAATTGAGGGTAAAATGTTAGATATAAGATATGAAAATGAGACAATAAATAGAGACTGCCCTATATTTACAAATTTCACCCCATTTACATCCATTAACTCATAAAGTCGTTCTATAGTATTTTTGCTTTTAAAGGTGGAGATAATAAGCATAAATTGCTTTTTGAAGAGCGACAAGACTATTGAGTAAAAAATAACAATTATGGTTATTAAAGCAAAATCGCACGACTCATAAAGATATTGATTATCGCTAAATTTTGCACCAAAAATAGCAATATTATCACGACTCTCAATAGTAGGGTAATTTGGTGTATCAACACAGACCAACCTTGCACCACTACCTACCACATCTTCAATATTTTCTTTAAATTTTATTATAGGGTGCAGATGCAGCTCGGTTGTATCGAGATGCTCTAAGAGTCTATTTTGTTGTTCTGTATATTGTGACATATTTTTGTAAACTTTTGCCAAAGGTAACAAAAAAAGTAGAAAAATTTATTTACCCCCAATCTAAAAATACAATTTAAAGTGTAAAATTACCAAAACTAACCTCTAAACTCACATCAAATAGCTGAAAATTGGTATTGGGAACTTCTAAGTAGTGTAAAACAATTATTGCCATATTCTTAATAGCACTCTTGGAGCGATATTTTTCACTATTAAATCTCAATATAGAACCACTATATTTTCGATTCAATAGCAAAAAATCTCATCTCCAATAGCACTTTTAAAAATACACCAATAATTATTTTACCCTACTTAAAATCTGGCTTTTGGAGCTTTTCCATTTTAAGGGGAGTTCCCTTTAGTGAAATATTTTCCTTAGCACGCAAATCTTCAAAGCGTTGCGTGCTATATATCTACTGTCGAATATCAATGCTACGTCCAGAGTCACGATAGTTATCTAAAAGACGTTGTAGCTCGGCTACTATTTCAGGTTTTTTCTCTGATAAATCATTCTTTTCTAGTCTATCCTTTTTTAGATTAAATAGAAGTGTCGATTTTTCATCTTTGGTATACTCTTTATATCCATATTTTTCGTTATACCACTCTTTGTCTTTAAGAAAACCTTCGCTATTGATAAAGGTGGTACCAGTATGGCTCTCAATCATCACATAGTCGCCTTTACGGATGGCAAAAGTGTTGTTTGGAGCTTGAAAAACTGTCGCTTCACGAATAGGTTTTTTGCTCTTTCTTCCCTCTAATATTGGCAGAAGCGAATAGCTATCTACTGCTGCATCATTCGGAAGATTATAGTCTAGGATTGAAGCGAAAGTTTGCATAAAATCTACTTGGCTAACCACCTCATCGCTAACCTGTCCACCTTTTACCACGCCATCCCATCTAACAATAAATGGAATGCGGTGTCCACCCTCCCAAGTGTCACGTTTTACACCTTGCAGTGATTCTGTGCTGTTATGGTCAAATCGTTGCATACGCTCGTAGGCATAGTTTTCGGCTCCGTTATCGGCTGAAAATATGATTATTGTGTTCTCAGCAATACCTTTCTCTTCGAGAGCTGCTACAATTCGCCCTACAATATCGTCACACTGCACCACAAAATCACCAAAATAGCCAGCTTTTGACTTTCCATGAAACTCAGTGTTTGGGATAATAGGTGCATGAGGAGCATTTAGAGCGCAATATAGAAAAAATGGCTCGTCTTTATCTTGAGCCTTTATAATTTCGATAGACTTGTTTGCAATTGTTGGTAAAACCTCGTTAGGGTCCCAATTTCGAGCCGCTGGACCTGGTCGGAATTTGCCGCCACCCTCTAATGGTTTAAAATCTAACTCTGCTACACTAAACGATGGAGCTTCGACAACTCTCTGATTTTCAATCCAGCAGTAGGGAGGAAAGTTAATTGTACCATCGCCATAGTAGTAGTCAAAACCGCCTCTATCGGTTGGTCCACCTAAAAATAGCTTACTCCAATCAAAATCTTCAACCTTTAGGTTTGGATTTTTCTTGGTTTTATCGAATGTTGCAGCAGCTTTATCGGTTAGCACACTACTCCAATCCCAACCTAAATGCCATTTGCCCACCATAGCGGTGTAGTAGCCATTATCTTTTAGCATTTTTGCCATGGTCATCTCATCTTCATACACCTCACAATCGCCAAAACCGCCTACAACATTTGTCATGCGTCGCCAATTGTAGTTGCCTGTAAGTAGAGCGTAGCGACTAGGCGAGCTAACTGCCGAAGAGCTATGCCCATCGGTAAAGCGAATGCCTTGGTTTGCTAATTTGTCGAGATTTGGGGTAATTATCTTCGAATCTGGATTTTGACACGACATATCGCCATAGCCCATATCATCGGCATAGATTATTACTATATTTGGTTTTTGTCTCTCTTTTGCATTTGCAGCTATTGTAGAAACAGCTAAAACAGAGAGGATTAAAACACTATTTCTCATCATTTTTTTGTGATTTTTAAGTATTGAGTACCAAACGAAGTACCATCATTGCGGTTAAATATGGCACTCATTTTATATTTACCTTTTTTTAGCTCAACTCCGTTAATCTTAACGCATTTTTCGGTTTTAGGATTTTTCACTTTAGCCTCTTTTGTAATATCGCCAATAGTGATTTTCCCACCTATAATACCTTTAATAGCTACACCCTCTTTATAGTTTTTTGTACCAGGGTCGTTGTCACCCTCTGGAGCAGTTGCTTCCAAATTAAGCTCAGCCTCTACAGGCCAGCGGTAAAGCTCAAAATCATATACTCCATCTTCGCTCACCTCAACAGCCCAATAGGTGTCGACAGCTGGGAGTTGACCGCTACGAATAGCAGTTTGGCTATATGGGCTAGGTCGAGTAAGTGGGTCGTGACAATCATGACAATTTATCTCAATTGACTCACTATTCGGATTAGAAAGAGGAATATACGCCATCTTTGCATCGTCGTTCAAACCCTCTAGGCTATCCCACCACTTTTCGTGTTCAGCCTTTAGCTCTGCAACTATCTCAGGATATTGCGCTGCTACATCTACAGTTTGCCCTGGGTCGTTTTTTACGTTATAAAGCTCGGTGCCATCCATTAGTCGCCAATCTTTTTTCATTACCGATGAGGTGCTGCTCTTATCGAGATACTCAGAGCGTTGAACATCGGCAAAAAGGTATCTATCAATCTCCTTTACAGAGCCATCAAGTATAGGCATTATGTTAATCCCATCAAATTTTTGATTCTTGTTAACCGTTAAATCCAACATATCAATAAGCGTTGGTGCCATATCGACAATACCAGTAAGTTGTGAAATCTCACGAGGTGAATTTTCACAACCAGGAATACGAATTAGCAGCGGTGTGCGGTGTCCTCCCTCCCAAGCGGTACCTTTACGTCCTCGCATCCCTGCGTTATAGCCACTAAGCATCATACCTGTCTTTTTATCAAAAGTTGCGGCTCCTGAGGCGGTACCATTGTCGGTAGTAAAGATAATTATGGTGTTTTTATCTAGCCCTTCATCCTTTAAAAATTGCTCTAATGCACCCATATTTTCATCCAAATTGGCAATCATACCATAATAGTTTGGATTAAACAGATCTTTACTCTTTGTAAAACGCTTAGCATATTTTGGGTCGATATTGTGGGGTGCATGAGGTGCATTTGTGGAGATATAGCAGAAAAATTGATTTTCTTTATTCTCTTTAATATATTTTTTAGCCTCCGAAAAGAACACATCTGTACAGTAACCATCCATTTTTGTTGGAGTGTCATTAGTCATGTAGGTGTCGTTGAAGTAGTCGTTCGACCAGTAGTCGGGAGTCTGCCCAACACCTCCACCTCTATGCCAAAGTGCAAGGTCGAAACCTCTATCATGAGGGCGATAGGGATAGTTGTCGCCCAGATGCCATTTACCAAACATTGCGGTACTGTAACCACTATTTTGGAATATCTCAGCAAGGGTTGTTGTCTCACCATTAAGTATTTCACGACCCATAACCGTATGCCACACCCCAACGCTATTGCAGTTACGACCACTCATAAGCGTACTACGTGTAGGTGCGCTCGAAGTGGCGGTATGGAAATCGGTAAAACGCATACTTTCACCCGCCAAACGGTCAATATTTGGCGTTTGCATCATTGTGTTACCATTAAATCCAAAATCGCCATAACCTTGATCGTCAGTCATGATAAATATAACGTTTGGCTTTTCGGGTATTTCTAGCCCTGCTTTTTGAGATTGACAAGCTGTAGCTGCACCAGCAGCTAATAATATTACAGGTAATTGATAATTCATAAATTTATAATTTATAATTCATAATTACGCATTACGCATTACGAATTGTATTAAAGTCTATGTTTGACAACCTCATCATAATCGTAAGGGTCGCCATCATATTTCATTTGATTTTTTACAGTAGTCTCGTAGCTTTTCCAAAAAATATCTGAAATTTTAGCTTTGCGACTCTCCCAATCCAATCCACGAGTTAGAATTGTGGTAAACGAAGAGTAGTCGTTAGTTTTCGTTCCGTTTTTTCGCCACTCATTAAGCCGTGCATCGTATAGTTTGCGCATTTTTTTAAGAGTCGGCTCTTGACCAATATTTTTGCTAAGATTATTTAACTCTAAAGGGTCAGCTGTAAGGTCGAAAAGCTCTTCGGTAGAGTTCATGCCGTCGTTAAAACACCAATAGATATATTTCATCTTATCTTTTACGATAGAGAGCGAAAAACAACCTGGCGAACCCCATACGTTAATAAGCGAAATATCGTCATGAACCTTTGCATCGGGGTTTTCAACCGCTTTTTTTAGAGATATGCCATCCATATTTTTAGGAACTTTAACTTCGGCATAATCCAAAATAGTAGGGGCTATATCTATATTTGCAGATAGTCCATCTACTCTTTTCCCGTTGTTTGCGCTCTGACGTGGATCGACAATAATCATCGGAATTGAGCTATTAGAGTCGTAAGCCAACACCTTTCCGCCCATGCGGTGCTCTCCAAGAGAGAAACCGTTGTCGGCGGTAAATATTACAACTGTATTTTTATCGAGACCTGTCTCTTTTAGCTTCTCCATAATCATACCCACTGCATAATCTACACCATGTACTTGGGTGTGGTAAAGTTTTACGTTTTTGTCGTAATCGCTAAACATCACACCACCATAATAGGTTAAAAATTGTCGTCCAAGCTTTGCCTGCATAGGAAGTAGAGAATCGGCATCTTTTGCAGATGGTGGAGGTGTAAACTCTGTATCGGCATATACATCCTCAAACATCTTATCGACTATACGAGGTGCGTGTGGAGCCTTAAACGAGATGGATAGGCAGAAAGGTTTGCCTGTTTGAGTAGCTTCGTCGATAAAATCGGCTGCAAATGCACCATAGGAGCGAGAAGAGTGAGGGTATTTGTCGGCATATTCGGCCATATATTTATTATTGGCAGTGACGTATTCACTTTGACCTACACCGCCACCCCATTTGTCGAATTTGTCGACTGGTAAGCGGTCGTAACTATGATGATTTTCTTTGCCATCTTCATTTACTGCAAAACCAAATTTTCCAGCAAAGCCAGTGTAATACCCCTCGTTACGAAGCAACATAGGGTATGAATTTTCAAATTTATCTGGAGATAAACATCCGTGCATAAAGTTACAGCCTGTTTTGTATTCATACATCCCTGTCATCACTATCGCACGACTTGCCATACTGATAGATGTAGTGGCGTAGTGGTTCATAAATGTAACGCCACCCTCAATCATCTTATCGAGATTTGGAGTTTTGATTTTTTTATCGCCCGAAAGAGCAGATATTGACTCTATGCTCTGGTCGTCAGTCATCAAAAATATGATATTTGGGCGAGAATCGCTCTCTTTGCCGCTATCACTATTGTCAGCAGCATTTATAGTTTTAGCTGAAAATGTCGCCGTTATGCCACAAATTAGTGGAATTGAGTATTTTTTATCTATTTTCATAATACTAGTGAATTAATGGTGTAGTCCATTTTTGTTCGATTTTTTTAACAAATGGATACTCTTCTCCGTTAAACGTCCCTTCGTAGCTATCTAAATGCTCCATCAAGATGGCTTTATACTGCTGAGCTATTTCAGGGTGCTGCTCAATAATATCATGCTGTTCGGCTCTATCGTTTGTAATATCGAATAGAGAGTATTTTCCAGTGTCGTAGTGTAGTTTATATTGATTATCTATCACTGCACACTGATTTTTAATTAAAAATATCATCGGGCGTTTGCGTTTTGCATTTTCTACATCATCTCCGCTTATAGCCTCTAGCATACTCTCACCATCAAGCCTATATTGGGGTGTTTTCGCTCCCAATAAATCTACAATTGTAGGTAGGTAGTCGGCTGTAAATAGCGGTAGAGAGGTAGTTTTGCCACCCTCTATTAGATCTGGGCATACAACAAAGGCAGGAACCCTAATTCCACCCTCGTGTAGGCTGCGTTTACGACCTGTAAGCCCACCAGTAGTGCCAGGAGCAGAGTCGCCACCCTCTGGTCCATTATCGCTACAGAAATAGATTATAGTATTGTCGAAAAGGTCGTTATCTTTTAGATATTTTACCAATCTACCCACCTGCTCATCCATAGCTGTAATACATCCATAGAAATTACGTTTATCGAGGGGATAATCTTTATACATCTCATGCTCTTTGGGCCCTGCAACGCATGGAAGATGAGGAGCATGAAACCACACCTCGGCTAAAAATGGCTTATCATTATTTTTAGCACCATCGATAAATGGTATCACTCTATCCATAATCACACGACTATCATCGCCACGAAGATTTTCAGTCTCTTTTGTGCCATCATGCCTCCAATAGCTCGTCCCAAATGCTACTGCATTATCATCAGCTTTTATGTAATCCCAAAATTTGCCATCGACATTTTCGGGTGACAACATAGGGTCGTAGGTAGGAACTTTCGATTCGGTTACAAACGAATCGTCATATCCATGAAGCGAAGGTGGATTAAATTCGCCACTATTGCCAACTTTGCCTCTATTTGCATCTCTCTCTTTGTCGGTTAGTGAACCTAAATGCCACTTACCAAAGTGACCAGAGGTATAGCCGTGCTCTTTTACTATCTCCGAAAGAGTCTGCTCTTCACATCGTAAAATACCTGCATTTGCGGTAAAAACTCCATTGCGATAAGGGTTACGACCAGTAACTACACCAAATCGAGTAGGCGAAGATACTGCACTTGAGGTGTAAAAACGTTCGAAAATCACCCCCTCACCTGCTAATTTATCGAGATTAGGTGTTTTGATTATCGTATTACCATTAAAGCCTACGTCACCCCAACCAAGGTCGTCGGCCATAATAAGAATAATATTTTTTTGCTCCTTTTTAGCCTCCTTATTACTACAAGAAAAGGCTACTGCACTACATAATGCGGTTGTTATTAAAATTTGAGTTTTCATCGTTATAATTATTAATGGAGAGTTCTAAATTATGAATTACGAATTATGCATTATGAATTATGCATTATGAATTGTATTACTCCCAATTTTCATCAATGATTTTTTGAATATGAGGATAATTTTCATCTCCCTCGTTATTCTCTTTGCGAAGTCTTAGAAGCTCAGCTTTTAGCTCTTTTGTAATCTCTGCATATTCAGCGTTACCATATACGTTGTTTGTTTCGTGCGGGTCGTTTTTCAAATCGTAAAGTTCCCATGCTACAGGAGTAGGATAGAGCGAAAGCGAACGAGGTGGTACAACATCATTAAAATTTACGCCATAAAAGAAAATCAGCTTATAATCTTTGGTTCTCACTCCAAAATGGGCTGGGTTGCTATGTTGGTGTGCCATGTGCATCCAATAGCGGTAGTAGGTAGATTGTTTCCACCCCTTTGGCTCTTTACCCTCGTTGTATAGTATCTCTTTAAAACTATCACCTTGCATATACTCAGGCTCTTTACCCCCAGCCATATCAATAATAGTCTGGGCATAATCAACATTATTTACAATAGCTTGGCTACGGCTTCCAGCCTTAATTTTCTTTGGATAACGCACCAAGAATGGCATACGCATCGACTCTTCATACATCCAACGCTTGTCGATATAGTCGTGTTCACCTAAGAAAAAGCCTTGATCGCCTGTATATATTATAATGGTGTTATCCATAAGGTCGTTATCTTCCAAATAATCAAAAATACGTTTTACATTATCGTCAACACCCTTAACACATCTTAAATAACGCTTTACATACTCTTGATAAACAGTTCTTTTATACTCATCGTCGCTAAGCTCACTGCTAAGGTTCATTTTTAAGTCTCGTCCCATATCTCTGATAACATTTCGTCTACCTACTGATGAGCCTATAGTATCTCTTAAACCGTCGTTATAACCTCTGGTTGCTATAGAACCGTGATTATCGTCGCTCCAAAGCGTTTCAGGCTCTGGAATAAATGTATCTTTAAGATAATCTTCGTATCGTGGATGATATTCGTAGTAGTCGTGTGGAGCTTTAAATTGGTGGCACAAAAAGAACGGTTTGCTCTTATCTCGCTTGTTTTCAAGCCAATCGAGCGAAATATCTGTCACAATATCCGATTCATGCCCCTTATATATACGCCCAGGACGCATTTTTTTCTCTCCTAAATAAGAAATCATTACAGAGTCGGTACATCCCTTTTCTGCCATAGGTGGATCGAAATATTTGCCCTGTCCATAATATACATTATAGTAGTCAAACTCCTCTGGTGTGGCTCCAAGATGCCATTTCCCGACAATTGCAGTCTCATAACCGAGAGCTTTCATCTCACGAGGAAGATTTTGTCGCTCTACGGCTAATTCACTATCCAAATCGAGAATACCATTGGTTTGACTATACTGACCCGAAATTATACAAGCCCTTGATGGAGTGGAGATGGAGTTTGTGCAGAAAGCATTCTCCATAACAATGCCCTCACTGCCTATCCTGTCGATAGTGGGAGTGGGGTTTAATTCTGATAGCCTACTTCCATACACTCCAATAGCTTGAGAGGTGTGGTCGTCCGACATAATGTAGATAATATTTGGTCGTTGCTGCTCTTTTTCAGCACACGAAACACAAACAGCCGCTGTAAGAAGCGTTAGGATTTGTCTATTTTTCATATTTTGTTTGGTGTTTGGTAGTAACGTGACAAAAGTAGGGATAAATTATTTTAAATGCAAATATTAAGTAGGGTAAAATAATTATTGGTGTGTTTTTAATAGTGCTATTGGAGATGAGATTTTTTGCTATTGAATTGAAAATATAAGTAGGGTAAAATAATTATTGGTGTATTTTTAATAGTGCTATTGGAGATGAGATTTTTTGCTATTGAATCGAAAATATAGTGGTTCTATATTGAGATTTAATAGTGAAAAATATCGCTCCAAGAGTGCTATTAAGAATATGGCAATAATTGTTTTACACTACTTAGTTATTCTACATTGAGATTTAATAGTAAAAAATATCGCTCCAAGAGTGCTGTTAAAAATATGGCAATAATTGTTTTACACTACTTATTCTGTTTTTAGGCTAGATTAATGACTAAAAGTCAGATTTTATAAGTTCCCTAAATCTTTTTGAGGCTCCATTTTCGCATTACAACAGAGCCTCTAAAAAACTATTTACAAAGTTCTACAGTAGCAGCAACTAGATTTTCGGCTCCTAAACCTACATTTGCGATAGTGTTATCGCCATACATATATGCTGGAGTTGTGGCTACAAGATTTTTGCTATCTACAACCACACCACTTTTGTCGGTAGGTGTTACAACTGCACCAAACATCTCCTCAACACTGCAATTGAGATTATCGGCAGGACCAAGCGTAATCTCTACACCATAGCTACCCAAAAGCTTAGCAAGCAGCATAGGAGCGATACACATAGCAGCAATAGGTTTTTTTGATTGGTGGAAATTCATTACCACCGCCTCAATATCTTTTTCTACGGTAAAATCTAATCCATCATAGGCAAAAGTGAATAGATTTTTAGCAGCACCAAACCCACCAGGAAGCATAAGAGCATCAAAATCTGAAGCTAGAAGCTCACTAAGCTCTCTAATCTTGCCACGAGCGATACGAGCCGACTCCACCATTACATTTCTACTCTCATCCATAGGACGAGCCTCAATAAAATTAATTACATCACGTTGTGCACGATTAGGAGCAAATATTTCATACTCAATGCCCGCTTTACTAAGAGCATATAGCAAAAGTGTCGATTCGTGAATCTCTGCGCCATCCATTGAGCCGCAGCCTGCAAGTACAATAGCAACTTTTTTCATCTAAAATAATAATTTATGGTTAATACCTATTAAACGTTAGAAAACTTTCTTTCGCTTTTAAAAAGCGGAGCTACATGGCGAATGAAAATGAACGATTTTTACCAGCCCTCTATAATGTGCTTTTTAACTTTTATCGGCACTAAGTAGGGTAAAATAATTATTGGTGTATTTTTAAAAGTGCTATTGGAGATGAGATTTTTTGCTATTGAATCGAAAATATAGTGGTTCTATATTGAGATTTAATGGTGAAAAATATCGCTCCAAGAGTGCTATTAAGAATATGGCAATAATTGTTTTACACTACTTAAACATTGTTTTCTACAAATTTACTCTATTTTTTAATAATAACAATAATCATGACAATTTTTTGGATATTTGATGTGGGTTATGATTAATGCCAATAAAGATTTTTCAAACCTTTATTGGCATTAACATCATGAAAACTTCTAAAGCTCCGAAAGTCAGATTTTAGAAGTCCCCTCAAAATAGAGAATTTTGAACTCCCTTATAACTTTTCAATAATTATATCACTATAATATATTTCAGCTCCTTCAGATTGGATTTGAATTTTTCCTCTTGAGTGGCTAATATTTTTTGCCTGATTGATAAGCTGACCATTTAATATTACATATAGTTTGTCGCCAGCTACAACGCACTCTAAGGTGTTCCACTCTCCATGAGGATACTCTATATCCTGCGGACTTCTGCTTCCAACCACGTTAGGCCAGCTCTCTTTATCGAAATCTCTCCAATAAATTTCACCTCTACCTAAAATAACCTTCTCTTTGCCACCAAACATATATTGCGAACCCCAGTTGCTGCCTTCAGTATCTGTTTTTGGGTCGACAATCGCTGTAAGTGATGCCAATTCATCTTGTTCTTTGGAGCTAATATTGATAATCTCGCCAGTTCTTCCCTCATATATATTCACCTCAAGCGAATACATCCAAGCTGTAGCCTGCGCACCATCCTCACCACGAGAGTGTAATAAAAGACCACTATCACGTGCCACCCCTTTGCGTGCACCATGAGTCTCTTCACCCCACTTATAGCGTAGTGTAATAACATAGTTTTCAAACTCTTCATTAGATGTTATACAACCCCACTCTTCACCAGATATTCTCAGTAATCCATCTTTTACTGTAAATACTCCATTAGGGTCGACGTTTTTACCTCTATCACGAAGATAGGTGTACCAGTTATCAAGATTTTTTCCATTAAATAGCTTGATAACTTCACTATTTTCAGATGGATTGGTTTTTGGGCTATCCTCTGCAAAAAGATTGGTTGCAGAGAAAAATAGCAGCGATGCTGCACAAAGTAATAATTTTTTCATTGGGGTATGTTTTATATCTGTTATGGTGTAAATATATCAATTTTTTTGTCAAATACCTAAAAAAACATCAAATTAATACAATTTTATATTAAAATACGGCTTTTTTATCTATCAAAAAGATAAAAAAACAATGTATGACAAAATTAATATTGCAATTTAAATTATTTAAATTAAATTTGTGCTATAAATCAATATTTATACTATTTTGGACGATTATGAAATACCCTTGGGGGTGGTTAGCTATAGTGCACACTCCCTACCTATTTTTTTAGTTTTTTTAATTATTTTAGCAGCTTTATCTTACTCATCGCTGCTGCTATTTTCGCTTTCCATCTCGCAAAGAGAGGTTTTGGAGAGCAGTGAAAATATTTTAGATAGAATAGTCTCTCGACTTTTAGAGCTTGATGATAAGCTCCACTTAACTCTGTTTACCATTAAAATTTTTACATTTACAACGCTTGTTTTGGTTGGAGATGGTCTGTTTAGTGCGCTATATTCTGAATACTTAGGTGGTATAACGCTCTTTTTTGCCAAACTTTTAACAATACTTCTTATAATTCTTATATTCTACGAAGTAATACCTCGACTTATCTTTAAAGGTGTCACTCTTCGAATTATCCGATTTGTAGGCTATCCAATCTATATTGGATTTATTATTTTATCACCAATTACCTACATTCCACTGCTTATCGGAAGGAAATTTTCGTCGTTTGGTGCATTCAAAAACGACCCTTTACTTCTAGGTGAACTGTCGGCTGTAATAAACGAAAGTGAAGATGCAGAAAGTAGTGATAACAGACGTATTTTTAATGGAATTGTGCGTTTTGTTGCCACAGAAGTTGCTGATATTATGACTCCTCGTGTAGATTTAGTGGCAATCGAAATAGGAAGCAGTTTTGAGGATGTAATTGATATCATTGTTGAGTCAGGATTTTCACGACTACCCGTCTATGAAGATAAAATCGACAATATAAAGGGTGTTTTATATGCTAAGGATATTATTGCACATGTAGATGACGATGATTTTAAATGGCAAACCACCCTCCGTAAGCCCTATTTTATCCCTGAAAATAAGATGATTAACGATTTGCTTCAAGAGTTTCAAAGCCGACGAGTACATCTAGCTCTTGTGGTTAATGAGTATGGCTCTTTAGAGGGGGTAATTTCGCTTGAAGATATTTTGGAGGAGATTGTAGGCGAAATTTCGGATGAGTCAGATAAAGAAAATAGGCTACCATATACTAAAATATCTGAGAATGAGTATATCTTTGATGCAAAAATTCAAATTAACGATTTTCAAAAGATTTTCAATTTAACAGAAGATTATTTCGACGATTATCGAGGTGATGCTGAAAGTATTGCTGGAATGATGTTGGAGGTAAAGGGCGATTTTATTTCAGATGGAGAACGTCAAACTTTGCGTGATTTCGAATTTATTGCTATACTCCTCTCTGAACGTAGAGTCGAGAAAATTAAAGTTATTAGAATAGAAGAGCAAACAGATGATAAATAGTAGGAGATTTAAAGTCGATAATGGAGAGCTATTTATCGCCTATTATGAAGAAAATAGCGAGCTTAATCTCTCTTTTCTGCCGCTTTCAGATGAGGAAAAAGAGCGACTCTCTAAAATGAAATCAACTCTTAGACAGACTGAATTTAAACTTACTAGAGCACTACTCTACTCTATTTTACCTCTTGAAAAGATTGTTTACAGCGATAGCGGTGCACCTAAACTACAATTCAATTCCAAAAAAATATCCATTTCGCATAGTCAAAAGTGCGTGGCAATAATGCTAGCGCATAGCGATTGTGGATTGGATATTGAGCTACTGGATAGAGATTATCTGAAAATTTCGCATAGATACCTAACTAATAACGATATAAAGCCTCTCTCTAATCTTGAATTTGCTCTATATTGGGCTACAAAAGAGGCAATATACAAGCTAGCAAAAGGCAAGGATATTGACATTTTTACCGATATTTCAATTAAGAATATTAAGTATGATAATTTTACCGAAAATAGTAGTGGATATATATATGTAGAGGTAAAAAAAGACCCTATAAAAGCCTATTTCTTAGTCGAAAAAGGGCAAGTAATAGTATATTCCAATAAAATTAGCTCAAATAATTGAGATATTTACAAAAAAGGGTTAACTTTGCACCCTAATTTGAGTAGGGATTTTTAAAAAAGAGTTTTTTCACTCTTTTTAAGACTCTTCTATGATAATTTTTGTTAAGGGCATTAATTTTGCCCTATTCTAAAAAAATATTAAAGTAAAATTAAAAGATGAGTGGATTGAAAAATCAAATAGTTGAAGCTGCACAAGACAAAAAAGCAAAAAATGTAGTATCTATCGATATGCGTGAAGCAGAGGGCTCTATAACCGATTGGTTTATAGTGTGCAATGCCGACTCTACTACGCAAGTAGTGGCTATTGCTGATGGTATTGAGGAGAAGTTAGAGACTACATACTGTGAGAAAGTGTGGCGTGTAGAGGGTCGTGAAAATGGTATTTGGGTAATTATGGATTATGGCGACATTATGGTTCATATCTTCCAAACTGAAGCTCGTGATTTTTATGCTCTTGAAGATTTATGGTCAGATCTTCCATTTGAGCTACATCACTACGAGGAGTAAAATAATTATAGGGAACTTCTAAAAATCGAATAAAACCAATTATTAGAACTCTCCTATAGGTCAAATTGGTGGACTTATATTGGCAAGTGAGAAGAGTGAGTTGTAATAAGTAGTGTAAAACAATTATTGCCATATTCTTAATAGCACTCTTGGAGCGATATTTTTCACTATTAAATCTCAATATAGAACCACTATATTTTCGATTCAATAGCAAAAAATCTCATCTCCAATAGCACTTTTAAAAATACACCAATAATTATTTTACCCTACTTAAATTGTCAAAATTTAAGTTTTTATCCAATATTTATAGCATACGGGAAACTCTAAAATCTATAAAGATACAGAATTTAGAACCCCTCATACTAAAATCACTTAATTTAGTGTTATTTAGATGCTATTCGATATTCTAGAGCCTATTTTATCTGCTTTTTGAAGAAATATGACTCTATTAAAACATTAGGAAAAATTATGAAAAAAAGAAAGTTTAATATCTATTGGATCTATCTTCTAATTCCTCTACTACTTTTGGTGTGGAATATCTTTGGTGAAAATACAATCACTAAAGAGGTTTCATGGCAGAGTGTTAAGAGTGAAATGTTGGAGATAGGTGCTGTAAAAGAGATAGTTGTCGTTAATGATAAGATTGCGCAGGTATATTTAAAACCAGACCAAATCGACGATTTCAAAAGTGTGGATAAGTACAAAAATATCCCCTCTACTGGTGCTCAATTTGAGTTTCGTATCGGTTCGTTAGAAAAATTTGAAAATGATTTTGAAGATGCTCAACAAGGTGTTAGCGAAAAGGCTGAAATTCGTTTTGAAGAGCAGCATAGTATGTGGGACTCATTTTTTAGCTCAATTTTCCCAATTTTCTTAATGATTGGTGCGCTACTTTTAGTAATGCGAATGATGAACAGAGGCTCTGGTGGCTCTGGTGGCTCAAACGTATTTAGCGTAGGTAAGGCAAAGGCTCAAGTTTTTGACAAAAACAATAAGGTTAAGATTAACTTTAAAGATGTTGCAGGCTTAGCAGAGGCAAAAGTTGAGGTTATGGAGATTGTAGATTTCCTTAAAAACCCCTCAAAATATAGCGAACTTGGTGGTAAAATCCCTAAAGGTGCGCTACTTGTAGGACCTCCAGGTACTGGTAAAACTCTTCTTGCTAAAGCTGTTGCAGGTGAGGCAGATGTGCCTTTCTTTTCGATTAGTGGTTCTGATTTTGTTGAGATGTTTGTCGGTGTTGGGGCATCGAGAGTGAGAGATTTATTTGCTCAAGCAAAATCAAAAGCTCCATGTATCGTTTTTATTGACGAGATTGATGCTATAGGTCGTGCTCGTTCAAAAAATGGTGGTTTTTCATCAAATGATGAGCGTGAAAATACACTTAATCAGCTTCTTACCGAAATGGATGGATTTGGCACTAATGCAGGTGTAATAATACTTGCAGCAACCAACCGTGCCGATATTCTGGATAAAGCACTGCTTCGTGCTGGACGTTTCGACCGCCAAATTCATGTTGAGCTTCCAGATATTACCGAACGTGCGCAGATTTTTAATGTACATCTAGCAAAAATTAAACTTGCTGACGATTTTAATTCAGAATTTTTATCAAAACAGACTCCAGGTTTTTCAGGAGCCGATATAGCAAATGTGTGTAATGAGGCGGCTCTAATTGCTGCCCGTCATGATAAAAAAGCGGTTGAAAAACAGGACTTTTTGGATGCTGTCGATAGAATTATTGGCGGTTTAGAGCGAAAAAGTAAGCTATTTACAAGACGTGAAAAACACACTATTGCCTATCATGAAGCAGGACACGCTACAGTAAGTTGGATGTTAGAGCATGCCAATCCGCTAATTAAAGTGACAATTATCCCTCGAGGAAAGGCTCTAGGTGCTGCTTGGTATATGCCTCAAGAGCGTCAAATTACCACTCGTGAGCAGCTTCTTCACGAACTTTCATCGCTTCTTGGCGGTAGGGTAGCCGAAGAGCTTACTTTTGGTGAAATATCTACAGGTGCACTCAACGACTTGGAGCGTTCGACAAAAATGGCGTATGCAATGATTGCCTACTACGGTATGAGCGATAAAATAGGCAATATGAGCTATTATGATTCGAGTGGAAACGACACCTTTACTAAGCCTTATAGCGAAGATACAGCTAAGGAGATTGATAAAGAGGTAAAAAAACTTGTAGAAGAGGCTTATGCTGCTGCAAAAAAAATTCTTATGGAGTATAAGGATGGATTCACTAAGCTTGCTGAGCTGTTGCTTGCTCGTGAGGTGGTTTTCTCTGACGACTTAGAAGAGATTTTTGGAAAACGTGTTCGAAACGAAGAGTATGATAGAGAGATGGTAATCAATGAGGCACTTATGGCTGAGGCAGCTATTGCAGATGATGACAACTCTGACGATAACTCTAACGATACTCCTTCTCTAGAAATAAAAGAAACTGGTTCGGATAATAACGATAACTCTAATCAAAGTAAATCAGAATAATTTAAATAAAGCCTTATATGATTATCTATATAAGGCTTTATTTAAAGGGAACTTCTAAAATATACATAGATGAAGATAGATAAAAATTTTATTACACGCTCGATAAGTGGTTTGCTGCTTGTCGCAGTTTTATTGTCGGGGATTTTGCTCTCCGACATTAGTCGTTTTATTGTGCTTACGATAATTGGCGTAGGTGGGGCTTACGAGCTTCTTTCGATTTTAGAAGTTGAAAGTGAAAAACCGCCTTTAAAACTTTTTATCTCTACCCTAGCAGTGGCTACAGCAATAATGATATATATCGAAACAGAGACTCTGTTGATAATTTCAATCCTATCGGTAGCCTTTATTCTACGATTTATTTTGCAAACATTCTTAAAGGTAAGCGAACCATTAAAATTTCTTGGATATGAAATTTTTTCTTTGGTTTATGCCTTTTTACCGATGATGTTGCTCTTTACACTTGATGGAAAATTGATTATTGCTCTACTTTTTTTAGTTTGGAGCAACGATGTTGGGGCTTATGTAGTCGGTGTAACATTCGGAAAATCAAAATTATGCGAAAGGTTATCGCCTAAGAAGAGCTGGGAGGGCTATTTTGGAGGTATTGTTTGTTCAATGATTATTGCTATCTTTATAGCTCGATATTTTGGTCAATCGCCATTTTTGTGGACAATAATTGCTCTTTTCACCGCAAATGCAGCAGTTATTGGCGACCTATTTGAGTCGATGATTAAACGTTCGTTGGGAGTAAAGGATAGTGGAAATGTGATTCCGGGACATGGTGGTATGCTCGACCGTTTTGACGCACTATATTTTGCTACTCCAATTTTTTACGCTTTATATGCTTTGTTAATTAACTAAGATTATGACAATAGATAAAGAAGGATACGGAATAATTAGAAATGCACTGTTGATATTTGTTGTTCTAACAGTTGCATCCTACCTATTTTTGCCTCTTTGGGCAACAATTACTATAGGTTCAATCTGCTTTCTATTATTTGCATTTATTTTGCGATTTTTCAGATTGCCTTATCGAACTACACTAATAGATGACGACAATGTATATTCGCCTGCCGATGGTACAGTGGTGGTTTCGGAGCGTGTCTACGAAGATGAATACCTAAAAACAGAGTGTATTCAAGTTTCGGTGTTTATGTCTATCTGGAATGTGCATGCAAATTGGTTTCCAGTGGCTGGAAAGGTTGAATATTTTCGTCACCACAATGGTGAATTTATGGTGGCATGGCATCCTAAATCTTCTACTGAAAATGAGCGTACATCTACTGTAGTGGTGATGGAAAATGGTGAAAAAATAATGTTTCGTCAAATTGCGGGGCTTCTTGCAAAACGTATTGTGTCGTATGCTGTCGAGGGTGAGAGTTTTGCGCAAAATTCTCGTTGTGGATTTATAAAATTTGGCTCTCGTGTAGATGTTTTTCTACCCCTAAATGCAAAAGTAAAGGTAAAATTGGGTGATAAAATGGTGGGTTCTCAATCGGTTATAGCCACTTTTAAAAATAAAAAATAGAAATATTCGTTATAATTTAAAATAGTTTCATATCTTTGCAAAAGCAAAAGTAATTTTTACAAAATGGTAGAAAAATAGATTTTTGTTTAAAATATCGCTGTTTTACAGATATTTAGCTATTCTATTATAAAGGGAGTTCTAAATTCTGGATTTTAAGAGATTTTTTGTTTTAAGGCTTTAGATTTTGCAAACAAGGGCTGTAGTGGTTCCTACCGCCCTTATTTGCAAAATCAAAAGGTGAAGCCTTAAAACGGAAAAATTCCGAAAGTCAGATTTTAGGAGTTCCCATAAATTCAATAAGTCGAAAAATGAGCAAATTTAAAAGTTTGGAAGATTTAGCATCGCAAGTACGCCGTGATATAATTCGTATGGTTGCAGATGTAGCATCGGGTCACCCAGGTGGTTCGCTTGGTGCAACAGATTTTATGGTGGCATTATATTCTAAGATAATGAAACATAATCCTGAAACTTTTACCTTAGAGGGTGAGGGTGAAGATGTGTTCTATCTTTCAAATGGTCATATTTCGCCTGTTTGGTATAGTGTATTGGCTCATAATGGCTATTTCCCTGTTTCGGAGCTTGCAACGTTTCGTAAACTAGGAACAAGACTTCAAGGACACCCTTCTGTATGTTATGGAGTTAAAGGTATTCGTATGTCGTCTGGTTCTTTAGGTCAAGGTCTTTCATGTGGTATAGGTCACGCAATGGCTAAAAAAGCCTCTGGCGACGAAAATAGAGTATTTGTGTTAATGGGCGATGGCGAAACTCAAGAGGGTCAAGTGTGGGAGGCTGCAATGTTTGCCTCTGCCAACAAAATCGACAATCTAATCGCTGTTATCGACTACAACAACCAGCAAATTGATGGTACCTGCGACGAAGTTCTAACTCTAGGCAACCCTTCTGAGCGTTGGGCTGCATTTGGTTGGAATGTAGTTGAGATGGATGGTCACGATTTTGAAGATATTATCGAAAAAATGGAGAAAGCCTCTTCACTTCTTGGTGGCGGTAAACCAGTTATGGTGATTATGAAAACTGAGATGGGTAAAGGTGTCGACTTTATGTGTGGTACAAATGAATATCACGGTAAAGCTCCTAATATGGCTCAAAAAGATGCTGCTTTAGCTCAACTTCCTGAGACTTTAGGTGACTATTAATAGTTTACCTCTTAACCATTAATTGTTAATAATTCTTACACAATGAAAAGATTCGAAATTAAAGATAAAAAAGATACTCGTTCAGGTTTTGGTGTTGGTCTACTAGAGGCTGCTCGCAAAAATCCTAAAATTGTTGCTCTTTGTGCCGACCTTACTGGTTCGGTAAAGATGGATGGTCTTAAAAAAGAGTTCCCAGAGCGTTTCTATCAAGCTGGTATCGCTGAGGCAAATATGGCATCAGTAGCAGCAGGTATGGCTACAGCTGGTATGGTTCCTTTCATTGGGACTTTTGCAAACTTTGCAACTACTCGTATTCTCGACCAAATTCGTCAATCAATTGCTTACGCAAATACAAACGTTAAGATTGCTGGTTCGCACGCTGGTGTAACTCTTGGCGAAGATGGTGCTACTCACCAAGTTATGGAAGATTTAGGACAATTAAAAATGCTTCCAAATATGACGGTTATCAATCCTTGCGATTTTAACCAAACAAAATTAGCTACTATTGCAGCAGCAGAGATGGTTGGTCCTGTATATCTTCGTTTTGGTCGTCCAGTAGTACCTGTATTTACCGACGAAAACTATCCGTTTGAAATTGGTAAAGGTATCAAAATGATTGAGGGTAGTGATGTTACAATTATTGCTACAGGTCATCTTGTTTGGGAAGCTGTTTTGGCTTGCGAAGAGCTTGAAGAGAAGGGTATATCGGTAGAGCTTATCAATATTCACACTATCAAACCTCTCGACAAAGAGATGATTTTGGAGAGTGTTTCAAAAACTGGTTGTGTTGTAACAGCCGAAGAGCACTTTATGAATGGTGGTCTTGGTGATAGTGTCGCTCAGCTTTTAGCTCTTAATGCTCCTGCTCCATTAGAAATGGTTGCTGTAGATGATAAATTTGGTCAAAGTGGTACTCCTTCTGAGCTGCTAGAGAAGTACGGTTTAAATAGCAGTGCAATCGTTGAAAAGGTTGCTAAAGTAATGTCTCGTAAGAAGTAAATTTAAATATTTTTTCTTGAGTGCTAGAGAGGGTTTCTTCTTTAGCACTCTTTTTTTTGGTGATTTGCGTATTTTGTAAATCTTTTTATCTGAAATTTTCAAAAATAACAAAAAAAATCTTTAACTTTGTAACGTGGTGAATTTTGTTAACTATTAATGTGCTAACTGTTAATGCGTTAAATTTACCTAATAATAATATTAGGGGAACTTCCCTTTATAAATTCCCATTACTACAACTATAAGATGATGATTAAAAATTCGATAACATACCTTTTACTGCTGATTTTTTCAATAAATCAGGCATTTGCGCAAGAGAGCGTAAATAATCCAATTTCAATAAATAATATTAGTGGTGATAGCATTAAGAACGACTATCCACGTACTCCGTTCTTCACTCATGGCTTTATAAAAGAGTTTCAAACTGGTGATATAAACAATTCACACTTCTACCAACCTCTATCTGAGGGGTGGAAATATCTTTTTTTTGAATCAAAAGAGGATATTGATGATGAGCTTGTAGCGAAAGATTTTGACTCTTCTGCATGGCAAGATTATGATATTAAACGAGGACTTAACCTACTCCCAGAGAGTAAATTAAAGGTAAATGAAGGTGAATTTGAGCTAAATCTTCCAGAAAACAACCCTGCGGTAATTTTTCGTACAACATTTAAAGTTCCACTAACTTGGGACGAACGTCAGGTTTTTATCGCTATCGAACATCTATCTGCCTCATCTTTAATCTATGTAAATGGCAGAAAAGTTGGTTTTAATGAAGATTCAAAGGCTATTGGTAACTATGATATCACCTCTGCTTGTCAAAAAGGGGTGTTAAACAGCTTAGCAATCGTGTCGTATGGTTATGGTGCAGCCTCATATCTTGAGTCTGATGATAGTTTTGGAGGGCTTGCAATTAGAGGAGATGTTACGGTGTATTCAGTCCCAAAACTACAGCTTAGCGACTATATTGCCAAAATTTCTTTCGACCCAACCTATAAAAATGGACTCTTAGAGTTTGGTGCAGTTATCAAAACTCACTACCTTAACCAGAAAGAGGTAAAAGTATATTTCGAGCTTTTGGATAGCGAAGGAGAGATTGTCGATACTCAAAATAAATTCTCGGAGCTTAATATGAAAGATAAAGATACTGTCTATTTTAACGTGCCTATTCACAACGTTAAAAGATGGGATAGTGTAGAACCAAATCTTTTTACAGCAAGGGTCAGAATACAGCGTGATATGCGCTTTACGGAGTTTGTAGAGCTTCCAATTGGCTTTAAAGATGTTTGCATTGAGGATGGTAAGTTGCTTATAAATGGTCGAAATGAGGCTATTAAAGGGGTAAAACTATCTCAAAGCGATATGCCTCCAACAGAAGATGGTTTGTCGACTCTTTTTCAACTACTTAAAGAGCATGAGGTCAATACAATATGGGTTGTAGGTGCTCAAAATAGCAAATTTTATGAGTTAGCAGCTAAGGCAGGTCTCTATATTTTTAATGTTGCAAATATCAATAGCAGCAGTTCTGGGAAAGAGCTTAGATATGGGCTTGGCAACAATCCAGAGCTTGTAAAAAGTCATATTGCTCGTACTCTAAATTTGTATGAAGCGGTAAAAAACTACCCCTCTATCTTTACAGTAGTACTCGGTAGTGATGGTAGTAATGGATATAATATGTATCAAAGCTACATCGCTTTAGAGGATAAAAAAGTGGCTGTTCCTGTGGCTTTTGAAAATGCTACTAGAGAGTGGAATAGCGATATTTATCTGGCTAGAAATCTTTCATTAACTGATATCGAATCGTATGACTCACCAACACCACAACCTGTTGTTGTAATGGTTGAAGATGTAAGTAATTTCAACGAAATATGGAGTGCCGTAGAGCGAAATAATAAGATGTCGGGGGTAATTATAGAGAATCTAAACTCTCTCTTTTCAAATAGTGTGACCGACAACTTTATTGAGTATGTATTTGAAGTTGGTGAAGATGGTTTTTCGGTAGAAAATAGACGTGATTTGCCTCGCAAAGAATATAAACTGCTTTGGAGTGTAAAATATCGCTCGGGCGAGATAACTGAGGGCGAGGAGGAGATAAATTTTGAAGGAAAAGATAGCTTTAAATATCCGTTCGATAAAAAAATGGTGCGTGGAATTAGAGAGATAAACCTTACACTTGTCGATAATAAAGAGAGGGTGATGAAAAAAGATTTATTTACTGTTAAATACTAAGTAGGGTAAAATAATTATTGGTGTATTTTTAAAAGTGCTATTGGAGATGAGATTTTTTGCTATTGAATCGAAAATATAGTGGTTCTATATTGAGATTTAATAGTGAAAAATATCGCTCCAAGAGTGCTATTAAGAATATGGCAATAATTGTTTTACACTACTTAATACGAATACGGATTTGAAATTTAAGGGGAGTTCTAAATTCAAAGATAAGATTTCAAAATGAAAAAGCAGATGAAATCCAATTATTAGAAGTTCCCTAAAATTAAACTAAGACAGTATTACCCAAAATGCAAAATATAAATATTAGCTGCTTTGTAGATGCAGTTCTAAATCCAAAACTCCACTTTAGCTCCCTATATGATATTGAAGTGGAAATGGATAGTCATGGTGTACCAATATTTTATAGTGGCGTAAATTCAGTCGTTTTCAAGGTTAAGAAAAACTATAGTTGGTTTGCACTAAAATGTTATTTCAACTGTGACAAACAGCATATCGACGGATTAAGAGCTGTTAATAACTATTTCAAAAATTGCGAATATAGCTTCCTTAACCACTCCCAAATTTTAGAAAACGAACTAACTATTTACGACCTATCAAATATTAAAACTGAACTTCCTGTCGAATTATCCAGTTGGGTAGATGGGACAACACTTTCAGAGTATGTATATATGCTAAAAAGGGGTGAAATAGTTGAGTATGAAATCGACGATGTTGTTGAGGCTCTTCTACAATTCTCCCTAAAACTATTATCTGCTCCTTTTGCTCATGGCGATATAAAAGCTGAGAATATTCTGCTGCAAACTGCCCCAAAATCAGACAATATTGTTAACCTAAGTAGTCCAAAAACTATAATTGATGAAACAGTTATCAACAAAGTTGTCAACAAAGTTATCGACATGGGTGTTAATAACAGTTTTACTGTTGAAAACTGTGAAGTTATCAACAAAATGAATGTTAATCGTGATAAATGCGTAGATGTAGTACTAATCGACTTTAACAACGCTTATATCGAAAATCTTAACTGTTCTCCCATTAGTGAGATAGGCACCTACCTATATCGCCACCCTTTAAGAGACGAGAACTACTACAATGGACGAATTGACGACTATCCGCTACTAATAATCATTGCCACGTTGCTTGTTCTAAAGAGAGATTTATCATTATATATGGTATATAGTGGCGACGATTTCCCAATTTTTGTACCAGACGATATTATTTCTCAAAAATCTGAACTTTTTAATCAGGTTGTAAATCTATATAGCGATGATATACTATTTTCAACCTTTATATCTCTTCTTCAAAGCGAATCACCAGCTGTAGAAAATCTTTATAGATGGATTGAAGTTATACTAGAGAGATTTTACTCTACCGATTTAATCGGTAGTGAACCTTTCCTGTCAGAGAACTATTTGAAATATGGAATTAAGGACTCTAGCTGTTTGGAGGTAGTTATCCCAGCAATTTTTAACGATATTCATAAAGATAGTTTTGACCGTTTTTGTGTGGAATTTAAAGGAGCGTGGGGTGTAATTTCTAAAAAGGGTAAAACCTTAGTGGATTTTAACTACCAGCTTATATCTCCATCTCGCTGTGGGCGAAGTTTGATGAAAAGAGGTGGAATGTATGGATATTTTGATGAAAATTATAGAGAGGTAATTGCTCCAAAATTTGAAGAGGCTAATAGTTTTGCTTTTGGATATGGTGTAGTAAAGATTAATGGCAAATTTGGTTATATAAATCTTAATGGAGAGGTTATAGTAGAACCAATCTACGATTACGCCTACAATATTAGAGAGGAGAGAGTGGCAAAAGTACGACTTGGGAGCGAAATTTTGACAATTGACCTATAGGGAACTTCTAAAAATTGGATTTTAACGCTTTTTCATTTTGAGGCTTCATCTTTGAATTTTACAAAATGCACCGTAGACACCGCTACGCCCACATTTTGCAAAATCCAAATCTAAAACCTCAAAATAAAAAATCAAATAAAACCAATTATTAGAACTCCCCTATAAATAAAATAGTAAGTAGTGTAAAACAATTATTGCCATATTCTTAATAGCACTCTTGGAGCGATATTTTTCACTATTAAATCTCAATATAGAACCACTATATTTTCGATTCAATAGCAAAAAATCTCA